>JBBDIC010000087.1:21364-22944 GCA_040880625.1 Dehalococcoidia bacterium | reverse complement strand
TCCTGCCAGCGGCGCGGGACGGTGACGTTGACGAAGACCACGGCGCGCACGCCCTCCAGCGCCTCCATGACGGCCGCGAACTGCTCGTCCGTGAACGGGCCGTTCGCGCCGAGGTGGATGACCACCACGTCGCCCAGCGCCTCGCGGTCACGCAGCGCCTGGATCACGCCCGGCGCGGACCAGAACTGGCGGCCCACCTCCGCGTCCACCACCGCGCCGGGCAGCGCCGCCGCCAGGTCCGGCGCGGCGCCCAGCATCACCGAGTCGCCGATCACCGTGACCGTCGCGCCGAGGGCGTCCGGTGTGAGCGTGGCCTGCGGCGTCGGGTCGGCCTCGACGGGCTCGCCGCCGGTCTCGGCGTCCGCATCCGCGTCGTCGTCCGGGTGGTCCTCGCCGCCGGGCGACGAGATCGAGGAGGCGGGCGACGTGGAGATCGCCGGTGTCGCCTCGGACGTGGCGGTCGCCGGCGGTGTGCCGGCGGGCGTCGATGCCGGCGGGGGGGCGTCCTCGTTGGCCGCGGGCGGCGGAGCGGTGTCGCCCGACGCGTCGTCGTCCGGGAGCGGGGCGATGTCGTCGATGACCCGCGCGACGGTCTGATCGGGCGTGGGGTCGTGCTCGGGCGTTGCGTCCGCGGTGGCGGCCGGCGGTGCGGTGACGCTCGCCTCGAGCGCGGCCATCTCGTCCGCGAGGCCGGAGCGCACGGGGAGCCCTCCTGCGATCAGCACGGCGACGAGGCCGGCGGCCACGACGCCCGTGGGGCGCACCCACGCGCGCCGCCAGAGCGGGCCAGCGCCCAGGTCCACCTGCGGGAGGCGGCGGGGCACGCCTCGCGGGAGGCGCCAGAGGCCGCGCGGCAGGCCCTGGCCACGGCGGAAGCGGTTCTCCACCAGGCGGTAGGACAGTTCGGCGAGGATGAGCGTCATGCCGAGGCGCGCCAGCAGGAGGCTGATCGAGCGCAACTCGATGCTGAGTTGCGGCTGCGTCAGCACGAACACCGGCCAGTGCCAGAGGTAGATCGAGTACGACCGC
Source organism: Dehalococcoidia bacterium (assembly GCA_040880625.1). GTDB lineage: Bacteria > Chloroflexota > Dehalococcoidia > UBA2979 > UBA2979 > W-Chloroflexi-9. The sequence goes on along the minus strand of JBBDIC010000087.1, from coordinate 21,915 downwards.
TCGCCCACCCAGCGCAGCGGCGGCAGCGACAGCACCCATGCCACGGAGTTCTGGCCGTGCAACGCCGCCAGCATCACCCCGACGGTGGCGGTGGAGGCGATGAAGAAGCCGCCGCGGTAGATGAACGGGTCGAACTCGCTGACGCGCGTGACCATGAACGCGAGGATCGCCAGGCCCATCCAGCCGCTCGCCTCGACGCCGGCGCGCATCGCGCGGCCGCCGATGCCACCGAGGGCGGGGCGGGCGACGATCGCGAGCGCGGCGCCGAGCAGCAGGCCGGCCACGCGCGCGTCCGTGCCGTAGTAGGCGCGCGACGGGTCAGCGACGGGGCTGTAGAGGCTCGCGACGACGAGCGTGGAGATCGCCGCCAGCGAGACGGCGAGGGCGAACGCAGAGAGGCGGCCACCGAAGCGCAGCGCGGCGATCAGCAGCACCGGCCAGACCAGGTAGAACTGCGCCTCCACGGCCAGCGACCAGAAGTGCAGGAAGGGCGACGGCGCGGAGATCGTCTCGAAGTAGGACTGCTCGCGGAACAGGAAGAACCAGTTGGC
>JBBDIC010000087.1:19794-21264 GCA_040880625.1 Dehalococcoidia bacterium | reverse complement strand
CGAGGCGTGATAGGCCACCACGGCCACGACCGCGACCGCGCGCAACCCATCGAGCGCCGCCATGTACGGCAGCGCAGCCCGACCCCCAAACTGGGTCAATGGAATCCCTCTCGAGCCGCCCCAGCCCGCCTACCGCCAGAATGCGCCCAACTGCACGATCACTTCAACCGGTAACGGCCCGAAGTTGTCAGAAATCTTGGACGAATTTCCCCCAGTGGCCCCTCAGCGAGCCACCAGCGCCGCGATCGCGGTCGGGGAGGGCGCCGGCGTGGCGTCGAGGATGCCCCGGGCCACCTCGCGGGCGCGGTCCTCGCCCAGCAGCGCGCCGGTCAGCATGACGAACTTCGCCGCGAGGTCCTCGGACGTCACATGGCCCTCGGGGTCGCCGAGCGGGTGATCGATGCGGGCCGTGCGCTCGCTGCCGTCGCGCAGGCGTGCGGTGGCGATGCTGGGCCAGGCCGCCGGGTAGAGGGCATCCAGGTCCGGGTCCGGCGCGAAGGTGATGCGCTCCGCCAGCGCCAGCGTCGCCTCGTCGCGGATCGAGTCGTCCGTGAAGCGCTCCAGCCCGAGGTCGCCGAAGCGCAGCGCCGCCGCGACGGCGAACGGGAGCGAGAACTTCGCCGCGTACGGCGTCACCGGCTCCATGCCCTCCAGCAACCCGAGGCCCTGGCGGTAGATGCGGACGTGGATCGACTCCACGTCCTCGACGGCCAGCCCGTCCGCGCGGAGGGCGAGCACGGCGTCCGCGGCGGGGTGGATGTGGCGGCAGCAGGCGTGGAACTTGAACGACACCTGCTCGATGCGCCAGCGCGCCTGCTCCTCCGCGAGGCCGTCCGTCAGCGCCTGCGGTCGGGCGTCGCGTGACATCGCCGCCAGCAGGCCCTTGGGGCCCTCCAGGATGCGCGTGGCGGCGGTGAACCCGCCGCGCGCGAGCAGCGCCGACAGGATGCCGTCGTGCGCCGCCTTCGCCGGGTGGAGTTGCTTCGACATCGCGCCGTCGGCGAGGAACTCCCAGAGGCCGGCCGCCGAGGTCCCGGCGCTGCCGAGGGCGGCGACGGTCTGCGCCTCGTCCAGCCGCAGGACGCGCGCGGCGGCGGCGGCCGCGCCGATCGTCCCGGCCGTGCCGGTGGTGTGCCAGTGCTCGTAGTGGCTCGTGCCCAGCGCCTCGCCGGTGCGGATGCACGCCTCGTATCCCACGGCGACGGCATCGAGGAACGCGTCGCCGTCGATGCCCTCCGCCTCGCCGAGGGCGAGCGCGGCGGCGATGACGGGCGCGGCCGGGTGCGTGACGGAGGCGCGGTCCAGGTCGTCCATCTCCAGCACGTGGGAGGCGGCGGCGTTCGCCAGCGCCGCCAGCGGCGCGGACGTGCGCCCGCCGCCGGCCAGCACCGTCGCCCGCGGCGCGCCGCCGAGTTCCTCCACCACCCCGCGCAGGATCGAAGGCGGCTCCATCTCCCCGCCGGCGAGGGC
>JBBDIC010000087.1:0-19694 GCA_040880625.1 Dehalococcoidia bacterium | reverse complement strand
AGGGTCATCGTGTCTCCTCGATCAGCCGCTCGGCGAGGACGCGGCGCTGGATCTTGCCGTTGCGGGTGCGCGGGAGCGACTCCACGAAGCGGTACAGGTGCGGCTGCTTGTAGCCGGCGAGGTGTTCCGTGGCGAAGGCCGCGAGGTCCGCCTCGGTGAGCGGGACGCCCTCGCGCGGGATCACGGCGGCGGCGACGAGCGTCTTGGTGGCGTCCACCGCGAGGCCGACGACGGCGACCTCCTGCACGGCGGGGTGGTGGGCCAGTTCGGTCTCGATCTCCACGGGCGAGAGGCGCAGGCCGAAGGACTTGATGATGTCGTCCGCGCGCCCCGCGAACCAGACGTAGCCGTCCTCGTCGATGTGGGCGAGGTCGCCCCCGATGAACCACTCGCCCTGGAGGACCTGCGCCTCCTCGTCCGGCCGCCGCCAGTACCCCAGCATCAGCCCCGGGTCCGAGCGGTGGACGGCCAGCAGTCCCACCTCGCCCCGGGGCGCCTCTACGCCGTCCGTCTGCCCCGGCTCGCCGCCGCCGTCACCACGAGGGGCATCGACGGCGCGCTCGCGGAGGATGGCGACGCGACGCCCGGGCTGCGGTCGGCCGGCCGAGCCGGGACGCACCACGCTGCCCGGTGGCGAGGAGATGAACGTGCTCACCTCCGTCATGCCGAGGGCTTCGTAGAGCGTCGAGCCGGCGCGCGCCTGCCACTCGGCGAGCAGGGCGGGCGTCAGCGCCTCGCCGGAACACAGGCCGTGGCGCAGCGAAGCGAGGCGCGCGGGCGAGACGTCGCCGTACTTCAGCATCTGGCGGTACACGGTGGGCACCGCCACGAAGATCGTGATCCCGAGGCGCTCGATGACCTCGGGCCAGCGTGCCGCCTCGAACGGCTGCTCCACGAGGTGCGCGTGGGCGCCGGCGGACCACGCGTCCAGCAGGCCGACGCCGAGCGTGTAGGACCAGTTCAGCGTGCCGGCGTGCAGCGTGCGGTCGGTGGCCGTGAAGCCCTGCCACGCCTCCCGCATCCAGCCGCGCGCGATCACGGTGCGGTGCGCCTGGAGGACGCCCTTGGGCCGGGCCGTGCTGCCGGACGTGTAGATCAGGTACGCCGGGTCCTCCGCGTGCGTCACCGGCAGCGGGCCCGGCCCGTCCATGCTCGCCAGCGCGTCGAGGCCGATCGTGACGCCCTCGAACCCGTCGAGGGCGAGGCCGGGCGTGGCGACGAGGGCGGCGGCCTCCGCGTCCGTGACGAGGAACTCGGCCTCCTCCGGGGTGAGTGCGGGCGACGCCGGGATCGGCACGCAGCCCGCGAGCGTGGCGCCGAGGAAGGCGAAGGCGTACTCCGGCGAGTGGGGCAGGCGCACCAGCACGCGGTCGCCGGGGCGCAGGCCGGCCGCGACGAACCCGCGCGCGACGCGCTCGATGGTGGCCTGCACCTCCGCGAAGGTCCACGTGCGGTCGCCGGCGTCCGAGACGAAGGTGAACGCAGGCCGCGCGGCGTGCGCCGGGTCGGTGGCCCACGGCTCGATGCAGGCGCGCGCGAGGTTGAGCGGCTCGCCGCGGTCGCGGGCTGCGGGCTGCTGCGTGACCACCGAGGCGCCCTTCCTGCCGTCAGTGCTGGTTACACGCACTCTACCGCGTCGCTCCGATTGGGGTTCGCGCGGCGGCCGGTGCGGGAGATCCCCGATCGGGAGTGTGCGCCGCGCTCCGTAGCATCGATGGCAATGCGAACCAGGACGCGCCGCACCGCTGGGACGCTCGCCCTCGCCGCGCTCGTGGCGGCGGCGGTGCTGGTCGCCGTGCGCGCCGTCGAGGCTGCGCCCGCGCCATCGATCACGACCGTTACGCCGGCGATCGGGCCGCTCGTGGGCGGGACGGCGGTCACCATCGCGGGGACAGGCTTCGTCGCCGGCGCCACGGTGGACTTCGGCGGCGTCGCCGGCGTGGTGAACAACGTCACCGCGACCTCGATCACCGTGGACACGCCGCCGCACGATCCGGGCGACGTGATCGTGACGGTCACTAACGTGGACGGGCAGTCGGCCACGATCAGCGGCGGCTTCCGCTTCCTGGGCCCGCCGCCGACGCTCACGGACGTCTCGCCCGCCAGCGGACCGACGATCGGCGGGAGCACCATCACCCTCACCGGGACCGAGTTCGCCTCGGGAGCGACGGTCAGCGTCGACGGCCGTGCGGCGACGAACGTGAAGGCGACCAACAGCACGACCACCACGGCCGTCACGCCGTGGGGCGTCGCCGGCGTCGTGGATGTGGTCTACACCGACGTGGACGGGCAGGCGACGACGCTCCCCGGCGCGTACACGTACACGCAGGCGCCCGCGCCAACCGTGACCTCGCTCAGCCCGAACGCCGGCACGCACGGCGGCGGGACTGTGGTGACCGTCACGGGCACCGGTTTCGGCCCCGGGGCCACGGCACGCTTCGGGAGCGCGGCCGCCACGGACGTGACGTACGTGAACAGCACCACGCTGCGGGCGACCTCGCCGGCGGGGACGGTGGGGCAGAAGGTGGCGCTGACGGTGGTGAACCCGGACACGCAGACCGGCACGCGCGCCGCCGCGTACACCTACTTCGATGCCCCGGCGCCCACGGTGAAGTCCTCGACGCCGGCGACCGGCGCGCAGGAGGGCGGCACGGTGGTCACGATCGTGGGGACGAACTTCAACGCCGGCGCGACGGTGAAGTTCGGGTCCGTGGAGGGCGACGTGCTGTCCGTGTCATCCGGCGTGGTCGTCGTCCTGTCGCCGGAGCAGCCGTCCGCGACGAAGGTGGACCTGACCGTCACGAACACGGACGGCAAGAGCGCGAAACTGACCGGCGCCTTCACGCACCAGAAACCGCCGACCGTGACGAAGGTCACGCCCGCGATCGGTTCGTCCGCGGGCGGCACGCGCCTGACCGTGAGCGGCACGAACTTCGCCGCCGGGATGACGGTCACCATCGGCGGGCGGCTCGCTGCGGACATCGACGTCAGCGGCGCGAGCAGCGCAACCGTGACCGCCCCCGAGGGCGACCTGGGGATGGCCGTGGTCACGGTCAGGAGCGCGGACGGGCAGACGGCGTTCCTCGTGGACGCGTTCACGTACCTGGCGCCGCCGCGCATCACGTCCGTGTCGCCCTCGCAGGGGCCCGGGGCGGGCGGCACCGCGATCACCGTGCGCGGCTCGGGCTTCGGCACCGGCGCCACGGTCATGGTCGGCGAGCGCGAGGCGACCGAGGTCGTCGTCGTGTCGGACACGGTCATCACGGCCGTCACACCCGAGGGCGATGAGGTCTGGGCGCCGGTCACGGTCGTCATGCCCGTGGACCTGCCGAGCCCGGACAGCAGGATCTTCATCTACTCCTCGCTGGGCGGTCAGATCACGGCCGGATCCATCCCGGCCACCGGATTCGGGCTGATCGTGTTCAGCGGCGGAACCACCGAGGCACTGATCGCGGCGGCGCAGGCGGGGGGTTGCGCGAGCGTGGCCTCCATGTCGTTCTTCGCCGCGGACGGGGACGGCGTCTTCGTCGCGTACATCGCCAGCGCGCCGTCGTTCGTCAACAGTGCCTGGTTCGCGCTGTTCGACGGCGGCATCCCCGCGAACCGCCCGCTCGTCGCGCGCTGCGCGTAGCCCTCGAGGCCCGCGCGGGCGCCGCGCTGGAGCCCGTGGCGGCGGCCGTCGTGCGCACCGTCGATCCACTACGCTGTCCGGCATGGCGTCCGGAGAGCCTCCCTCAGCCCATCGTCGCCCCCTCGTGGCGACGGACCGCCGCCGCCGATGATCGTCGCCGTGCCGGTGCTCCTCGTCCTGATCGCGCTCAACGCGCTCTACGTCGCCGCCGAGTTCGCCGCTGTCTCGGCCCGCCGCACGCGGGTCCGTGAGGCCGCCGAGGGCGGCAGCGGCGCCGCGCGCTGGGCGCTGGGCGTGCTGGACAGCAGCATGGCGCTCGACCGCTACGTGGCGGGCTGCCAGATCGGCATCACGCTGTCCAGCCTGCTGCTGGGCGCCTTCGGCCAGGCGACGCTGACGCTCCCACTCGCAGGGGTCCTGCGCGACGTGGGCGACATGGGCCAGGCGTCGTCCGTCGCCGCCGCCTCCACAGTGGTGTTGCTGGGGCTGACCGGCTTCCAGGTGATCGCGGGCGAGTTGATCCCGAAGTCGGTCGCCCTCCAGTTCCCCACGGGCAGCGTGATCCGCACGGCGCCGCCGATGCGCGCGTCGCTGTGGGTGTTCCGGCCGCTGATCGCCGTCCTCAACGGCAGCGGCATCGCGCTGCTGCGCCTCCTGGGCGCGCCGGCCGAGGGGCACCGCCACATCCACTCGCCGGAGGAGATATCGCTGCTGATCGCGGAGAGCCATGACGGCGGCCTGCTCTCGGAGGCTGAGCAGGACCGGCTGGACCGCGCGCTGCGCCTGGCGCTGCTGCCCGTGCGGCGGCTGATGATCCCGCGCACGGACATCGTGGGCGCGGAGCAGGACTGGACGCTGGCGCGCGTCCACCAGGAGTTGGTGGACACCAACCTGACGCGCCTGCCGGTGTACGAGGGGACGCTGGACCGCGTGGTGGGCATCGTCCACGCGAAGGAGGTAGCGCGGCGCATCGCGGACGGGCAGACCGGCGCGACGGCGCGCGAGGTGATGCGCCCGATCGCGCAGGTGCCGGAGACCATGCGCGCGGAGCAACTGGTCTCCGAACTCCGCCGCCAGCGCTCGGAGCAGGCGATCGTCATCGACGAGCACGGCGGCGTGTCCGGCCTCGTCACGCTGGAGGACCTGCTGCGCGAGGTGCTGGCGGACCCGCGCTGGCGCCACACCGGCGAGGATGCCCCCACGTCGCTGCCGGACGGCCGTGTGCGCCTGCCGGGCCGCCTGCGCGTGGACGAGATGGACGAGTGGGTGGGCGTCCCCTGGCAGGGCGACAGCGACACCGTGGGCGGCATCGTCTCCGAGCGCCTGGGCCACATCCCCGCGGAGGGCGAGCGCCTGCTGATCGCCGGCGTGGACGTGGAGGTCGAGGCCGTCGAGGGCGTGACGGTGAAGTCCATCCTCGTGCGGCCCGTGGTGCCGGAGGCGCACGAATGAGCGCGTTCATCCCGGCCGCCATCGTCGCGGCGCTGATCGCGCTCAACGCGCTGTTCGTCGCGGCCGAGTTCGCGATCGTGGGGGCGCCGCGGGCGACCCTCGAGCGGCGTGCGGCGAAGGGCGACGGCGGGGCGGCACGGGTGCTGCGCGTCCTGCGCGACCCGCGCAACCAGGACCGCTACATCGCCACGGCGCAACTCGGCATCACCTTCGCCACGCTCGGCCTCGGCATGTACGGCGAGCACCAGTTGGCGCACTGGATTGGCGAGCACCTGGAGGACTGGGCCGCGCTGCCGGCGTGGATCGCGGCGCACACCCTCGCCTCGGTCGCCGCGATCACGGTGATGACCTACCTGCACGTGGTGATCGGCGAGATGGTGCCGAAGTCGCTGGCGCTGCAACACGCGGAGGGGACGGCGCTGAACGTGACGCCGCCGATGCTGATCGTGCGGCGCATCCTCTACCCGCTCGTGCTGCTGCTGAACGCCGTCGGCAACGGCATCCTGCGGATGTTCGGCATCGACCGCTCGCAGGGCAGCCAGGACCAGTACTACTCGCCGGAGGAACTGGAGTTCGTCGTGGAGGAAAGCCTGGGGGCGGGCCTCATCACCCGCGGCGCCGGGCGCGTGCTGCGCGAGTTGTTCGACCTGGGCGCGCTGACCGCCGAGGACGTGATGGCGCCGCGCGTGCAGGTGCACGGCGTCCGCCTGGGCGCTACGCCGGAGGAGGTCGCGGCGCTGATCCGCGACCACCCGCACACCCGCTACCCCGCCTACCGCGACGAGGTGGACGACATCGCCGGCGTCGTCCACGTGCGCGACCTCGCCACGCTCATCGCCGAGGGGCGCCCGCTCACCTCGGACGTGGTCCACGCGGTGCCGTACGTGCCGGAGTCCACGCCGCTGGCGTCGGTGGTGCGCCGCATGGGCGACCAGCACGTGCAGTTCGCCGTGGTGATCGACGAGCACGGCGGCACGGCCGGCATCATCACCTCGGACGACGTGAGCGCCGAGGTGCTGGGCCGCGTCTCGGAGACCGGTGCGCCGGGCGAGATCTTCGAGGACGCCACGAGTCGCCTGCACGTGGCCGGGACGGTGCGCCTGGCCGAACTCGGCGAGCGCCTGCGCCGCAGCGTCACGCACGAGGAGGTGGACACGGTCAGCGGCCTGGTGCTGGCGCTGCTCGAGCGCCCGCCGCGCGTGGGCGAGGCCGTGGAGCACGAGGGCCTGCGTATCCAGGTGACGCGCCTGGACGGCCGCGGCGTCGCGGACGCCGTGGTGACGCTCCTCACGGATGACGCGGAGGAGGACGCGCCGCCGGCCTAGGCGGGGCCCCGTCGCGAGAGCCTAGAGGTACTGGCTCAGGTCGCCGCGCCAGACCTCGCGCTCCTCGCGGCGAGGGTCGTGCTCCATGCGCGCGGGGACGTCGAACACCATCGTTGGGCGGGCCTCGATGTTGAACGCCGGCCAGTGCGGGAGGCCCTCGTGGTTGGGGTCGCCGTGGCGGGCGAACGTGGCCCACGTCTGGCTCATCAGCGCGGCGAGTTCGGCCTTGTCCTCCCGCTCGCCGGTCATGGGCACCGCGTGCGTGTTGTCGAAGACGAACGGGATCTCCATGGCGTGGGCGGCCTTGAACAGCCCGCCGAGGTAGTCGCTCTCCCACGTGAAGAAGTACAGGTACGTGGGCGCCGCGCCGGCCCCGACGCGCAGTTCCGCCACGCGGTTCGCCGCCAGGCGACGCGCCTCGCTGTTGATGCCCACCCAGAGGTCCCACGGCGAGTCGTCCGGCCGCTGCTGCCGGTAGACCGCCAGCACTTCCTCCGTGCGGTCGCCCAGCATCGCCCGCAGCCGCTCGATGAGTTCCGCCTCCTCCAACTTGCGGCGCTTCGGGTCGCCGGCCATGAACAGCGCCGCCTCGTCCTTGTTCGTGCCGAGCATCAGCGGCACGCCGAGCGAGGTGGGCGCAGGGGCGCCGTCGTGCGGGTGGACGGGGAGCACGTCGCCGTCCATCACCGGCGCGCACTGGAAGCCGCGCATCTGCTTCTGCGCGGCGGCGTACGCGGCCGTCAGGTCCTCGAACGGCATCTCCTGGAGGCGGTGGAGTTCGTCCTCCGCCACCCCGGCCTCCGCGAGGACGAGGCGCGCGAACTCGGTGGCGCGGGCGGCCTCCACGGCGCGGAGGGTGACGCTGCTCTGCACGATGGCGCGGTGGAAGAGCCCCTCCGCCGCGGGCATGCTCAGCAGCGTGATCACCTTCCGGCCGCCGCCGGACTCGCCGAAGATCGTGACGTTCTCCGGGTCGCCCCCGAACGCGGCGATGTTGTCGCGCACCCACTCGAGGGCGAGCGTGGCGTCCAGCATCCCGGCGACGCCGGAGCCGGCGAACGCCTCGCCACCGATGTCCGCCAGGTGCAGGAAGCCGAAGACGTTGAGGCGGTGGTTGATGGTCACCACCACCACGTCGCCGCGCGTGGCCAGGTTCGTGCCGTCGTACCAGCCCTCGGATCCCGCGCCGGAGGCGAAGCCGCGGCCGTGGAGCCAGACCATGACGGGACGCTGCGCGCCGTCCGTGGCGGGCGTCCAGACGTTCAGCACCAGGCAGTCCTCGCCCTGCGGCGAGCGCGGCAGCGCGCCGATCGTGCGGCTGTCGCCGAGGTTGTCGCCCACCAGGGCGCCCTGCTGCGGGCTGATCGGCCCGAACTCCACAGCGTCGCGGACGCCCTCCCACGGCTCGGCGGGGAGCGGCGGCAGGAAGCGGCGGCCCGCCGTGGACGCGCCGTAGGGGATGCCCTTGAAGACGGCCATGCCGTCCTCCGCGCTGCCGCGCACCTGCCCGTGCGTGGTGGTGACGATCGCGTCCGCCATGTGGCGCCTCCTCGCGAGGGTGCTGCGGCGCCGGCGAACCGGGCCGCGTGGGCGTTCAGTACGCCTCGGACGGCCCGCGCGTCAAGGACGGTCCGGTGCGGCAGACGTATGACGCGCGTACTCTGGATGCGATGTACGCCCCACAGCCCGGGACTCCCACGGTGACTCGATCATGGTGACGCCTCGCACGGTGCTCGCATGGTGAAGCCGGCCTCTGGCCGAGGCGTGCGCGATCCCCGGGACGCGGGCGCGACGCTGCGCGACGTGGCGGAGCGCGCCGGCGTGTCCGTCAGCACGGCATCGCGCGCGCTCCACGGCCAGCGTCGGGTGCGCGGCGAACTGGTGGCGCGCGTGCGCGCCGCCGCCGTGGAGGTGGGCTACCAGCCGAACCTGGCCGCGCGCTTTCTGCGCACCTCCCGCACCATGGACCTGGGCCTGGCCTTCCGGCGCATGGACACCCCGGCCGCCCTCGACCTGATCGACGGCATCGGCGCCGGGGCGCACGAGGGCGGCTACAACCTGATGGTGACGAGTTCGCGTGGCGACCGCGACCGTTACCGCGAGGCGATCCAGCACCTGCTCCAGCGTCGCGTGGACGGCCTGCTGATGAGCAGCCCCGCCGGCGTCGCGGAGGAACTGGCGGCGTTCCGCCGCCAGGGCGTGCCGGTGCTGGCGCTGATCACGCGCGGCCCCGGCGCCGAGGACCTGCCGCTGGTCAACGCGGACGTGGCGCCCGCCTTCAATGCCGCGTTCCGCCGCCTGCACGACCTGGGACACCGCGCGATCACCGTGTTGACCGCCGGGTGGGGCGAGATGCCGGAGGGCGGCCCGCCGCACCAGCCGCCGCCGGGCCGCGTGCACCCGAACCGAGCGCTCGTCCGCACCCGCTGGGTCGCCTCCACCGCCACGCCGGACGAGATCGTGGCCGCGCTGCGCGCGGAACGCGAGGCGGACCCGCCGTCCACGGCGTTCATCTGCGACCAGCGCTTCATGCCGGCCGTGCTGGACGTGCTGCGCTCCTGGGACATGAAGTTCCCGGAGGATGTCTCGCTGGCGAGTTACCTGGACTCCCGCTGGCTGGACGAGGTGATGAACCCGCCGCTGGCCGCGATCCACGTGGACGTGGTGGAACTGGGCGTGGCGGCCGCGCGCATGATGACGAAGTGGCTCGCCGGCGAGCCGCCGCCGCCGCTGACGCAGCTGGGCCTCGCCCGCTGGATCGAGCGGCCCTCCGTCGGGCCGGTGCCCGTCCTCTAGCCGCCCCTGCCCTCGATGTCCCACGTCACCCTCGACGCCGCCCGCCGCCGCGCAGGCGCGGGTCCAGGGCGTCGCGCAGGGCGTCGCCGAAGAGGTTGAAGCCGAGCACGGTGAGGGTGATGGCCGTGCCGGGCGCCAGCGCGACCCACGGGGCCGTGGTGAAGTAGGAGCGGTTGCGGCCCGATAGGTCCTGCCCCCAGGACGGCGTCCCCGGCGCCACGCCCAGGCCGAGGAACGACAGCGCCGCCTCCGCGAGGATCACGATGCCGATGCCGGCCGTGGCCGCGATGATCACGTAGGGCATGACGTTCGGCAGCAGGTGCTTGAAGACGACGCGGCCACCGCCTGCTCCGGAGGACTGCGCCGCCAGCACGTAGTCCGCCTGCTTCAGGGACAGCGCCACCCCTCGCACGATCCGGGAGCCGCCGAAGACCGCGCCGATGGAGAGCGCGAAGATCAAGTTGCGCATGTCCCAGGCGATCGTGATGGGGTTGCCGCCGCTGGTCGCCGGCGATCCGAGGATCGCGACGATCAGCAGGAGCGCGACCAGGCCGGGGAACGCCGACCAGATCTCGCCGGAGCGCTGGATCACGTAGTCCACCGGCCCCTGGTAGTACCCCGCCAGCAGTCCCAGCAGCGTGCTGAGCACGACGTTGACGAGGGTCACCGAGACGCCCACCGCGAGCGAGATCTGGCTGCCGACGATCACGCGGCTGAAGACGTCCCGCCCGTTGGCGTCCGTGCCCAGCCAGTGGTCCAGGCTCGGCGACAGGAGCGGCAGCGCCACGCTGCTACGCGCGTCGTACGGCGCCAGCAACGGCGCCACGAGCGACAGCAGCAGGAACCCGATCACCAGCACCAGCCCGAACGTGCCGAGGGGATAGCGGTACGCGAAGTTGCCGACGCCACGGAAGGCCGCGCCGCCTCGATAGCGCGCGCCGCGCGTGGTGCCGAGCCCGGGCAGCGGCTGGACGGTCACTGGTAGCGGATCCGGGGGTCCACCACCCCGTACAGCAGGTCCACGACGAGGTTGGTGGCCAGCACCAGCAGCGCGGCGTACATGGTCATGGCCATCACGACGTTCAGGTCACTCTGCACCACCGCCTGGAAGGTGTACTGCCCCAGCCCCGGCAGCGACGTGATGTTCTCCAGGATGATCGACCCGCCGAGGAGCGCCGCGATCAGCGCTCCGGCGATGGTCAGTACGGGGATGACGGCGTTCTTCAGGGCGTGGCGTTGCAGCACCACGCGCTCCCGCACGCCCTTGGCGCGCGCCGTGCGGATGTAGTCCTGGCGCAGCACCTCCAGCAGGGCGGAGCGCGTCACGCGCATGAGGATGGACGCGCCGCCGATGGAGAGGATCAGCGTGGGCGGGATGATCTGCTGCGCCGCCCGCAGCGGATCATCCCAGAACGGGATGTAGCCGAACGGCGGCGAGTAACGCCAGAGGATCGCCGGGACGATCAGCAACAACGTCAACGTATAGAAGTCCGGGACGGACTGGCCGAAGACGCTGAACGTCCTGACGAAGTAGTCCATGGGCCCGTCCTGGTAGACCGCGGATAAGAGCCCGAACAGCACCCCGAAGAAGATCGTGAAGCCGAAGGCGAAGAGCACGATCAGCGCCGTGACCGGGAAGCGCGCCTTCAGTTCCGCCTGGATATTCCCGCCGAAGAGGGAGCGCCCGGGGTCGCCCGTGAGCATGCCGGCGCCCCATGACAGGTAGCGCTCGAAGATCGGGTCGTTGAGGCCGTTGACCTCGCGGAAGCGCTCCAACTGGGTGCGCTCGGCCTGCTGGCCCAGCACGATCACGGCCGGGTCGCCGGGGACGATGTTGACGGCGAAGAATGTCAGCGCGCTGGTGGCGATCATCACGGGGATGAAGAAGGCGAGGCGACGGAGGGCGTACCGGCGCATGAGCGGTCCTTCCACGGGATCACTGAGGGCGGTCGGCGAGGTGGCGCTCGGGATGGGACGGTCGAAGGCGGCGGAACGGCACTGCCGCTCCGCCGCCCCCGCGACCGGACGCCTAGACGTCCAGCCAGTACCCGAGTTGCTGGCCGCCCTTGCCGCTCTGGCTCAGTTCGTGGTCCACGCCCTGCACCGTCTCGTAGTAGCCGTGGAACAACTGGCCCGACAGGATCGGGATGAAGTTCGACGCCTTCTCCGCGAGCATCCGCTCGAAGCGCTGGGACAGTTCGGCGCGTGCGCCGGCGTCCACCGTGCCCTCGATGTCGTTGATGATCGCGTCGACCTCGGGGTCCTCCAGGGAGGTGTTGTTCCAGAACGTGCCGGAGTCCGTCTTCGCGTACTGGTAGTCCAGGAAGACGGTCATGGTCAGGTCGAAGGAGGAGGGCTTGGTCATGTCCTCCAGGTCCTTCGGGCCTGCCAGGCCCAGGTAGACGTTGCGGACCTCCGTGAACGGCCGGACGTTGAAGCCGATGGCCGTCAGGTCTTCCGCGATCAGCGCTCCGGAGTCCACCCACTCCTGGGCCTCCACCGGCAGCATGAACTCGATCTCCCGGCCGTCGTAGCCGCCGTCCGCCTTGGCGGCGTCCAGCAGCGCCTTCGCCTCCGTCGGGTCGTAGCCGACGATGTCCAGGTGCGGCTCGCGGCCAGTGGGGAAGCGCTCCGGCCGGGCCTTGGAGAAGTACCAGGCGGGCGTGGCCGCGCCGAAGTACACCACGTTGTTGATGCGCTCGAAGTTGATCGCGCGGTGGACGGCGCGCCGCACGCGCTCGTCCGTCCACGGCTCGCGGCGGATGTTCGCCACCAGCGCCATGCCGCTCGTGCTCGGGTACTCCACCGTGCGGATCTCGTCGCCCAGGTCCGCGCCGATGGTCTCCGCCTGGCGGATGTTGGAGAACCCGATGTCCTCGATCTGGCCGCCGCGGAAGGCGGCCTCACCGGCCGCGTTGTCCGGGATGAAGGTCAGCGTGCGGCCGTCCAGGTACGGGACGTCCTCGCGCCAGTAGTCCGGGTTGCGGACGAGTTCCTCGCGCGAGCCCAACTGGTGGCTCTTGTACATGTACGGCCCGGTGCCGATCGGGATGTCCTCTTTGAGGGTCGTCTCGTCCAGCATCTCCTGGGGCACCTCGTACATGCGGGTGCCGCCGGTGGCGCCGTTGTTCTCGTAGAAGAACGCGAACGGGCGCGCCATCTTGAACTCGACCGTCAGGTCGTCCAGCGCCGTCACCGTCAGTTCGTCCTGCACGAACGCATTGCTCGATGCCGGCTCCACCCGCACGAACTCGTAGCGGGCGACCACGTCCTCCGCGGTCAGCTGGCGGCCGCCGACGGCGCCGTTGGAGCGGCTGGCCGGCTGGTTGTGGAAGTTGGCGCGGTGCAGTTTCACCACCACCGTCGTGTCGTCCACGTGCTCGATGGACTCCGCCAGGCCAAGCCGGATCTGCTGGTCCGGGTCGTCGCTGGCCGTGCTCTCCCACATGGCGTCGTAGTAGTTGGTGCGCCGCCACGTGTTGATGTAGGACGGGTCCGCGCCCGGGTGGAAGGGCGAGAAGTGAGGCGCGACCGTGATCGTGGAGTCGCGGTAGATGCCGCCGCGCTTGATGGCGTCGCCGGCCGCCTCCGTGGGCGCGGCTGTGGCCGTGCCTCCGTTGCCGCCCGGCGCGGTGGTCGCCGTGGCGCCGGGCGCGTCGTCGTCCCCGCAGCCGAGGAGCGCCGCGCCGGCAAGGCCCGCCGCTCCCAGTCCAGCGCTCCGCAGCAGCGAGCGACGCGAGAACGCGCGCTGCTTGATCGCGGAGGTCCAGTAGTTCCGCTCTTGCTCAGACATCAACCCCCCCTGGGTCTACCGGCGGCCCCGTTGTTCCCGGCCTTCCACGCCCCGAACAGGCATACCCCACGCCTGTCCCGGGCCGGTCTGTGGAGGCCGGGCCGACCGCCGGGAAAACGTTAGCCGAAATGACCACGGCTGTGTTACCGTCCCGGCCGGATTCATTCGAAAAAATTTCGGTGGCCTCCAGGCGCCCTACCGGCGCCGGATCCACCCGCCTGGAAGGCCCGAACGATGCGTGACTTCGCGGGCAAGGTAGCCGTCGTCACCGGCGCCGCCAGCGGGATCGGACGCGGCCTGGCCGCACGCTTCGCCCGCGAGGGCATGAAGGTCGTCATGGCGGACGTGGAGAAGGAGGCGCTGGTCCTGGCCGCATCCGAACTCCAGCAGGACGGCGGCGACGTGCTGGCCGTGGAGACGGACGTCTCGCGCCTCGAGTCCCTCGAGCGCCTGCGTGACGAGGCGCTGGAGCGCTTCGGCAAGGTCCACATCCTGTGCAACAACGCCGGCGTCTCCGGCGGCGGCGGCGGCCTGGGGATCTGGGCCAACAGCGCCAACGACTGGCAGTGGGTGCTGGGCGTGAACCTGATGGGCGTCGTCCACGGCATCCAGGCCTTCGTGCCCTCCATGATCGAGCACGGCGAGGAGGGCCACATCGTCAACACGTCCTCGGTGCTCGGCCTCGGCACGGGCGGCGGGTCGATCTACGGCGTGTCGAAGCACGCCGTGACGCGCCTGACGGAAGGCCTCTACTACGACCTGCAGGCCGCGCGCGCCAACATCCACGCCTCCGTCCTCTGTCCCGGCCTGATCGCCACGCGCATCATCGAGTCCGACCGCAACCGCCCGGCCGCCCTGCGCGACGCCGCCGCGGTGCAGACTGACGAGATGCGCCGGCGTCGCGAGATGTCCATCGAGCACTGGGCGCGCGACGGCATGCCGCCGGACGAGGTGGCGGAGATCGTGCTGGAGGCGGTGAAGGAGCGGCGGTTCTACATCCTGACGCACCCGGAGTACAAGCAGCGCGTGGAGGCCCGGATGCAGTCGATCCTCACGGACGCGGACCCGCCGCCGCTGCCCGTGCCGGGCGGGATGGGGTAGCGCCAGCATCGAGGGGGCGCGCCACGAGGAGCGGTGCGCCTCAACACGATTGACATGCGCGTGGACGCGGTGCGAGGATTCGCGGGCCAGCGGGAAAACGTTATCCTCGACTGACAGAACTGACACAACACGAAGGCGGAGGGCCAACCGGTGAAATTCGGACTGTTCTACGAGTTGCAGTTGCCCAAGCCGTACGACGCCGACCAGTGGGACCCGGACGCCGAGCACCGCATCTACCACGAGATGCTCGACCAGGTGGAGCTCGCCGACTCGCTCGGTTTCGACTACGTCTTCGAGGTGGAGCACCACTTCCTGGAGGAGTACTCCCACTCGTCCGCACCGGAACTGATGATGGCTGCGCTCTCGCAGCGCACGAAGAACATCCGCCTGGGCCACGGCATCGTCCTGACGCCGCCCACCTACAACCACCCGGCGCGCGTCGCGGAGCGGATCTCCGCGCTGGACCTGATCTCCAACGGCCGCGTGGAGTTCGGCAGCGGCGAGTCCGCGTCGGACATGGAACTCGGCGGCTTCGGCGTGAGCCGCGGCCTGAAGAAGGCGATGTGGGAAGAGGCCACGCGCGAGATCACGAACATGATGACCAGCACCCCCTACGGCGGCTTCGAGGGCGAGTTCTTCTCCATGCCCGCCCGCAACGTGGTGCCGAAGCCCATGCAGAAGCCGCACCCGCCGCTGTGGGTCGCCGCCTCCCGGCGGGAGACCACGATGGTCGCGGCGCGCCTCGGCATGGGGTCGCTGGGGTTCGGGTTCGAGACGCCGGAGGAACTGGGCGAGCGCACGGAGGAGTACTACCGCCTGGTGCGCGAGGAGTGCATGCCCATCGGGCACGCGATCAACCCCGGGCTCGCCGTCCTCAACACCTTCATGATGGGCCCCACGGACGAGGAGGCCCTGCGCCGCAGCGCCAACGGCCCCGGCTTCTTCTCCTACTCGCTGGGCTACTACTACAACCCCGCCACCGGCGGGAAGCACCCGGTGGGCGCCGCCAACGTCTACCGCGACTACCGCGACGCCTCCTCCGAGGCGCAGGCGCAGGAACGCCAGGCGCGCTCCGGATTCCTCGCAGAGAGCGAGATCCGCGACTCCGAGCCGGACGACGAGGTGCAGCGCGCCCTCTACCGCGCGGCGCGCTCCGGCAACGCGATCGGCACGGTGGACCGGCTGCGCTCCACGCTGAAGACGTACGAGGACCAGCACCTGGACGTGATGATCTTCGTCGCGCAGGCCGGCGACCGGAAGCACGAGGACATCATGGAGTCCATCGACACCTTCGGCCGCAAGTTGCTGCCGGAGTTCAAGGAGCGCCACGAGACCGTCCACCGCAAGTGGCGCGAGGAGCAGTTGCAGGGCGTGGAGTTCCCGATCAACTCCTCGATCTAGGTCGGCTAGTCTGTGATTGCCCGGCCCTCGGGTGGCCGGCCTCACGGAGGAAGACTGCGATGGCGAAGCCAGACCAGGTGAAAGACGGCGACCTGCGCGCCCAGATCGAGAAGGCGTACCAGGAGATGCGCTCCGGCAAGGGCAGCGACGCCGTGCGCACGCTCTCGGACGCCTACCTCTACCTGCTCAACAAGCACCCGGAGATGCTGGACGAGACCATCGAGCCGCGCCCCGGGCGGCAGATGCCGGCCGTCATGCGCTGGCCGGCGCTGGGCGCCAACCTCTCGCTGGAGTCCGTCCAGCAGAAGAAGCCCCGCATCGAGTTTATCCGCGAGCGCTTCGCGGTGAGCGAGGCGATCACGTACTACGAGTACACGCTGGAGTCCGCGATCCAGAAGGGAGTCTGAGCATGGGCACGCTGGCCGACTACCTGGACACCAACGCACCGCGACGCAACCCGCCTTACCGCCCGCTCGCCACCATCGATGCCGAGGAGCGCGAGCGCCTCCAGGACCGCATCGGCGGGCCGGACAACTACGCCAGCGACGTGCTGCAGCAGATGATCCTCGAAGACCCGGAGGACCTGGAGTACAAGCGCGCCCTGGCGTCCTCCATCGTCAGCGCGGAGTACGCCGGTATCGACGCCTTCGGCCGCAACGTGGCGCGCTGGGAGGACCAGCCCGTCCCGGACGGCCTCATCCACGCCATGGTGCGCCAGACCTGGGACGAGGTGCGCCACGCGCGTCTGGGCACGGAACTGCTGGAGCACTACGGCGGCACGCTGGGCGAGTACCCGGACACGCTCGCCGGCTCCTCGGACGCCGCGACCCAGACCGACGACGAGCGCCGCGCCATGCGCATCCGCCAACTCAACCCCGTCGTCTCGCTCTCGTCCGTGAACGTGGGCGTGGAGGGCGCTGCGCTGCGCCTGTTCTCCGGCGTCAGCCGCCTGGGCGAGCGCGTGGGCGACCAGATGATGCGCCACGTCTACGACTACAACTGGGCGGACGAGGTGGTCCACGTCTCCATCGGCGACTGGTTCCTGAAGAAGATCGCGGAGGACCGCCCGGAGACGGAGGCCATGGCGTTGCGCGCGCAGGGCATGACGGAGGCCGGCCGCGTGCAGGTGCGCCGCAACGTCTCGGAGCAGGTGAAACTCGAGGTGCGCGAGTTCATGGAGGGCGAGACGGACCGCGCGTCCTCCGTGCTGGTCGGGCCGCTCTCGGACGGCTACGAGCCGGACCGCTAGCGCCGCCGCCCCGTTCGAGGCGAGCCGGAGCAGCGACCGGAGCAGAGAGAAGAGGTCGCGTGACCTACCGCATCATCGCGGACCCCTGCATCAACTGCGGGATGTGCCGGCTGTCGTGCCCCACGGGCGCCATCCGCTACTTCTCCACGGGCAAGCGCCTGCACGTGGTGGACGAGGACTGGTGCATCGACTGCGACATCTGCCGGCAAGTGTGCCCGGTGGACTGCATCACGGTGCACTCGGACGTGCAGCCGGCGCCGGAGCAGCGCGCCCTCGCACAGGACCGCGCGCACGACTTCGCCCGCCGCGGCCGCGAGATCCGGACGCTGGTGTACGAGGCGATCACGCCAGTGCTGGAGCGCCGTCGAGGGGTGGCCGCGGCCGACTCGATCGTCCGGGAGGAACAGCGATGACCGAGTACGCCGTGGACCAGCGCCGCATCGGCGGGCTGTTCGGGGTGGACGAGAACGCGCGTCGCATCTCCAACTACCGCTATGCGGAGGACATCTGCATGAAGACCGGCGCCGGCTGGGCGCCCACCTGCCCCACGATCAAGATCAAGTGGCTGCTGCCGGAGTTCGCCTACGACGACTCCATCCACCAGTTGGAACTGGGCAAGCGTCTCCCCGAACTGCGCGTCCTGGAGGGCGCGGACTACTCCCAGCCGCCCACGCTCCGCGGCTCATCGATGTTCGAGCCGGCCAACGAGGAGTTCGTGGCGTTCGTGCGGGAGGTGCAGTCCGCCGGCGACGAACTGCTGCGCATCGTGGGCCTGTACCGCGTCCTGAAGACCCACCTGGCGGTGAACTACCGCTACCACCTGGCCGTCACGGACCCCGTCTGCGACGGTCCCACCGTGCGCATCCTGAAGCACATCCTGGTGGACGAAGAAGAGCACCTGAAGTGGGGCCAGGCCGTCTACGAGGAACTCGCCAACACCTCGGCGCGTCGCCGCGAGGCGCTGGAGTGGGAGGCCCACCTGGGCGACCTGCTGACCGCCGCCGGCGGCGTGGCCGGAGACGACCGCCCCATCGAGTAGTCGGACTGCCTCCCAGAAACGCCCCGGGTCGCCGGCCCCTCACCGGATCGACCCGGGGCGTCCTCGTGTCTCGACGCCGCCGCTACGCCGGCGTCGGTGTGCCTGTCGCCTCCACGAGGGCGCGGCGCTCCACCTCCAGCGGGCCGTAGGCCACGTCCTGCTGCGCGCCCAGCACCATCGTCGCGCGGCGGTTGGCGTCGAACCGCGGCCAGACGGGAAGCCCCTTGTGGTTCGGGTCGCCGCTGCGTGCGAAGGCCAGCCATGCGTCCTGCATCGCCGTCGCCAGCGTGTCCACGGCGGCGCCCTTGCCGGTGAGCGGGCTCAGGTCGCCGTGGTGCGTCCCGAAGACGAACGGGATCTCGAGCGCATGGCAGGCGCCCAGCGCCCCCTCGAAGAGCGGCGTCGGGTGCGTGAACAGGTACATGTACGTGGCCGGCTGATGGCGCGCGTGCGCCTCCGCCACCTGCACCGAGTGCCCTCGGAACATCCGGTCGCTCTGGATGGCGAACCAGACGTCGGCCGGCGTCGCACGCTCCCCGCGCTTCTCGCGGGCGGCGCGGTATGCCTCGGCCATGTCGCGCGCGCGCTGTTCGTCGCCCTCCGGCAGCGTGGCCGCGAGGCGCGCCAGGAGCGTGGCGTCGTCCATGTCGGCCACGCCGGGCGCCATCGCGCCGAACAGGCGCGCCTCGTCCAGGTTCGTGCCTATCAGCAGCGGCACGGTGCTCGATGCGCCGCCGGCCAGCGCCTCCAGCGGATGCTGCGGCAGCACGTCGCCATCGACGACCGGGTTGAACGAGGCGCCGCCGCCCAGCACGCCGGCCGTGCCGGCGGCCATCGCCGCTTCCGCCAGGCGCACCTGCGCGCCGATGAGGTCTTCCAGCGGCAACGCGCGCAGCCGCTCCGGGTCAGCCTCCGCCAGGCCGAGCGCGTTGAGGTAGCCCGCGGCCGCCTCCTTCGCCTGCTCGAGGGCCATCGGCGGGTCGTAGGTGCTCTGGACGATCGCGCGCTTGAAGAGCCCGTCCGCCGCGGGCGTCGCGAGCAGCGTCTCGACGCTCTTGCCGCCGGCGGACTCGCCGAAGATCGTCACGTTGTCCGGGTCGCCGCCGAACGCGGCGATCTCGCGCTGCACCCAGCGCAGCGCCGCCACCTGGTCCAGCACGCCGAAGTTCGCGCCGCCGAGTGCCTCCGCGTAGAGGAAGCCCACCGGGCCCAGGCGGTAGTTCACCGTCACCACCACCACGTCGCCGCGCGTGGCCAGCGTGCGGCCGTCGTACATCGGCGAGGCGCCGGTGCCGGTGCGGAAGCCGCCGCCGTGGATCCACACCATCACCGGCCGCTTCGCGCCGTCCGCGCCGGGCGTCCAGACGTTCAGGTTGAGGCAGTCCTCCGAGACGTCCAGTTCGCCGGCGCTGAACGCGCCCGCGAACATCGAGGCGGCCTGCTGGCGCGGCGGCTGCGGCGCGGCGTGGCCGAACGTGGTGGCCTCTCGCACGCCCTGCCAGCCCTCGTGCGGGGCGGGGGCGCGGAAGCGGCGGTCGCCGGTGGGCGGAGCGGCGAACGGGATGCCGCGGAAGACCGCGAGGCCGTCTTCGCGCGCGCCCCGCAGGGCGCCGAGGCTGGTGGTGACCTCCACAGGCTGGGCGTGCTCGGACATCGTTTTCCTTCCCTTGCGGAAGGGAGGATACCGCGCCTGACAACGGCCGTGTTCCGGATGGTCCGAAGTGGGGCGATCTGTGTCTCCGGCCCCTTCCCCCTTGAGGGGGGAAGGTTGGGATGGGGGTGATCCGCGGGGCGCTTAGCGCGCTTTGGTCAGCCTTCGAACCCTCAGCCTGCGCGGGGCCGGCGGAGGTGGGGCGGCGGCTTGGTGGCCGTGAAGATCGGGTGATGCGCCCCCGCAGATCACCCCC
>JBBDIC010000086.1:0-3645 GCA_040880625.1 Dehalococcoidia bacterium | reverse complement strand
TGCTCAAACTGCGCGGCGAGGTGGGCCCGGACGACCTGGTGCTGGTGAACCTCAGCGGCCGCGGCGACAAAGACATGAACACCGTTGCGGACGCCCTCGGCGTGACGGTGTAGCAGAGGCCCCGGAACGCTCCGTTCCCTCCGCCTCCGGCCCCTTCCTCCTTGAGGGGGGAAGGCTGGGATGGGGGTGATCTGCGCGGGCGCACACACTCCCGCTAGCACACCACCGTCCGAGGGCGGCCCACGCTCGCCGCTGCTAGCCTTCCTGCGTGGAAGACGCCCCGCCTCCCGCGCCCCAGAGTCCGCCATCGATGGCGCTCGTGTGGCAGCCGCGCGACCTGCCGATCGGCGTGGGGCTGCTGCTGCTCGGCTATGCCGTGGTCGTCGGGATTGCGCTCGTCCTGCGCGAGTTCGGGCATCCGGAGGTCGACACCAGCATCGCGCTGGCCGTGGCACTCGTCACGCTCGGGTTCGAGGTGTGGCTGGGCGCGATCGTGCTGATCCTGGCGACGCGGCGCGACCTGAGCCTGGCCGACCTGGGGTTCCGGATGCCAGGCGCGCGGCAGGTGAAGTGGATCTTTGCCACGGTCGCCGGGGCGTACGGGATCATCATCGCCTACGGGATCGTCGTCGTCCTCATCCAGGAGGCGACCGGCACTGACCTCTCCCGCCTCATCGAGGGCAACGCGCTCCCGGAGTCAGACGCGTCCACGGCGCTGGTGTGGGCGGTGCTGGGGCTGTCGGTGGTGCTCGCGGCGCCGTTCGGGGAGGAACTGTTCTTCCGCGCGCTCATGTTCCGCTCGTTCGCGGCGCGCTGGGGGCTCCCTGTGGGGCTCGCCGCCAGCGGGCTGCTCTTCGCCCTCGTGCACTTCGAGGTGAGCGTGGTGCTGCCGTTCTGGGGCGTCGGCGCGTGGTTCGCGTGGGCGTACCATCGCTCCGGGTCGCTCTGGACGACAGTCAGCGCGCACGCCATCTTTAACGGCATCTCGTTCGCCGTCACCGTAGCCGGGGTGCAGCCGTGACCGCTCCTTCCACCGCCGCGCACGACCGCATCGCCTCCATGTTCGAGCGCGTCCGCGCGGAGGGGCGCACGGCCGTTATCCCGTTCATCCCGGGCGGCTGGCCGGAGCCGGACGCCACCGTGGAGATCGTGCAGGCCGCCATCGATGGCGGGGCGGACGCGGTGGAGATCGGGCTGCCGTTCAGCGACCCGCTGGGCGACGGGCCGGTGAACCAGCAGGCGTACGAGGAGGCGATCGCGGCCGGCTGGCGCACGGAGCAGGTGTTCGAGATCGTGCGCGAACTGCGCTCCCGCGGGGTTCGCGCTCCCTTACTCGTTATGGGATACTTCAACCCGCTGTTCTCGTACGGGATCAGCAGGTTCGTGCAGGACGCGCAGGCGGCCGGCGTAGACGGCTTCATCGTCGTTGACCTCCCCCCGCAGGAAGCGGGACCACTGGAGGGGCCGGCCCACGCTGCGGGGTTGCACCTGATCTACCTGCTGGCGCCGACCTCCACAGACGAGCGGATCAGGCTCGTGGCGGAGCACGGGAGCGGGTTTGTGTACTGCGTCGGCGTCGTCGGGGTGACGGGCGCGCGGCAGGAACTGTCGGCGGAGTTGCCGGAGTTCATCGCCCGCGTCAGAGCCCGGACGGACCTGCCGCTGGCCGTGGGCTTCGGGATCTCCGCCCGGGAGCACGTGCAGCGCGTGGGAGCCATCGCCGATGCGGCAGTGATCGGCAGCGCCTTCGTCACCCTGGTGGCGCAGACGCCCCGAGACCAGCGTCCGGCGAAAGTCCGGGCGTACCTGGAGGAGATCACCGGTCGTGACCCTGGACATCCTGTCGCAAACCCGGCGGTATAGCCGCATCGGGGGTTCCGCGTCCTATACGCGGAGCCAGGCGACCCTGGGTGCCTCCCGGGGTGCGACCGGGTCGTTTGGCTCGTAACCCCCACACAACAACCTCAGTGCCCCGCCGGCGCCCAGCGGCCCGGCATCATGGGCGTCACGAGGGTGCGGCCTTCGCCCCACGAGCCTGAACGAGCGAACGGAGACCCCCTGCATGCTGGTACGCGGCATCCGCGGCGCTACCACGGTGCGCGCCAATACCCGGGAGGACATCCTGGAGGCGGCGCGCGAACTGCTGGACACGGTCGTCCGCGAGAACGCGGTCGATCCGGATCTCGTCGCCTCGATCATCTTCAGCACCACGCCGGACCTGAGCGCGGAGTTTCCGGCCGTGGCGGCGCGGGAAGCCGGCTACACGCAGGTGGCGCTGGAATGCGTGCTGGAGATGAACGTTCCGGGCGCGCTGGCGAAGTGCCTCCGCATCCTCATGCATGTCAACACCGACCGCCCGCTGGCGGACATCAAGCATGTGTACCTGCACGGGGCGCGCGCCTTGCGCCGTGACCTTGTGGCCGACGAGGAGTCGAAGAAGTGATCGTTGTGATGAAGCCAGACCACACACAAGACCAGGCCGATGCGGTGATCAGCCGCCTGACCGAGTTCGGCCTGAAGGGCCAGCCGGTCTTCGGCGCCACCCGCACCGTCATCGCCGGCCTGGGCCAGGTGGTCCAGGACCACCGCGACGAGATATCGATGATGGTGGGCGTGGACGAGGTGATCCGCGTCTCCAAGCCCTACAAACTCTCCGGCCGGGAGATGCACCCCGACGACACGGTGGTGGAACTCTCCAACGGCGTGAAGGTGGGCGGCGGCCGCCCGGTGTTCATGGCCGGCCCCTGCTCCATTGAGACGGAGGAGCAACTCTGGGAGGCGGCGACGGGCGTGAAGAAGGGCGGCGCGCACATCCTGCGCGGGGGCGCTTTCAAGCCGCGCTCCTCGCCGTACTCGTTCCAGGGGCTGGGCGTCCCGGGACTGAAGATGCTGGCGGCGGCCGGCGACGAACTCGGCATGCCCGTGATCACCGAGTGCCTCTCCGTGCGGGACGTGGAGGCCGTGGCGCAGTACTCGGACATCATCCAGATCGGCGCGCGCAACATGCAGAACTTCGTCCTGCTGGAGGAGGCCGGCAAGACCGGCAAGCCCGTGCTCCTGAAGCGCGCGCTCTCCGGCCAGATCGAGGAGTGGCTGCTGGCGTCCGAGTACATCCTGTCGCAGGGCAACCCGAACGTGATCCTCTGCGAGCGCGGCATTCGCACCTTCGAGACGGCCACCCGCAACACACTGGACCTGGCCGCCATCGCCCTGGTGAAGCGCCTGAGCCACCTGCCGGTGATCTCTGACCCCTCCCACGGCACGGGCAAGTGGTACCTGGTGCGGCCCATGTCCATGGCCTCCATCGCCGTGGGCGCCGACGGCCTCATCATCGAGGTGCACCCGAACCCGGACCACGCCCTGTCGGACGGTGCGCAGTCGCTCACCCCGGCCAACTTCGCCGAACTGGCGGACGAGGCGCGCGCCCTGGGCGTGGCCGTGGGCCGGCCCTTCGCCGACCCGCCGCAGGCCATGGCCGCCGCCACCTAGCGTGACTTCCGAAGACGCACGCCGCGACGCGGCTGTTCCCCCCGACGTGGGGGAGCAGCCGCCTCTGACGCCCTCCCCCTTGAGGGGGGAGGGCGGGGGTGGGGGTGATCCGGACGACCAGCCCATCCACCTCGACCTACCGGTCTTCTCCGGGCC
>JBBDIC010000085.1:7696-23486 GCA_040880625.1 Dehalococcoidia bacterium | reverse complement strand
ATGGAGCGGGGGACGGGATTCGAACCCGCGACCCTTTGCTTGGGAAGCAGGTCGTTGCCGAACCACGTCTACCCCCGGCACCGCTTGGGCATCATGTCCAAGTTCGGACCGATCTGTGACAGTTCGGACCGATCTATGACAATTCGGACCGTGCTAGGTGCCTCATCGGACCGTCCTATGACTCCCTGATCGCACGCTATCCCCCACATCACGACCGACGAGCTCCCAGACCGGGAGAGGCGGCGGTGATGCGAAAGGGGGTTGGCTATGCGACGGCCGCTGCTCGCCGCCACCGTCATGTTCGCCTGCTGGCTCGGGCTCCCCTCGCCCGCTAATGCGCAGCAGGCGCCCGACTCGTTCGCTGACCTCATCCTCGTCGGCGCGCCCCTTGCCGCCCCGGCGTCGCCGACGTCCGCGCACGGGCCGACGGTGGTGGCGACGGCGGCCGCGGCTACTACCGCTCCCAAGGTCGACGACTCCTCCATTGCGTTGTTCGCGGAGGCGCCGATAGACGGTGAGCCCGCCCCCGACCCGCAGCTCGGTCCGGTCGACCTCCCGAACCCACTCGGCCTGCTCGGCGGCCTGGACCCGCGCCAGTGGGCGGGCGAGATCCTCGATGCGGTCATTACATCGCTCGGACGATCGCTGCTGGAGGCGATCCGAGGCTTCGTCGACTGGGCCACCGGTGTCGGTGACTCATCGCTCAACTTCGTCACTCGGACCCCAGCGGCAGGCAGCTACGACAGCACGACCGTCCGCGCGCTCTGGGACTTCTCGCGCGCGATCGCCAACGGCGGCCTCGCCCTCATCGTCATGTGGGGCGGGTTCAACATCGTCTTCAAGGAACACACCCGCGCGCCGTATGACGGCGTGATGGAGCTGCTTCCGCGGGTGATCCTCGCAGCGCTCGCGCTCAACCTCACGCTCGAGCTCTCCCGTCTCCTCATCGACCTCAACAACGCCTTTGGCAGTGCGATCGGAGCGGTCAGTCTGCCCGGCTACGACCAGGCCGGCATCGGGCAGGAGGGCATCGCGCTCGTCTTCGTCGCCGTCGCGTACGGCATCGTCGTGCTGCTGCTTGCGCTCCAGATGCTCATGCGCCTGGCGCTGATCGACGTCCTGATCGTCCTCGCGCCGGTGATGGTGCTGATGTGGGTGCTCCCTCAGACCCAGAGCTGGTCGCGCTGGTGGTCGCACCTCTTCCCGATCACCGTCTTCCAGCAGGCGATCCAGCTGATCGTCCTCCGCCTGGGCACCGCCCTGATGGTCGAACTCACACCCGGCAGCGTCTCGAACGGCCTGCTCACGCTTCTGCTCGGGATCGCCGTCTGCTGGCTGACGCTGAAGATACCCGCCCTGCTGAACAGCCAGGCGAACCACGCGGGGCTGGGCTCCGTCGTCTCGCTGGTCCTGCTCAGCCGGCTCGGCGGCGCGGTCGCGCACCGCGGCGCTGGCGCTGCCGGCGCGGGAGCGAGGTAGACGATGGCTGCCGCACCGGTCGTGCTCGTCGCACTCAGCGCTCTCCCGCGCGATGGCTTGAAGGCTATTGCCGCCGTCCTCGCGCTGCTCGTGGTGCCAGTCGTGATCGTCGTGGTTGTCGCCGCGGTCTGGATCGCCTCGATCTTCCTGGGGTTCGGAGGCGGCGACGTGGCGAAGTTGGCGCCAGTCCCACCGGCGCACCTCGCGGTGATGCAGGAGGTCGGCGAAGAGAGCGGCATCCCATGGTCGCTCCTCGCCGCCATCGCGTCGGTCGAGAGCGGCTTCGGCGCCAACATGTCGACTTCCTGGGCGGGCGCGATCGGTTACGGCCAGTTCATGCCCCCGAGCTGGGCGGCATTCGGGCAGGGCGGCGACCCGTACGACTACCGCGACGTAATCCCGGCGATGGCGCGCTATCTCCG
The DNA here is from genome assembly GCA_040880625.1 of Dehalococcoidia bacterium. Taxonomy (GTDB): domain Bacteria; phylum Chloroflexota; class Dehalococcoidia; order UBA2979; family UBA2979; genus W-Chloroflexi-9. Next base: position 21,585 of record JBBDIC010000085.1, on the reverse strand, counting down.
CGCCGCCGGCGCGCCCGCCGACATCCCGAACGCGGTCTACGCCTACAACCATTCATGGGAGTACGTCGCGCTCGTACTGGGGCGCATGGCGGCCTACGGCACGCATGGTCCCGATCCGGCAGCTGCTGCCACGCCGACGGTGTCGGGAGCGACACCGTGATCCCCGCACGCGGCGCAGGATACGCGCTCTTCGGACTCGCTGGGCTGTTGCTCGCCGTCGCGGTCGCGAGCGGCTGGCACGGTGTCGCCCGCCTGGTGGGACGGGAGGTCGAGACGACCGCCGTGCAGACAGTGGCAGTGAGCTTCGTTGCCGCCGCCGGTACGTACGACTTCGCCGACGCCGGTTCGTACGCACATCGTCTCGAACCATTCGCTGTTGGCGAACTTCGTGACGTGCTCGCACCGGCGGTGCTCGCACCGGCGGTGCTCGACCCGACCGTCAGGACGCAGCGGCGCTCGGTCGCCACTGAGGTCGAGTCGGCCTCGGTCACCTCGCTCTCGGACGAGGCGGCGGTGGCGATCGTGACCGCGGTCCAGTCACGGCGCTGGTTCGACGCGGCGTCCGGACGCGAGACAGAACAACACGTGAGGCAACGCACGAGCTGCCGCCTCGTCCATGAGGACGGGCGATGGCTCGTGGCGGAGATCCGCCTGTTGTCAGAAGAACCAGCGCGTCTCGATCAGGCGCGCTGAGAAAGGAACGAGATGGCACAGATCAACGCGCTGTTCGCGAACCTGCTGAACATCGGCATCGGGGTGGGAGCAGCGGTCGCAGCATTCTTCGTCATGTGGGGAGCGTTCCTCTACATGTCCTCCGCCGGTTCGCCGCGGCAGATGGAACAGGGCAAGGCCGCGATCATGAACGCCCTCGCCGGGCTCGCGATCGTGCTGCTCGCCCGCGTCATCGCCGGGATGATCCAGAGCGCGATGGGGCCGGCGTGATGGAACGCCACCAGATCCCCACCCACCTCAACGTCGCCGACCGCGCGTTCCTCGGCCTGACGATGCGGCAGCTGTTGTCCGCCGCGATCGGCCTGGCGCTCGCCTACGGCGCGGAGAGCAACCTGCCGCTGCCATTTGCCGTACGACTCGCTGCCGCTGCGGTCGTGCTGCTCGGCACGGCGGTGCTGGTGCTCTGGCGACCCGCGGGCCGGCCGGCGGAGGAGTGGGCCTTCGTATTGCTGCGCTACTGGGCCACGCCGCGGGTGGCCGTCTGGCGACCCCGCGAACCGGAGCCACAACCGGAGCGCACCCCGGTCGAAATCATCCTCCCGCAGCGCTCGCCCATCCGCGCACTTGATGCGCGGACCACGAACGGAGTCTCGAATGACCTCACGGTTTAGCCGTCCCCGTACCGCGAGCGCGCAGGAACTGCTCCCGCTCGAAGACATTGTGGGCGACACGATCCGCCTGCGCGGTGGGGAATGCCGCGCCGTACTGCAAGCCGGCAGCGTGAACTTCGCGCTGAAATCAGAGTCCGAGCAATCGGCGATCCTCGCGGGATATCGCCGCTTCCTGAACGGGCTGCCGTACCCGCTCCAGATCCTGGTGCGCGTGGTCCCGACCAACGTGGAGGCCTATCTCCGCGGCATTGAGCAGCATGCCTCAGCAGGCGACGGGGACATACTGCGGCGGCTCGCCCGCGACCACGAGACGTTCGTCCGGCGCATTGCGCGCGAGCGCACGCTCCTCGACCGGCGCTTCTACGTCGTCGTCCCCGTCGGCCGCGACGGTGCGTCGGGGCGGCGGGGTCTCGAGTGGCCGTGGGGTCGGCACGCAACACGCGAGCGCGACCGACTGGACCTGGTCGCCGCCCGCCGCAAGCTCGCCTTCCGCTGCGCCGAGATGAGCCAGGGGCTGGCGACGTTCGGCGTGGCCGCGCGCCGGCTCGACGGCGACGAACTCGCCTCGCTGTGGCGCGCAAGTGTGGCCGGCACCGCCACGGCGCCACTCGGCGGCTCGCTACGCCCCAGCCCCGTTGCGATCAGCACGCCACGGACGGAGGCGGCACATGCCTGACCTCGCGTCCCGTTTCGGGCGTCGGAAGAACACAGCGGCGGAGTCTGCCGAACGGCGGTTCGCGCAGGGCAGCCGCAGCGTCGCGGACCGCATCGCGCCGAGCGCGATCGAAGAGTCGCGCTTCCATGTGGCGATCGACGAGCGGCTCTCTCGCATCCTCGCGCTGAGCGAGTACCCGCGCCACGTCAGCCCGAACTGGCTCGGAAGGTTGATCGACTTCGACGAACCGCTCGACCTCAGCCTGCACCTGGAACCGCTCGAATCCGCGGACGTGATCCGCAACCTCACGCATCGCATGGTGGAGTTGCAGTCGTCGCGGATGCTCGACGCGCGCGGCGGCCGCATTGCGAGTGTCGAGCGCGAGGTCGCGTACGAGGACGTCGAGCGGCTCCGTGACGCGTTGGAACGGGGCGACGAGCGTGTCTTCTCGACGAGCCTCTACCTCCGGCTGTACGGCCGCACCACCCGTGAGCTCGACGAAGCGACGGCCCGGATGGAGGGCGCCCTCGGCGGGATGATGGCGGAGTGCCGTGCCGCACTCTTCGAGATGCTGCCCGGCCTCCTGTCCTGCCTACCGGCCGGCCAGGATCACCTCGGGCGTCGCCGCAACCTCGACACGTCCAGCGTCGCGACGATGATCCCGTTCACGTCGAGCCACCTCGCCGTGGACCGCGGTCTGCTCTACGGCGAAAACGTCCACAACCACTCGCTCGTGATCTTCGATCCGTTCGGCTCCGACCAGGAGAACGCGAACAAGGTCGTGTTCGCGAAGAGCGGTGCGGGCAAGTCCTACGCGTGCAAGGTCGAGGCGCTCCGCGCGCTGCTCCTCGGCATTGAGTTCATCGTCATCGACCCGGAAGATGAATACGGGCGGATCTGCGAGGCCGTCGGCGGCCAGATGGTGCGGCTGTCCGGTGCGTCGCCTCACCACATCAACCCGTTCGACCTGCCGGCCGCCAGCGACGACGAGCGTGACGTGCTGTCCGAGCGGGTGCTGGTGCTGCAGGGCCTGCTCGGACTGATGCTCGCGGACGCCGGTGGCGTGCTCACGCAGCAGGAGCGGGGTGTGCTCGATGCCGCCATCTACCATGCGTACCGCAACGCCGGTATCACCGAGGACCGCACCACCCACGGTCAGCCGCCTCCCGTGCTCGGTGACTTGCTCGATGTGCTGCGGGAATCCGATGAGCCGCATGGGCTCGCGGATCGCCTGGAGCGGTACGTCGACGGCAGCCTGGGCCGCGTCTTCTCGCAGCGGACGAGCGCCGCGCTCGACCGTCCGTTCGTCGTCTTCAACGTCCGAGACCTCGAAGAGGAACTGCGCCCGATCGCGATCTACCTGATCGCGGACTACGTCTGGCGCGAGGTGAAGCGCCACCCGCGTCCGCGCGTCCTGCTGATCGATGAAGCCTGGTCACTGATGCGCTACCCGGAGGGGGCACGGTTCATCGCGCAGATGGCGCGACAGGCACGCAAGCGCTGGCTCGGCCTCACAACGGTGACGCAGGACGTACAGGACTTCCTCGGCTCGCCGGAGGGGCACACCGTCCTCGCGAACAGTTCGGTCCAACTGCTGATGCGGCAGGACAGCTCGACGATCGGGACGGTCGCCGACACCTTCCGGCTCTCGCGCGAGGAGCAGGAGTTCCTGCTGACCTGCAATCGCGGCGAGGGACTCTTCCTCGCGCGCGGCAACCACATCGCGCTGCGCGTCGAGGCAAGTCCGCTCGAACATGCGCTCGCTACCACAGACCCAGAGTTCCTCGCATCTCTCGGGAATTCCAAGACGAACTCAGGGGTGGATGCGTCATGACGGTTGACGTCGAACAACTGAAGCAGCGACATGCCATCGCCGACGTCGTCGCCGCCCACGGCGTGCAGTTGCGGCGCAGCGGCGGCCGGCTCACCGGCCGGTGCCCGTTCCACCGTGACGGGCGCGCCAGTCTGGTCGTCTATCCAGACACGCGCAGCTACTACTGCTTCGGCTGCGGTGCGGGCGGCGACGTCATTGACTTCGTGCAGCGGGTGGAGCAGATCGACTTCCGCGAGGCGATCAGCCGGCTCGGCGCTACGGTGCCCTCGGTCGCAGCGCCACCGCGGCCGCCCGCGCCCGCGCCGCGGCTCTCACTCGACGACCGGCTGATCCTCACCACAGCGTGCGAGCTCTACCACGAGACCCTGCTCCGGAACCCGGGGATGCTCCGCTTCCTGGAGACGCGCGGCATCCCCGGGTGGGTGGCCCGCCAGTGCCGCCTCGGGTTCAGCGATGGACAGCTGCTCGCCTCGTACCTCAGGCGACGGCGGTTGAGTCTGAAGCGTGCGGAGGAGATCGGGCTCCTCTTCGCGAGCGGCGACGAGACGATGAAGGAACGGATCGTCATCCCGGAACTGCGGGGCGCCTACTGCGGCTGGATGGTCGGCCGCGTGGTGGACGGTCTCCGCGAGCCGAGATACCGGGGGCTCGCACTGCCCCGGCCGCTGCTTGGCTACGAACGGACGCGCAGTCACCGGCGTGTGTTCTTGACCGAGGGGCCGTTCGACTGGCTGACGCTCACGAGCTGGGGACTCCCGGCCTGTGCCCTGCTGGGGACGCAGCCGGGCCCCAACACGCTGCGCCTGCTCAGTCGCGCGCGCTCCATCGTGCTCGTCTTCGACGCCGATGCAGCGGGACGCGACGGAGCGGCTCACCTCGCCGACGCACTCGGTGAGCGCGCGCGGATCGTGGAACTGCCGGACGGCGTGAAGGACGTGAACGAACTCGGCGTGCGGCCCGATGGGCGGGACGCCTTCTTCCGGGCGGTTGACGAGGCGGAGAGGAGATCGCGCGATGTCGCAGCGGCGCGCTGAGCATTCTTTCGTCGCCGAGGTCGTACCGCCCCGGGCGCTCGAGGGCAGCATGGGCGCCGCACGCGGACTGGTCGCGGCGCTCGCGATCGAGCGAGTGTCACTGGAGATCGCCGTGACTCAGGCTGGCCCCCGCTGGTACGTGCGGGGGAATACGAAACCTGACCTCGAACGCGCAGTGGCGCAGGCACGGATCGCGTATCCGCAGTGCGTGGTCGAGGCGGTCGCAGAGGAAGACGACCCGCTGGGCGCCGGCGGCGCAGCGCACGCGCTCTCCGTGGAGCTCCGGCCGCGCTCGGAGTCCGCACTCCCGTTCCGCGCGGACTGGCGGTACGAGCCCGATCCGCTCACCGGCGTCCTCACCGCGATCGCGGTCTCCGCCAGCGAGCGCGTGGTGGTCAGGCTCACGGTCTCGCCGGCCCCCGGCCAGGCCGCAGAACGGATCCGCCACCGTGCGGCACCGGATCGCCGTCCGCACGTCGAGGTCGATCGCGCGGCTGGACCAAGCCTCATGCCGCTGGTGGCCTTGATGGGCGTCGGCGCTTGTGTCATGCAGGGCTGGCACTGGTACGAGGCGGAGGAGTGGACGTCGCTGGCCTTAGGAGCGGGAGGCACGTTCGTAGCGCTGCCGTTCGCGGCGGCTATCGCCGCGCGAATCATGGGGCGCCCGGAACCGATCTCGGGTGTCGTGATCGACCGCAAGCTCGCCGGACCGCTGCTGTCGGCGCGGCTCGAAGTCTGTGCGTTTGGGGACGAGCGGGAGCGCGTTCGTGCGCTCGCCACGCAGGCCGCAGCCGCCTTCGTCGCGTACGACGATCCAGCGGGAGGCGGGCTGCGGCCCGGTCGCCCGCGCCGGTTCGAGCGAACAGCCGCTCGCCTCCCGCTCTGCCTCAACGCGGCCGAGGCGGCCGCGCTCTGGCATCTCCCCGAGGAGGCGAGCACTCCCGCGCGCGTCCGCCGGACCACGGCACGCCGGATCGCTCCGGCCCCAGGTCACGCAACGGCGGGAGTCCGGGTCGGTGTCGCCGATGCCGTGCGAGAGGGCCTCGCCGTCCATTTCCCGGTGTCGCTGCTGCATCGAAACCACCTGATCGTCGCGAAGACGCGGCGCGGAAAGTCGACGCTGTTGCGGCACCTCGCAGCCGGGCTGATGGAGCTCATCGCCGATGGGTCGGAGGAGACCACGCTCGTCGTCGTCGACCCGCACCAGGACCTCGCAGAGGCAGTGCTCGGCGCGGTCCCCGACGCGCTCGTCGACCGCACCGTCTATCTCGACTTCGCCAACCTCGATCGCCCCGTCGGACTCAACCTGCTGGATGTCTACTTGTTCCCTGACCGCGACCGGACGACCGAGCACATCATCACGATGCTGAACCGGATCTGGCCCGCGAACTGGGGCCCGCGCATGGAAGGCGCGCTGCGCGCGTCGCTCGCCACGTTGCTCGAACTGAATGTGAAGCGGCCGAGACACGAGCAGTACACGCTCCTCGACGTAGCGCCGCTGCTCACTGACGCGCGGCTGCGCACCCGGCTGCTGAAGGAGGTGGACGACCCGGCGCTGCAAGCGTGGTGGCGCGACAACTACGACCGGGTCGGTCGTGTCCTGCAGCAGCAAACCGCCAACCCCGTGACCTCGAAGATCGGGCGCTTCACGGTGACCGAGGCCTCGCGGCTCGTGCTCGGGCAAGCGGAGTCGACCTTCGACCCGCGTGCGCTGATCCGCGAGGGCGGCGTGCTCGTCGTGAACACCGCCGTCGGATTGCTGGGCGAGGGTGCGGCATCACTCGTCGGTGCGACGCTGCTCAACCTCCTGGGGCTGCTCGTCGAGGAACAGGTAGCCATCCCCGCCGCCGAGCGGCGCCGGATCGTCCAGCTCGTCGACGAGTCGAGCACGCTGGGTGCGGTCGATTACCCGCGCATGCTGTCGGAGCTCGGCAAGTATGGCGCGAGCTTCGTGCTCGTGACCCAGTCGCTTCAGAAGCTCGACGCGGTCGACCGTGACCTCGTGCCGACGATCTTCGCAAACAGCGATGGCCTCACCGCGTTTCAGGTGAGTGCTGAGGACGCCCGGCGTCTGATCCCGGAGCTCGGCAGCGGTATCGAGATCGAGGACCTCGTCTCGCTCGACGACTTCACGTGCTACGCGCGCTGGTGGGACGGCCGCGCGCGGCCCGCGGCCTTCTCCTTCCGCGTCGATCCGCCGCCGCCAGACGCCGCAGACCGCGCGAAGGGAATCGCCCGGCGGTCGGCGGCCTGCCACGGCCGGCCCCGCGATGAGGTGGTTGCTGAAGTGATGCGCGCGCTGGCGGAACGATCGCCGTCTCCGGCGCCGCGCGAAGCGGCGTCATCAGCACTCGCAGTGCCGGCGTCATCAGCGGACGTGGTCACAGAGCTCGCGCCCACGGCGCGCGTCGATGCACTGCTCGATTCATCCGAAACGATCGAGTCAGCCGGAGCGCCTGCCCGAGGGAACAACCACCGACCGCCAGAAACGCAACCCAAGCAAAGCGGAGAACACGCGTGATCCCGCCGGTACTCGATCGGCAGTTGCGGGACGCCTTGCTGTGGATCGCGAGGCTGCCGCTCCTGGGCGAGCCCGAGCTCAGCAGACTGCTGGGCGTCCATGAAGTCGACGCCCGCGCCCGCCGGCACCAACTCGATCGGTCCGGTTGGATCGAATGGGTGGCGCCGGATGTCCCTGGCCTCAGCCCGGGACGTCGCCTCGCGTTCATCCGCGAGGAGGCGTTACCTCACCTGGCGACGCTCATGCAGTGCTCCCCTAAGGAACTGGCGACGCGGCTCCCCGTGAGACGCGCCGACGTGCTTGAGCGAGTCGGCCGCGCGGAACTCACCGCCGGCGTCAACTACCTCATGGCTGGCCTCGCCGACGCGCTCCGAGGCGCAGGAGACACGAGTCTCGATGATGCCTGCTCACTCCCGATCATGCGGCCGGCAGATGGCCGCTGGTGGCCCCGGCGCACAGAGGCATATGGGCTGCTCCGTTCGCGCGGTCGATGCGCGCCCTTCTTCGTCGCTTGGGATCGCGCAGGTGCGCCGGACATCGACCGTCGTGAGCGTGTCGGACGCTGGTTCGCTGAACCGGAGGGTGAGGTCGCGGCGTGCGGATGGCAGACCGGGACGGTCCTCGTCGTCGCCGCCCGGGATCGCGAAGTGCGCATCTGGGAATCGGAACTACGCCGCCGCGTCGAACTGGACGGGTATCAGCCATTTCACGCGCTGATCACGACCGCGAGCGAGATCATCGAGCAGGGAGCGTTGGCTCCCATATGGAGAGCTACCGACTCCAGCGCTCGCGTGCATCTGTTGCCCGCGCTGCGTTGGATAGACAAGCCTCCTGGGCCACCACCGGCGACTGTCCGCGGCCTTCCCACAGGCGAGGTGTCGAGGACGCACGAGACCCTCCGCGACTGGGCGCTACACGCAGCCGTCGTGGTCGACGAGACTCCGGTCCGCGAACGCATCGCCGCGGCCAGTCTTGTGGTTGGACGCGTCGACCGGGCGATCCTTGAGTGGGTCGCACGGCACCCGTGGCTGACGACCGTGCAGCTAGCGTCACTGACCGGTGATCCAGCGCTCTCGGTCAGCCATCACCTCGCGCGGCTCGAGCGCTATCACCTGGTCCACGCCGTGCAGCCCGCGGGCACGCAGGGCTCGATCTGGCTATCAACGCTCCGCGGACTCCGGCTCCTCGCCGCAACCGACCACGTACGGATCAGTCGTTACAAGCGACTCGGAGCGGTGAACGCACCGACCCTCGACGAGTCCGCGTACCGACGGCTGGCGCACGAGCTCGGTGCGAACCGTGCGTTCGTGCAGCTGCACGACGACGCGCGTCGAGAGGGGGCGACGCTCGCCGTTTGGAAAAACGAGGCGGAGTCGAGTCACCATTTTGGAGCGGACGACCGGCCCGCGTGGATCCGCCCCGACGGCTCCGGCGTCCTCGTGCGGGAGGGAAGGGCGTGGCCGTTTCTGCTCGAATACGATCGCGGCACGCTCGACGCCGGCAACTTCCGCGCGAAGTTCTTCGGCTACCGGCACTACTACGAGTTCGAACTGTGGCGGCGGTCGTTCGCCGTCGAGCCCGCGCTGCTGTTCGTGTGCTCCGACGACCGCGCGGAGCGCCGGGTTGTGGCTGTTGCGAACGAGGTGGAGTGGGCGATGCCGCTGCGCCTGACAAGCGAGTGGCGGGTTCGTCGCGATCCAGCTAACGCTCGGGGATTGCTCGGTCCGGTCTGGCGCTCGCTGGGCGAGACGCCTACGACTCGCCAACACTGGCCGCCGGACATCACCGCGCGCTCAGAGATCGCACGCACATCCGCTTCCGGTGGCGGTGCCACCTGACGGCCGACGACACCCGGCGAGATGGGGTGCCGGGCCGACGTCGAGGCAACGGGAGTGCGCGTCCGACTTCTCGGGGTGCCTCCCCACGGGGAGGCGAGCGAACGCAGGAGCTGCCGGCCGCCATCGAGTATCTTTGCCGGGAATACGCGAAGGTAGCCCGTGCCATTTGGGAGCGGGAACAGGCGGCGGACCAGGGACACCCTGATGAGTAAGAGCCAGCAACGCGCCGCGGCGTACGTGCGCGTGTCGACCGAAGAGCAGACGGAGGGGCACTCGCTCGACGCCCAGCGCCATGAGATCGCGCGGCACTGCGAGCGACACGGTTTCACATTGGTGCGCATCTACGCCGATGAAGGGGTGAGCGCCCACACCGAGAAGATCGAAAAGCGCCCGCAGCTCGTGGCGCTCCTCGATGCCGCGGCACGCGGCGAGTTCGATGTTGTAATCGTGCACACGATCGATCGCTGGTCACGGAACGTCGGAGTACAGCGCCAGGCATTACAACGGCTCGGCGAGGTCAACGTCGGTTTCGCCAGCGTGACCGAGAACATCGACTTCACGACGCCGGCCGGCAAACTGATGCTAACGATGATCGGCGGCGTCTCCGAGTTCTTCTCCGACCAGTTAGCCGTCCACGTCAGCAAAGGTCAGCGCGAACGCGCGGAGAAAGGGCTGCCCATCGGCCCGGTTCCTTTTGGTTACATAACAAGTGAGCCGGGCGGGGTACCCGCCACGAGCACCAACGAGGGTAGGGCGGTTCAGATCGCCTTCGAGCGGCGTGCCACCGGCGCGTCCTACGGGGAGATCGCGCGCTGGCTGAACGCGGAGGGGTTCGAGACCCGCGGCAAGAACACTCTTTTCACTCCGTTCGCCATCAAAGACATGCTGAAAAACCGGTTCTACCTCGGCGTCGTGAAGTACCGCGGTGAAGAGATCAACGGACAGCACGAACCGCTGGTGGACGAGGAACTCTTCGAGCGCGTGCGGGCGCGTCGGGGAGGGGAGCCGGCGGCGCGGTCGATGCACGGAGCGCGCGGACTACTGCAAGGACGCCTGCACTGTGGGCACTGCGGAAGCAAGCTGCACTCCGAGCGGAACCGACGGGAGGAACCCCGTTACCGCGAGCGACATGGTGTCCCGTGCGTGACCAACGGGCGGAGTGTCCTCTCGCACCGGATCGACGAGCAGATCGCCGACATCTGGCGCGCCATTGAGTTCGCACCGGACTGGCGCGATCGTATGGCCGATCTCACGTCCCAGCAGTATCAGGGTCCTAACCTCGTGACCTTGAACGATCGTCGGCGACGCCTCGCCCGGGCGTTCGCGGACGGTGCGTACAGCGACGCCGAGTACCTCGATCTGCGGACAGCCGTCGATGAACAGCTCCGCGCCGCAACACGGGTCGTCGGCCCGTCCTACGAAGCGGCAGCGGCCATCTTTGAGGACATACCGGCGATGTGGGAGCGCGCTCGGCCCGACGAACGTCGGACCCTTCTCGATCCACTGATCGAGCGCCTGTACGTAGACATCGATTCAGGCCTGCTCGGAGCATTGACCCCAACCCCGGCGTTCCGGGACCTCCTCGATCACGCAATGCAGCGGACCGAGGCGTCGAGGGCAGTGCTCCTCACAAGCGAAGAGCTCCGACAGATTATGTCGGGTGTAGGCATGGTGGAGACGGGGGAGAGTTGAACTCCCCGTCCAGAGAACGCTGTATACGAACGTCTACGGGTGTAGCCACAACGGAGTGTTCTTGCTGGTACCCACCCGGTGGCGGTTGAGGGCTACCCAGCCAGTCTCAGTTGGTCTTTCGCGCGGCGACCCTGAGACGCAGGTCCGCGCGGCACCTCGACTTAACGTCGCGGCCAATGAGTCCGTCGAGGTGGGGCTCACGGCCACGTCGCTACGTTAGTTACGCAGCGAGAGCGAGTTTAGAGTCGCTAATTACTCTTTTGCCGCCTGATTTATGAGGGTGACGGCACCTCAACCCGCAATCCGTACCCAAACGTACCTGTCGAATCCTGTCGTCCCCATGAACGAGAGGGCCCGGTACGGGGCCTTCTTGCCCTGTCATCATAACACGTTCCGAACGGCGTTTCGAGGCCTCGATGGCGCTCGCGGGGGCGGAAGGCCTCCCGAGGGCGTCAGCGCTGGTTCTGGCGCAGCGCGCGCTGGATCGAGCGGTCCGCGTCGCGCTTGGCGATGGACTGGCGCTTGTCGTAGGAGCGCTTGCCCTGGGCCAGGCCGAGCAGGATCTTCGCCTTGCCGCGCGTGAGGTACATGCGCAGCGGCACGAGCGTGGTGCGCGGCTGGGTCTCCAGCAGGTGGCGCCACGTCTCGATCTGGCGGCGGTGCATGAGCAACTTGCGGGGGCGCCTGGGCTCGTGGTTCTCGCGCGCGGGGGCGTAGGGCGCGATATGGACGTTGTAGAGCCACATCTCGCCGTCGCGGATGCGGGCGTAACCCTCGGCGACGGAGCCGCCGCCCTGGCGCAGCGACTTGATCTCGGTGCCCGTCAGCGCGAGGCCGGCCTCCACCTGCTCCAGGATCTCGTAGTCGTAGCGGGCGCGGCGGTTCGTCGCCAGGGTGCCGCCCTGGTCGTCCGCCGCCTTCGTCTTGCCGGACTTCTTCGCCACGGACTGCGCCTCACATGCGACATAACTATCGACGCGCCACCGACGGGCAGCGCGGACGATCGAGGATAGCGGCAGGGCGGGGCAGTCGCTCGGCTGGCGCGGGACGCGCTACGGCGTGGCGGTGGCGGTAGCCGTCGCGGTCGCCGTCGCGGCTTCGTCGACGGCGTCCTCGTCGTCGTCGCTCGCGGCGTCCGCAGTGGCGGTCGGCGCGGGGTCGGGGATGGGCTCGCCGCGCAGGACGTTGATGGCGCGGAAGACAGCGATGTCGCGGCCACCCTCGATGTCGGCGAGGGTGAGGCTGATCGGGACGTCCGGGATGACGCCGCGGCCCTCGATCTGGTTGCCGTCCGGCGTCAGCCAGCGGGCGATGGAGACGTACACCGCGCCGCCGTTGGAGAGTTGCACGGCGTGGTTCACGGTGCCCTTGCCGAACGAACGGCTGCCGACGACGGTGCCGCGGCCGTTCTCCTGCAGCGCCGCCGCGAAGAGTTCCGAGCCCGAGGCCGAGAACTCGTCCTGGAGCACCACCACCGGCAGGTCCGTGAGCGTGCCGGGGCTCGCCGAGGCGGTGCGCTCCGAGTCGGAGCGGTCCACCTGGCGGACGATCACCCCTTCGTCCAGGAACATGTCGCTGATCTCCACGGTCTCCTGGAGGAGGCCGCCGGGGTTGCTGCGTACGTCGATGATGAGGCCCGTCTTGCCGCCGGCCTCCGCCTCTTCGATGAGCGTGCGCAGTTCCGTCGGCGTCGTGCGCGAGAACTGCGCGAGGTAGATGTAGGCGATGTCGTCGACGGCCTCGCCGCCCTCGTCCATCAGGACGCCGCCGGGCGGCGCGCTGCTGACGGAGGTCACGGGGATCTCGTCGCGCTCGATCTCCAGCGTTTCCTCGGTGCCGTCCGGGTGACGCACCGTGAGTTCCACGGTGGTTCCGCGCGGACCGCGGATGTTCAGGACGGCCTGCTCCACGGTCCAGTTCTCAGCGTCCTCGCCGTTGACGGCCAGGATGATGTCGCCGGCCTGGAGGCCCGCGCGCTCGGCCGGGGTGTCGGGGTGGGGGCGCACGATCACGACATAATTGTCCTGACGCGACACCGTGGCGCCGATCCCCTGGAATGCGCCCTCGAAGTCGTCGCGCGAGAGGGCGTACGTCTGCGGGTCGATGTAGGTCGAGTGCGGGTCGTCGAGGGCGCGGAAGATGCCCTCGATGGCGCCTTCCTGCAGGAGTTCGGGCGTGATGCGTTCGCTGTCGACGAAGTCGCTCTCGAGGATGCCGTATATCTCGGCGAGCAGCCCGCCGTTGAAGTCCTCGGCGGCGACAGTGGTGCTGTCGCCGTTCGTGTCGCTGGCGCCTGACGTGGTGGCGGCTGCGCCGTCCGGCTCCAGGACGAGCCGCACCATGAACCCGCTGGCGATCAGCAGCACCGCGATCAACACGGAGGTCAGGCCGATGGCGGCGTTACGTGCGGTCGCGCTCAATGCGGGGACTCTCTTCGCTGCAGGCCGGCCTCGATCGAACGGGGGCCTGCGAGGGATGACCGTCCCAGTCTACACCGCCCGACGCTGGGAGCCTCCTCAGAGCATCTGCGCTCGCCCTCACATACATAAGGGGAATAGTGCGAAGTTCAGGATGAAGGTGAGGGAGGCGTGTGGCGGCGTTATGTCGGTGTCGCCGTGCTGGCTCGGACCGCGCACCCATCGGCCGTGCCGGCGCGCCCGGCCGCAGCCCCAGCGCGCCCTCGATGCTCACGAAGCCGTGCCGGGTCCTGCGGGCGCGTGGCGAAGGCATCCATCGAGCGCCCGCGGGCCCCACGGACGGTGATCGCGCGGCGTTCCACCTACGCGAGGCGCTCCGGCGCCCGACGGCCATCGAGGCTCACTACCGCCACCCTCGATGGCGACCTGGCCCGGGCGGACGGGAGCGCCACCCCACGGCACCCGGCCGTTGCGCTGGATACCCCTCGTGGGTATAGTCTTCGGTACCCCGATGGGGTATGCAGAGGAGGATCAGATGAGCACCGGACTGACCTA
>JBBDIC010000085.1:0-7596 GCA_040880625.1 Dehalococcoidia bacterium | reverse complement strand
TCGGTACCCCGATGGGGTATGCAGAGGAGGATCAGATGAGCACCGGACTGACCTACCGCGGCGAACTGCGCTGCTTCTCCTGCGGCCGCTACCTGGGCGACTTCGAGTCGCACCCGCTGGCCCACGGCAAGGACGACGTTCACCTCCTGGCGCCGGACGGCTACGTCGTGATGCAGCCGCTCCAGACCGACGCCGGCCTTCGATGTCCCGCCTGCCAGGGTCGCGTGGTGGCCACGGACGTGGACCGCGTGGCGGCCTGACGCGGAACGTTCCCAGCGCGGCGAGCATGCGCCTATCTGACACGCGGTCACACCTATTGAGTAGTAGTTATGTTCGATGGATCGACCATCGAGGACAACACGGTGTGACCTAACGAACACATCCGTCTGTGGCCGAGACCGCACCGGCGCCGGCTGCGGTCGAGGCGTCCGCACCCGCCACGACGCGAAACGCGCTAGCGTGATCGCATCACGTCGCGAGTAGCCCGGGCGGACATCGATGGACGAGGGCAGCGTCGAGGAGGGCCCGGCGGAGGACGCACGCGCGCGGGGTGACCGCTCGGTCAGCCCCATCTACATCTCGCGGCGCGCGCGGAACTGGCTGATCGCCGGCACGGTGGCCGCGGTCCTGTTCATCCTGTGGACCGTCCCGACCGTGCTGACCATCGTGGTCCTCGGTGGCGCGCTGGCCCTGGTGCTGTCGTTCCCGGTGCGGTTCATGCAGCGCGTGATGGGCCGCCGCATCGCGATCGTCAACACGCTGCTCTCAGTCGTCGCGCTGCTGGTGCTCGCGTTCGTGTTCCTGCTGCCACCGCTCATCTCGCAGATGACGGAACTGGTGGAGGAACTGCCGAACATCGTCGAGCGCGCAGACCACCAGCTGCGCGACACGCTGGACCACCTGGAGCGCGAGGGCGTGCTGCCGGAGGACTACTCGGACGATGTCATCCGCGACATCCAGGAGGGCGTGCTGAGCCGCGCCAGCACCGTCGTCGAGGGCGCGGTGACGGGCGTGGTCGGCACGTTCACCAGCGCGCTGGGGCTGATCGTGACGGGCTTCGGGATCCTGTTCGTTGCCGTGTACCTGCTCTTTGACGCGCGGAAGTTGCGGGAGCGCTCCATCACCATGGCGCCGGCGCGCTACCACGACGATCTCGAGGAGTTGTGGGATAACTTCGGCGACTCGCTCTCGCGCTACCTGGCGGGGCTGATGGTCGTTTCGGCGGTCCAGGGAACGCTCGCCAGCGTGGGTCTGCTGCTGCTGGGCGTGCCGTACGCGCTGCTGCTGGGCGTGTGGATCGCCATGACCTCCGTGATCCCGTACCTCGGCTCGTGGCTGGGCGCGATCCCGGCGCTCATCCTCGCATCGCTCGAGTCGCCGAGGACGGCGCTGCTGACGCTGCTGCTCTACTTCACGATCCAGACCGTCGAGGGCAACCTGCTCACCCCTCGCATCCAGGGCGAGGCGGTTCAGGTGCACCCGGTGTTCGTGCTGCTCACCGTGGTGGCGGCCGGCTCGATCATGGGGCTGATGGGCGTGCTGCTCGCCGTGCCGCTGCTGGCGATGGCGCGCGTCCTGTTCGACTTCCTGCGCGCGCGCCTGCGCGTCCGCGACGAGGCCCGCGCCGAGGCGGCGACGTAGCGCGCCTGCGTGGGGCTCAGGCCGTGAGCACGCCCAGCACCTGTTGCCCATGGCCCTCTGCCTTGACCTGCTTCCACACCTTCGTCAGCCGGCCGTCCGGGCCAATGACGAAAGTGGAGCGGGTCATGCCGATGACCGTCTTGCCGTACAGCATCTTCTCGCCCCACGCGCCGTAGTGCTTCGCCACCTCCGCGCCGTCGTCCACCAGGAGCGGGAACGGCAGGTCGTACTTCTCCCGGAACTTCTGGTGCGCGTCGGCGTCGTCGGTGGACACGCCGAGGACGACCGCGCCCGCCTCCTCGATGGCGTCGTGGTGATCGCGGAAGGAGCACGCCTCCTTGGTGCAGCCGGGTGTGTCGTCGCGCGGATAGAAGTAGAGGACTACCGTCCGGCCGGCGTAGTCAGCCAGCCGGTGTGTCTTTCCGTCCTGGTCCTGCAGCGCGAAGTCCGGCGCCTGCTCCCCTGCCTCGAGTGTGATCGCCATCGCCGTCTCCTCCATGTCCCGCCTCGGTGCCCGCGGCGCGGGCGTCGAGGATACCCGCCTGCGGAGCGCGGCTGCTATCTTCCGGGACGCACGCCGCGACCCGCCACATCGATGCCCGTGACGGCATCGACGGGGGCGCGGACATCGAGGGGAACGCCGATGACCACCGGGACCACCGCCGTGGAGCCGAAGCACGAGACCGTCAGCATCAACGGGCTCGACTTGCATTATGTCGACTATGGAGCGCCCTCCCCCGGCGCGCCGGTGATGGTCATGCTGCACGGGCTGACCTCCGCGTGGGGGGCGTGGCGACGCGTGGCGGAGCACTTCGCGCCTCGATACCGCGTGATCTGCCTGGACCAGCGTGGGCACGGCGACTCCGGCTGGGCCGCCGCCGAGGGCTACCGCACGGACGACTACCTCTCCGACCTGGAGCAGTTCGTCGATGGGCTGGGCCTCGACCGCTTCGTGCTGGTGGGCCAGTCGATGGGCGGCCACCACACGATCGCCTACACGGCGCGCCACCCCCAGCGCGTGGCCGCGGCGATCGCGAACGACATTCCGCCCGCGATCTCGCGCGGCGCGGCCGACTACGAGAAGACATACCCCGGCGGGCGGCATCGGCTGTACGCGACCGTCGAGGAGTGGCTGGCGCCGCGGCGGGAGCAGAGCCCGCTGACGCCGGAGTGGGCGCACGCGCTGGCCGGACGTGAACTGCTGCGCGAGGTGGAGGGCGGCTTCCAGCCCAGGCACGACCCGAACGCGCCGATGAAGTGGGACGCCGCCGACCTCTGGGACGAGGCGAAGACGATCACGCGGCCGATCTTCTTCATCCGCGGCGGGCGATCGCAGGTGCTGGACGCCCAGACGTTGCAGGACATGGTCCTGGCGATGCCCGCAGCGCGTTCGGTCACGTTGGAGAAGGCCGGCCACAACACGTACTGGGACATGGAGCACGAGTGGCTGACGATCGCCACGGCGTTCCTCGACGCCCACGCCGGGGCCGCCCCGACCGACGCCGTCCGCTAAGCGCGACGGCCGAGGCGCGCCGACCCGGCCGACCTCGAGGCGGCGCGTGAGCCTCCAGAACGACGGCGTCCCGTCCGGGGTGACGCCGCGCTGGGGTGCGCTGTCGTACCCGCAGTTCCAGCGCTACTGGATCGCGCAACTGTGCCGCGTCCTGGGCCTCCAGTTCCGCATCATCGCGATCCCGTGGCTCGTGTCCGAGGAACTCGGCATGTCGCCGATCTGGCTGGGGATCGTGGCCGTCGCCGCGGCGCTGCCGACGATCCTCCTGAGCGTGCCGGCGGGCGTGCTGGCGGACCGGGTGGACGACCAGAAGGTGATCGTCTGGTCCAACGCGGGCTATGCACTGGTGGCGTTCACGTTGCCGTTCCTGATCTTCACGGACCTGGTGAACATCTGGATCGTCATCGCCTGGGCGATCGCCACCGGCGTCCTGGCCGCCATCGGCAACCCCGCGCAGCAATCGCTGATGCCGCGCACGATCGAGATGCGCGTGATGCCGAGCGCCGTGGCGATGACGTCCATGATCTGGTCGTCCATGCGGATCGTGGGCCCGGCGGCTGCCGGGATGCTGCTCGGCTTCATTGGCACGGCGGAGGCGTTCTTCGTCACGGCGGTGGGCATCGGCGTGTCGGCGGTCCTCATGGCCATGGTGCGCCCGAGGCCGCGCGTGCCTGCGGCGCCGGACTCCGAGCACGGCACGGACATGTGGACCGGCGTGCGCTACATCATGCGCCACCAGATCTTCTTCGCCACAGTCGGGCTGTCGTTCTTCACGTCCGTCTTCGGCATGTCGTACCAGTTCCTGCTGCCGGTCTTCGCCACGGACATCCTCGATGTGGGCGCGATCGGGTTCGGGCTGCTGGAGGCGGCGACGGGCGTGGGCTCCGTGCTCGGAACGATCGCGATCGTGAAGGTGGGCGGCGGACGCCTCGCCGGCGTGACGATGGTGGCTTCCGCGGCGCTGTTCGGCCTGCTGATCGCCGCCTTCGCCGCCAGTCGCTCGATGCCGCTTTCCATGGGCCTGCTGTTCGCGGCCGGGTTCTTCTCCGCCATGTACCTGAACATCGGCATGACCACGCTTCAGATGCGCGTGCCGGACGAACTGCGAGGGCGCGTGATGGGCGTCTGGTCCATGACGTGGTTCCTCGCCTCGATCGGCGCGCTGCCGGCGGGCGCGGTGGCGGAGGTGCTGGGCGCGCCGTGGTCGGTGGCCCTCGGCGGCCTCGCGGTGAGCGCGTTCGCGGTGGTCGTGTTCGTCAGGTCGCCGGACCTGCGCGCGGATCTCTCGCAGCCGGCGGAGGCCGTGCCCGTCCGGGTGGGGTAGGCCGTCGCTAGGCGGGGAACGCCACCAGCGAGGTGGTGGAGTGGATGCCCTCCAGGCTGCGGATCTCCTCCTGGAGGATGCCCGGGATCTGCTGGAGGCTCTCGGTTTCGATCTCCGCGACGATGTCGTAGGGGCCCATCACCTCGTGGACCTCGAGCACGAGGTCGAGGCGGCGGATCGCCTCCACGAGGCGGCGCGTCGCGCCCGGGTGGGTGACGATCAGAACGTAGGCCTTGACCACGCAGCACCTCCCACCGGCCCCGGGATAATCGGTGATTCTAGGGGCGATCCGCGCTGCGCGCTGCGGACGGCCCTCGGGTGTGCTTGGGCGCCCTCGGTCTCGTGCCGCGCAGCGCGGTATGATCGAGGCGTGCGAGCCCGTCTGGAAGCAGTCGGATTGAGCCTACGGGCGAACGGTGCCGATAATGGCGGTGTGGCGCGCTGACGCGTTCAAAGCATGGCGTCCGCGTGCGGTTCGATAGAACGCGTGCCCCGAGGATGGGGGCATGCTTGGCGGTATCTCTGCGCCTGCGGGCGCGGGACTGGTCCAGGGACGGACCTCGCGGCCGCTCCCTACCCTCACCGCCGGTCTAGCGATCCGCATTGTGGCGGCGGGGGTTGGGGAACAGGTCTTCGATGAGCAAGAACTTGGTCGTCCGCTTCGCAGGCGAAGGCGGACAGGGGACCGTGGGCGGCGCCGAACTGATGGCGGCCGCTGCGGCCGCGGGCGGCTACCACATCCTGACGTTCTCCACGTTCCCGTCCCAGATCAAGGGCGGCCCCGCCTGGGGACAGGCGCGCATCTCCTCTGAGCCCATCCTCACCCCCGGCGACTACCTGGACGTGCTGGTCTGCCAGAACCAGTACGCCTACGACTCCAACCTCGCCGACCTCCGCGAGGGCGGCCTGATCGTCTACAACTCGGAGGAGTTCGAGGTCGCCGGCAACTCCCGCGCGATCGGCATCCCGGCCGACCGCATGGCGCGCGAGGCCGGTAACCCGCTCGCCTCCACGATCATCCTCATCGGCGCCGTGGCCAGAATGGCCGGGGTCAGCATCCAGGCGCTGGAGGAGTTCATTACGAAGCGCTGGACGCGCGGCCGCCCGGGCGACGAGGCGATCGTGCAGGGCAACATCACCGCGCTGCACATGGGCGTGGAAGAGGCGAAGAAGCACGGCCTGGAACTCGAGGACCTCGACGCGCCGCCGATCCACGACAAGCCGCGCATCATGATCCGCGGCTACGAGGCGGCCGGGGTGGGCGCGATCGCGGGCGGGGTGGACGCGTTCATCGGCTACCCGATCTCGCCGGCCACCACCATGCTCGTCTACATGGAGTCCAACCTCATCGGCCACGACAAGTTCGTGGGCCAGGCGTCCTCGGAGATCGAGGCGATCGCGGCGCTCATTGGCGCGGGCTTCGCCGGCAAGAAGGCCATGACCTCCACGGCCGGCCCGGGCCTGTCGCTGATGGGCGAAGGGCTGGGCCTCGCATGGATGTCCGAGGTACCCCTCGTGGTCGTCGATGTGCAGCGCGGCGGCCCTGCCACCGGCCTGCCGACGAAGACCGAGCAGTCCGACCTGATCATGGCGATGAACCCCGGCCACGGCGACATGAGCGTGCCGGTGATTGCGCCGGGCACCACGGAGGAAGCCTTCTGGGCCTCCATCGACGCCATCAACTGGTCAGAGCGCTACCAGGGGCCGGTGCTGATCCTGTCGGAGGCCTCCATCGCAGAGCGCGCGCAGGACATCCCCATGCCGGACCTGTCGAAGGTGAAGGCGGAGTCGCGCGTGGTCTCGAAGGGCGAACAGGGCAACCGCCGCTACGCGGGCGACGGCGTGAGCCCGTTCCCGGTCCCCGGCGGCCCCGGCGCCTACGTCGCCAACGGCTCCGAGCACGACGAGCAGGGCGACACCACGCACCTGGCGGACATCCACGTCACGATGACCGACCGCCGCTTCAAGAAACTCGAGGTGCTGAACGACGGCGCCTACGAGGCGGAGCGCACCAGCGCACAGACCATCGTGCTGCCGTGGGGCGGGTCCAAGGGATCGGCGCGCGCGGCCTGGAACGAACTCGTCGCAGAGGGCGTGGACGTGGGCTGGTGCTACACGATGTTCCTCAACCCGCTGCCGTCGGCGTTGCTGGAGGAACTGAAGGGCAAGCACGTCCTGGTCCCGGAGTTGAACTACCTGGGCCAGTTCGCCGCGCACCTGCGCGCGAAAGGGATCGACGCGGAGCCCATCACGCAATACACGGGCCTGCCCTTCAAGGTGGCGGACCTCAAGGCTGAAATTCGGCGCCGGCTTCCGGCGTAGAGAGGCCTCAGGAACACATCATGGCCAAGCGAAACCCGCTGTACGACTTCAAGTGGTGCCCCGGCTGCGGCGACTTCGGCGTGAAGGTCGCGCTGGAGCAGGCGCTGGCGAAGCGCATGGTGGAGCACAACACCAGCATCGAGGACACCGTGATCGTGGCCGGCATCGGCTGCTCCGGGAACATGGTGCACATGATGGAGGGCCCGCAGCCCTTCGGGATCCACGGCATCCATGGCCGCTCGCTGCCCATGGCGTACGGCATCAAGTCCGCGCGACCTGACCTGAACGTGGTCATCGTCTGTGGCGACGGGGACTTCCTGTCCATCGGCGCGGAGCACATTGGCCCGCAGGCGCGCCGCAACCTGGACATCACCGTGGTGGTGATGGACAACGGCATCTACGGCCTGACCAAGGGCCAGGCGTCGCCCACCACGGAACTCAACGTGGTCACCTCCACCACCCGCTTCGGCAAACTGGACGAGAAGATGAACCCGTTCCTCTTCTACCTGGGCGCCGGCGTGCCGTACCTGGTCTCCCAACTGTCCACGCGCGTGAAGGACCTGGCGGAGGACATCCGCGTGGCCATGGACTACCCGGGCTTCTCCATCGTCCACGTCCAGTCGCCGTGTACCACCTACAACGACACGTACTCCCTGCTCAAGGGCGACGAGAAGAAGGGCATCGAGCCCCTCGCCTACCCGGTGCCGGACAAGCACGACTACGAGGACATCACCGCCGCCGCGGACCTCGTGCGCGACCGGCGCATCCCCATCGGCCAGATCTACCGCCGCCCGGG
>JBBDIC010000084.1:13842-23496 GCA_040880625.1 Dehalococcoidia bacterium | reverse complement strand
CGCATCGAGTTCAGCGAGCGCGCGATCGACGACCTCCGGCGGCGCATCGCCAACACTCGATGGCCGGAGACGCCGTGGGACACGGGATGGACGACGGGCACGCACGATGGCGTGCTGCGCGACCTGGCCGCGTACTGGGCGCGTGACTACGACTGGTCCGCGTGGCAGGAGCGCCTGAACGCCCGCGCCCACATCCGCGGGCCGATCGAGGGCGAAGAGATCCACGCGATGGTGGACCTGGGACCCGCCGGGCAGACGCCGCTGCTGGTGATCCACGGCTGGCCCGGCTCGTTCGTCGAGCACCTCGAGTCGTCGAGGTTGCTCGCGGCGGAGGGGTTCGACGTGGTCGTGCCCTCGATCCCGGGGTTCGCGTTCTCGGACGCGGCGCGCGAGCCGGGGATGAGCCCCGTGAAGGTGGCGGAGCGGCTGCACCAGTTCATGGGCGCGCTGGGCTACGACCGCTACGGCGTGCAGGGCGGCGACTGGGGCGCGATCATCGGGACGGCGCTCGCGCGGGCGCATCCGGAGGCGGTGGTGGGGCTGCACGTGAACTTCGCCATCGGTGCGCCCCCGCCGCAGGGCGAGGAGCCGAGCGCCGAGGAGCGCGAGTTCCTCGACGGCCGCGCGGCGTTCGAGCAGGAGGAGACGGGCTACAGCCGCATCCAGGGGACGCGCCCTCAGACGCTGGGCTACGCCCAGACCGACTCACCGGTGGGGCTGCTGGCGTGGATCCTGGAGAAGTTCTGGGCGTGGACGGACCACGGCGACGACTTGTGGGCCAGCATCGACCGCGACCTGGTGCTGACGAACGTGACGCTCTACTGGTTGACCGGCTCGATCACCTCGGCGGCGCGTATCTACTACGAGGCCAGCCACAACCGAGGCGGCTACGGGCTGGGCCGCGTGGAAGTGCCCACGGCCTACGCGCGCTACCCGAAGGAGCCGTGGGGCGCGCCGCGCTCGATGGTGGAGCGCGCCTACCACCTGGTCCACTACAGCGAGATGGACGCGGGCGGCCACTTCGCCGCGCTGGAACAGCCGGAGGCGTTCTCGCGCGACGTGGCGACGTTCTTCCACGGGGTGGGCGCCCGGGCCGGGTAGCCCGGGCCGAGGCGCCCGCGTTCCGTCCGCTAGGAGCGGGTGCGCGCCGTGGCGAAGCGTCCGCTGGCCAGCACGGCGGCCGTGCCACCGATGGCCATGAGCACCAGCACGAGCGACGTGCCCTCCGGCGTCAGTCCGGCGTTGCCGGAGTCGGCCGGGGCGGGCGGCGCGCCGGCGGCCTGCAGCAACGCGCTGGCCTCCTGCACGTCCGCGTCGATGCCGCCCAGGGCGCTGTAGGCCGCCGTGAGCGAGGCGCCGCTGTCGCCGGCGATGTTGTCCATGCCGGCCTGCGCGGCCACGGTGGCCGCCGCTGTCGCGCCGGCGACCGAGGTCAGGAGCGCGTCGGCGGCGGCGGTCCCGGTGGGCACGGCCGCGCCCATGGCGGCTGCGGCCGCGTCCATGTTGGCCAGGTCGGCCTGCCACTCACCCATCCAGGCGGTGTCGAAGATGATCGTGAAGTCCGCGATGATCTCTTCGCCCTTGGTGGCGAAGTCCGCGTGCGCCGCGTTCCACGTGGCGATGGCGGAGGTGGCGGCCCCGGCCTGCGCGCCCACTGATGCTGTCGTGACTGCGAGGAGCGTGACCACCGTCAGTCCTGCCGTCGCGAGCCGTCGGATGTTCATCATGGTTGTGTTCCTTTCGAACTACCTCGACGGGACTATATAGAACGTAATGACGCTTGTAACCTTCGCTTAACAGAAATCGGAGCGACATAACCTCGGAGCGGATCGTCGCCGCGCCGGCTGGATTGCCCGTGCGGAGCCGCCCTCGATACACTCGGATCCGCGCCCCCGTAGCTCAGGGGATAGAGCACCGGCCTCCGGAGCCGGGTGCGCAGGTTCGAATCCTGCCGGGGGTACCACGCGTCCCCGCGCCCTCCCATGGAGGTCCCGCGGGGCTTCCGGACGACACTTCTCCGCCCGTGAGGCCCGCACTTCGATGACCCTCGCCCACCTCGAAGCCCTGCCAGTGCTCCGCTCGCGGCGGCTGCCGTGATGGAGACGTACCGCGAGCGCGTGCCTGCGACGCCCGCGTTCCGCTGGCTGCTGCGCGTGATCGCGGTGGTCACGGTCGCGGTGTTGCTCCTCGGCGCCCGGGGAAGCGACCAGGGCGCCACGTTGGTGGGGACCGCCGCTGTCGTCCTCGGAATCTTCGCGCTGCTCGAAGTGTGGCTCCTGAACCTGCAGGTCGAGGTCGACGGCGAGACGCTCACGGCGGCGTTTGGGCCGCTCAGGAAGCGGCTGCGCGCGGACGATGTCGCGGAAGTGCGCGCGGAGCGCTACCAGTGGCTCCTGTACGGCGGCTGGGGGGTACGCTTCGGGCTCGGGAAGCGTCGCGCCTGGACGGTGCCGTTCCTCAACAGTGGCGTCCGCATCACGCACCAGGACGGGACGAGGTACTACATCTCAAGTCGATCGCCGGACCGCCTGGCCGCGGCCGTGGCGGACCTGGTTCAGCGCAGGGGGATCCGTGGGTAGAAGCAACCGGCGCCAGCGACGGACGCAGCAGAACACGCCGTACGAGCCCGTGGGGAACGTGGAGTTCCCCGGGATCATGGGCTGGATGCAGCGCAACGGGAAGATCCTCTTCCTCACGGGCATCGTCTTCATGGTGCTCAGCGTGGGCGCCGGGGCGTTCGCCAGCGGCCTCGGCAACGCCGACCCGCGCGACATCGTGACTCCCACGCCCACCTCGACGGCGGACGCGACCGCGACGGGCGAGGCGACGCCGACCGAGGAGCCGATCGAGCGCCAGTACTCGTCCGCGCCGGACATGGAGATCGACCCGGAGCAGTCCTACCGCGCCGTGATCCACCTGGAGGCTGGCGACATCGTGATCGACCTGCTGGCCGACGCGGCGCCCGAGTATGTCAACAACTTCGTCTTCCTCGCCCGCAACCGGTTCTACGAGGGCCTCACGTTCCACCGCGTGCTCCCGGGCTTCGTGGCGCAGGCGGGCGATCCGCTGGGCACGGGCACCGGCGGCCCCGGTTACACGCTGGAGGAGGAGACGAACAACGAGCCGTTCGAGGCGGGCTCGCTCTCGATGGCGACGAGCCGGGCCGGCGTCAGCGGGTCGCAGTTCTTCATCACGCTGGCGCCCACGCCGCTCCTGCAGGACGACTTCACCGTCTTCGGGCGGGTGGTGGAGGGCATGGACATCCTGCAGGGCGTGACGCCTCGCGACCCGGACCTGCCGGGCCAGCCGCGCGGCGACGTCATCCAGAGCATCGAGATCGTGGAGGAGTAAGCATGGCGAAGCAGTACGAGGGCCCGCCGGAGATGGCGATCGATACCTCGAAGTCCTACACGGCAGTCATCGAGACGCCCAACGGCGAGATCCGCGCGCGCCTGCTGACGGACGTGGCGCCCAACACCGTGAACAACTTCGTCTTCCTCGCGCGGGAGGGGTTCTATGACGGGACCACGTTCCACCGCGTGATCCCGGGCTTCGTCGCTCAGGGCGGCGATCCCACCGGCACCGGCCGCGGCGGCCCCGGCTACCGCTTCCCCGACGAACTCTCCGACACTCCGTACGTGGAGGGCATCCTGGGCATGGCGAACGCCGGCCCGAACACGAACGGCTCGCAGTTCTACATCATGCTGGGCGACGCGCCGCACCTGACCGGCCGCTACACGGCCTTCGGCCAGGTCGAGGTAGGCCTGGACGTCGTGCAGGCGATCCGCCCTCGGGACCCCGAGCGCGACCAGACCCCCGGCGACCAGATGATCTCGGTGACGATCATCGAGGAGTAGCGCCGCGGCCGATCGATCGAGGCGCGCTTCGACGCGTCTCGATGGCCGTCTGACAGCCCTTCTCCAGACACGAAATACAGTACGGAGCGCCACCCCTGCGCCGATAGTTACGGCGAGGGGAGGGCGCCGTGCCCGATCGGCCCTTGACGCGCGTATTGATCGCCGGTGACGCGGAAGCGGACCTGGCCGGCGTGCGGCTGCCCGGGTTCCCCGCCCCCACGCAGGTCGCCCGCGGCGTCGCCGCCGCCTGCTCCGCTCTGCGCCTCGCGGACTTCGGCGTCGTGGTGGCGGACGTGGCGGGCGCGGACGACGCGATGGCCATCCTGCGCGCGGCCGGCCGAGGGCGTCCCGCGGCGCGCGTGATCTGCCTGCTCCCCGCCGGGTTCCCGGGTGCGACCGACCTGCTGGAGCGCAGCGCCTACGCCGTGCGCCGCCACCCGCTGGCCCCGGGCGACCTGGACCGCATGGTCGCCGAGGCGAGCGCCCTCTACGAGGCCGACCGCAGCATCGCGGCCGGCGCGCCGGTTGCCATCGGCGACCGTGGGCGCTGGGCGGACGCCGAGCGCGCGCTCGCAAGTGCGCTGGAGGGCCTGTTCCGCGAACTGACCGGCGTGCCCGCCGACCGCGAGGCGCGCGAGGTCATCGAGCGCGCGGTACGCGCATCGATGGCGGCGGCGCGGCAGGGGACGGGTGGCGCGGGGCTGGTGATCGCGCTGGCGGACGCACTGGGCACGGACGCGGCGCAGCAGGAGGCGGCGTAGACGCCGGCGTCAGCGCGAAGAGGCGGCGCGGTCGCGGCTCGCCTTGCGCTCCACGAGCGCCATCACGCCGAAGGAGGGGATGAAGAACGCGAAGGCCACCAACGAGGCGATCCACCACCCGCCGATCAGCATGAGCAAGCCGATCGCCAGGGCGAAGGACATACCGAGGATCGAACCGATCCTGGCGACGAGGACGTAGGGAGGGATTCCGTCTGGCATGGAAGTGAGCGGAATCGTAGCAACCGAGGCGGGCCCGAACAACGGGCCTCCTGAGCGCGGCCCTCGGGCCGCCGACGTGCGTGCGCTCTGGAAGGCGCACCGCGTCTTCTCCGCGCTCATGTTCACGCTTCCCCTCCTCGCCTGGGCGACGACCGGCACGTTCTCCCCGGCGCTGATGGTCCCGGGCGTCCTCTTCGCCCTGCTGACAGAGGCAGAGGCGCGCATCAGCCCCCGCTTCCGCGGCGTGGAGCGCGACGTGGCGGCGGTGGTGTTCCGGCTGGCGTACGCCTCGCTGGTGGTGTTCGTGGTCCACAGCGCGGTGGCGTGGGCGTGGCTGGCGCCCGGGCTGCTGGGATTGATGCTGCTGAACTCGGCGCTCATCCTCGGCGGGCGCGCGCTGATAGCCGTGACGCTCGTCGCATCCGCCTCGAACGTGCTCGCGGCGCTGGTCGCGCGGTCGCCGGGACCGGACGCGCCGGCGCTGCGGGGCGACGAGGGGCTTGAGGTCGCGTTCGTCTCCGTCATCCTGTTCCCCAGCATGGCGCTGTTCCTGCACGTCCGCGGCCGCCGCAACGCCGAGATGCGCGGGCGCCTGGAGCGCACGATCGGCGACCTCCAGACCGTGCGCGACGACCTGGAGGAGTCGCAGGCGCAACTGCGCCAGTGGAACCGCCAGCTGAACGCGGAGGTGGAGCGCCAGACGAACGCGCTGGAGGAGCGCAACCGCTACCTCTCGATCATCAACGCCGTCTCGTTCGCGCTGGCCGAGCCCATGGACGACGTGCGCGCGCTGGAGCGTGCGGTGCGCCTGGTCGCGCGGCTGCTGGGCGTGCGCGCGGCGCAGGCGTACACGCGGCCGCGTGGCGGCGAGGTGGTGGACCTCTTCGTGACGGTGGCGCCGGAGGACCTCTACGCGCCGCGCCTGCCCGAGGCGCTGCTGCGCTCCGTGTCGCGCACGGGACGGCCGCTCACCTCCTCGCACCCGGACTGGGAGCCGGACGTGGAGTTGCCGGACCTGGGCGAGCCGTACCAGGTGGTGCCGCTGGTGGCGAAGGGGCGCGTGCTGGGCTCGTTCGCGCTCATCGGGCAGGGCGCGCTGGACAGCGACGACGACGGGCGCCACCTGCTCTTGCTCGTGGGGCGCGAGATGGGCGTGGCGCTGGAGAACGCGCGCCTGTACCAGGAGGCGATCGAGAAGGGGGATCGCGAGGAGTTCCTGACGGAGGTCACGCGCCTGCTGAACGTCTCCGGCCGCGGCGAACGCGCCATTCCGGAGGTCCTGGCCGCCGTCCTGCAGCACACCGGCGGCCGTGAGGCCGTGCTGGTCTCGCTGCCCGAGGGGTCGCGCGACGTGGTCATCGCGGGCACGGCGGCCGCCGACGAGGGCGTCCCGTGGGTGGAGCCGGTCGCGCGCTCGCTCACGCGGTTGGTGGCGGACCGTGGCTCGGCGCTGGTGCTGGGCGCGGGCGGTGAGGCGCCTCTGTCGGACGCGTTCGCGGAGCGCGGCGCCGGCACAGTAGCCGTGGCGCCGATCTTCGCCACGCGCGGCACCGGGCCGACCGGCGGGCGGCGCGCCTCCGACGGTGACGACGGGGAGGCGCTGCGCACGCTGCCCTCGATCGTGGGGGCGCTGATCGTGGCGACCGAGGCGGGCGCGGAGTGGGGCGAGGAGCGCAGCACGCTGCTGGATCGCGTGGCGGACATCCTGGCGCGCCGCATCCAGGCTGACGAACTGGTGGCCGTCCAGCAGCAGCGCATCCGCGAGTTGACCGGCCTGGCGGAGGTGGCCCGCACCATGCAGTCCGGCGCGGACGTGGAACGCCTCTACACCGGCTTCGCGACCGCGCTCCACCGCCTGCTGGCGTACCAGCACCTCTACATCGCGCGCCTGGACGCTGGCGGCGCGCTGGAGCGCATCTCCGCCTTCGGCGCTCGTGGACGCCCGAGCGCGTCGCCGCCGGCCGAGCCGGACGCCGCCGAGCACCCGTGGTTCTCCGCGCGCGGCGCCCTCCTGTGGCGTCGAGGCGAGTCCGAGGCGCCGGCGTTCCTGCCGGACACCGTGCGCTACGCCGCCGTGGTGCCCATGCGGCCGAAGGGCCAGATGTTAGGCGTGGCGGTGGTGGCGTTGCCTCGGGCGATCCGCGCGGACCAGGTCCACATCGTGGAGCAGGCGGTGGAGCAGTTGTCGCTCGCGCTGGACGGGGCGGTGCTGTACGAGCAGGCGACAGCGCGCGCGTCGCACATCCAGGCGCTGAGCAACCTCGCGCGCATCGTGGCGTCCGTGGTGAACCTGCGCGAGGCGTTCGCGGCGTTCTCGGAGGAGGTGCGCTGGCTGATCCCATTCGACCGCGCGGTGATGTTCCTGCTGGACGAGACGGAGCAGATGGTGGAGCCGTACGCCACCTACCCGGAGGAGGACGGCGCCGTCACGCTGCGCTCGCTGGCCGGCTCCATCGCCAGCGTCCCGATCGAGGCGGGCGCTGCCGTGACGTTCCAGCGCGACGACCCGCGCTACGCCGGCCTGGACTGGGACATCGTGGGCCCGGATGCGCGCGAGGTGGCGGCGGTGGCCGTCCGGCAGGGCGGGCGCACCTCGGCGGTGTTCGCGCTGGTGAGCAACGGCGGCGCCGGCTACTCGCCGGCGGAACTGGACGCGCTGGAGGAGGTGGCCGGCCTGCTGGCCGTCACCATCGAGCGCCTGCGCCTGTACGAGCGCGCGGACCACAGCGCGAAGCACGACCTGCTGACGGGCCTGCCGAACTACCGCTACCTCCAGGAGCGCCTGGCGGGGCTGCACGCGGGCATCGACGCGCCGGGCGAGAGCGCGGTGATCGTGGCGGACATGGACAACCTGAAGGCCTTCAACGACATGCTGGGCCACGAGGTGGGCGACCGCGTGATCGAGATCGTCGCGCGCGAACTGCGCGCCACGTGCCGGCCGGCGGACATGGTGGCGCGCACCGGCGGCGACGAGTTCGTGATCGTGATGGAGGGCGCGGGCGAGGACATGGCGCGAGCGGTGGCGGAGCGCATCCACGCGGCGCTGGAGGAGGCGCACCGCGAGATCGTGAGCCCGCCGGCGCGCATCGGGGTGTCGCTGGGCATCGCCGTGGCGCCCGGGGACGCGCAGAAGACGCCGGACCTGCTCCAGGCCGCGGACCGCGCGATGTACGAGGCGAAGTTCGCCGGTGGCCAGCGGACCCGTACGGTCCGCGAGCGCGGCGCGGACGCGCGTCCAGGGCTGCGCGGGCGCGGGCTGCGCCTGCCGGAGATCCTCGTGCGCATCATGACCGCCGGCGCGGCGCCGGAGGAACTTGAGGCGATCGAGAACGCGCACCGCTGGATGAGCGGCATCCTGATGCGGCTGGGCACCGCGCCGGAACTGGTCCCGCAGGTGCGCATGCTGGTGACCGCGCGGGCCATGCAGCGCATCGTCTCGCCTCGCCGGGACGCGGATCGCTCGCTGGCGCGGCGCCTCGTGGGCCGCATCTACCACGACTGGTGGCTGAGCGAGGAGAACGGCGGCCGCGAGGCCGTGGAGCAACTCATCCCCGGGATGGTGGAGGTCGCCTGGCTCGCGGCGGCGGAGCCGTACGGCCGGGGCATGACCGTCGCGCAGGCGCTCGAGCACTACGTGCAGCAGTTCCCGGAGTCCACGGAGCACCCCAACTGGCCGATCATCACCGACGTGGTGCTGCACTCCGGGCAGGCCAGCGCCGAGGCGGCCTGAGCAGCGAGGGAGTGTGGTCGGGGCGCGCGGATTTGAACCGCGGGCCTCTGCGTCCCAAACGCAGCGCTCTGCCAGGCTGAGCTACGCCCCGACGACGCCATCTGACGCTACGAACTGCATCGCTCGCCGTCAATCACACATACCCACGCGAACGCTCGCCCGGGCGTCAGTCGCGCCGCCGCGCCGCGCCGCGGATCTCCTCCACGCTCGTCACGCCCTCGGACGCACACCACGCCTCGAACTCCGCCAGGATGCGCCAGGGCGCCGCGGGATCGAGGAAGGAGGCGGTGCCGATCTGCACGGCCGTGGCCCCGGCCATGATGAACTCGACGACATCGAGGCCGCTCATCGCACCCCCGGAGGCGACCACGGGAATGTCCACGGCCGCGGCGGCCAGGTAGACGTTTCGCATCGTGATCGGCTTCACGGCGGGCCCGGAGAGCCCTCCGAACGCGGTGGCGAGCACCGGACGCCGCTTCTGGACGTCGATCGCCATCGCGGGGATCGTGTTGGAGACGGTGATCGCCTGCGCGCCCGCCTCGGCGACGGCGACGGCGACGGGGCGGATGTCCGCCACGCTGGGCGTGAGTTTCACGAGCATGGGCAACGAGGAGTGCGCGAGCACCTCGCGGACGACGGCCTGCGCCTGCGCCGGCACCTGGCCGAACTCGATGCCCCCGGCCTCCACGTTGGGGCAGGAGACGTTCACCTCCAGGCCGGCCACGCCCGGGACGCCCTCCAGGCGCGCGGCGAGCGTGCCGTACTCCTCCAGCGTCTCGCCCATGATGTTGACGATGGCGGGCACGGACCAGCGCGCCCACACCGGCGCGACGTTCTTCACGAGGGCGCCCACGCCGATGTTCTGGAAGCCGATGGAGTTGATCATCCCGGCGGCGGTCTCGACCGTCCTCGGCGTGGCGTTGCCGCGTCGAGGACGCAGCGTGGTGCCCTTCGACACGATCGCCCCCAGCGCATCGACGTCGTAGTGCTTGGCGAGTTCCAGGCCGTTGGAGAAGGTGCCGGAACCGGTCATGATCGGGTTGCGCAACCGCAACTCCGTCTTGTGACGCGGGGCAAGGTCCACGCT
>JBBDIC010000084.1:0-13742 GCA_040880625.1 Dehalococcoidia bacterium | reverse complement strand
GCCAGGGAGTACTCCTCCGTCTTGGAGGAGCGGTACGAGCGGTTCAGGTCGTTGCGGAGCGTGTTGGTCTGCTCCCACATGACCTGTTCGGTCGAGTTGGCAAAGGACTTGGTGGCGCCGCAGCGCTTGCAGGTCCCGCCGCTCTCGCGGCCGTTCGGGCTCTCGATGATCCAGTGGTGGACGCAGTTGCCCCGCGCCATCGGCTTCGTCTCGCGAGTCTCAGTCGTGGTCCGACTCATGGCTGTCTATTCCTCCGTGCCGGCGACGGCTTCCCTCAAGTGCAGCGTCGTCGCCCCCGCATTTCGACCTGGTCGGTCGCTTCCGAGCCTGCACGCTCGGTGGACTGGAATGATCCCGCGCTACGCTGCACAGGATCAACGTTCATGTGTTAAGGAATGCCCAAAGGATCCGGGCGCTCAGTTAAGGAGACGTTGCAGGTCTCGCCTCGCGCTCGTTTCGCCCTGGGGATCACCTCCGTATACTTGAACCTCATGCACACCGTGGCGCGCAGGACGCGTGCCGCCGAGTCCCATCAGGCACTCC
Source organism: Dehalococcoidia bacterium (assembly GCA_040880625.1). Taxonomy (GTDB): domain Bacteria; phylum Chloroflexota; class Dehalococcoidia; order UBA2979; family UBA2979; genus W-Chloroflexi-9. The sequence goes on along the minus strand of JBBDIC010000084.1, from coordinate 13,199 downwards.
CGTACGTCCCGAGATCCGCTCTCGGTTCGACGACAGTCTCAGGTGAGATAACGCACCACACAGCCTGTTGGTTCCCGCGTCCTGACACGCTTGTTTACGTAAGGATTCCATCTTGGTCGACCAGGCCGCGGTCCTCACGGCGCTCAAGACCGTGAACGACCCCGAACTGCACCGCGACATCGTCTCCCTCAACATGGTCAGGAACCTGGCCGTCGAGGGCGGGCGCGTCGCCTTCGAACTCGTCCTCACTACCCCCGCCTGTCCCCTGCGCGAGACCATCGATACGGACGTGCGCGCCGCCCTGGGCGCCGTCTCCGGCATCGAGGAGATCGACATCGACTGGGGCGCGGAGGTGCGCTCCACGCACCGGGAGGGCGGCCCAAAGCCGATCGCGGGCGTCCGCAACGTGATCGCGATCGCCTCCAACAAGGGCGGCGTGGGCAAGTCCACCGTGGCGGTGAACCTGGCGGTGGCCCTCGGCCGCCTGGGGGCGCGCGTGGGGCTGTTGGACGCCGACATCACCGGCCCCAACATCCCGACCATGCTCGGCATCCAGGGCGGCCTGCAGGCGTCCGGCGAGCAGGGCCTGCGGCCCGTGGAGGCGCACGGCATCAAGGCGGTGTCGCTGGGCTTCGTGCTGCCGGTGGGGACGCCGGTGGTGTGGCGCGGCCCCATGATCGGCTCCGGTGTGCGCCAGTTGATGCATGACGTGGACTGGGGCGACCTGGACTACCTGATCATCGATCTGCCGCCGGGCACGTCAGACGCCTCCATGAGCATGGCCAACGACGCGCTCATCGCCGGCACGGTCATCGTCTCCACGCCGTCCAAGGTGTCCGTGGAGGACGCCAGCAAGGCCGTGGGGATGTTCGACCGGCTGGGCGTGCCCATCTTCGGCGTGGTCGAGAACATGAGCAGCGACATCTTTGGCCGCGGCGGCGCACGCCAGGCGGCCGAGGACCTGGGCGTCGAGTTCCTCGGCGAGGTCCCGCTCTCCGCCGCCGTCCGCGAGGGCGGCGACGAGGGCGTCCCGGTCGTCATCAGCCATCCCGAGTCAGAACAGACACGAGCCTTCATCGAACTGGCGGAGCAAGTGGCCGCGCGCTGCTCCGTCTTGCAGTTTGCCGGAGAGGCAGGCGCCCAGTGACCCCACCCCTCGATCCCATCATGGAGGCCGCGGAGGGCGGCGATTCGCCGCGACCCCGACGCCTGTCGATGATCGCCGGCCGCCGCAAGGCCTCCGGCGACGACGCGCCGGCTTCGACCTCGCGCTCGCGGTCATCGTCGTCGTCGTCATCATCGTCCGGCAGCCGCTCGTCCGGCTCGCGGTCGCGTGCTGCCGAGGGCGACGCGGAGGAGAAGCCGGCGCGCCCCTCGCGCTCCCGCGCCGCGGCGAAGGACGACGAGTCCGAGGACGACCGCCCGCGCGTGCGGCGCGGGCGGCGCGGTGGCCGCGGCCGCCGCACGGACGGCGACGGCGAGGCCGCGGCCGGCGAGGCCGAGCAGGAGCAGCCGGAGGCCGCCGCCGAGGCGCCCGAGCGCGAGCCGGAGCCTGAGCCGCCCGCGAAGGCGACCACCGCCGCGCCGGCCCGCACCCGCACGCGCACGCCTCGACGCGCCGAGGACGGCGACGACGGCGGCGGCGCGGATGCGGTCTCGTCCGACGAGATCCGCGCGCTACGGGACACCGTCTCGCGGCAGGAGAAACTCCTGCTGGAGTTGGGCCGCGGCATCGACGGGCTGGGCGAACGCATCACGTTCAGCGGCTACCGCCCGCGCATCGCCGTGTTCGTGGACGTGCCGAACCTGATCTACGGCTACGAGGGCGACGGCCACCTGCACATGGGCCGCCTGCTGGCGATGATGACGGACGGCCGCGACCTGGTGCGCGCCACCGCCTATTCGCCCGTCTCGGACGACCCGCGCGAGCCCATGGAGCAGCAGCGCTTCGTGGCGCCGTTCGTGCCGTTCGAGTTCCGCATCGTCACCAAGCCGCTGAAGCGCTTCGCGGACGGCTCGATCAAGGGCAACTTCGACGTGGAGATGGCGATCGACATGCTGCTGATGGCCGACCGCGTGGACGTGATGGCGATCGTCTCAGGCGACGCCGACTTCGCCCGCGCCGTGGAGGCCGTGCAGCAGAAGGGTGTGCGCGTGGAGGTGGTGGCGTTCGCCGGCAGCACCTCCGTGGAGATGCGCGCGCTGTCCGACCGCTACGTGGAACTCGGCAAGGTCGTGGACAAGATCCTCTAGCGGCCGTTGCGGCCGTCCGAGGGCTCGCGCCCGGCCTCGTCGCCTTCATCGCCCTCGTCCGGCTGGTCGAGCCAGGGGGCGGCGCTGCGGCGCCGTCCTCGTCCGCCTCGCGCGCCGCGACCGCCCTCGGACCGGGGGCCGCTGACGAGCGCGTCGCCGCTGGCGATGGCGGCGAGGAACGCACCGCCCATGAGGCCGAGGCCGACGCCGAGGAACCAGCCGAGCGCCGGCGGGTCGGTGTCGATGATCGTGGCGGCGGCGATGACCCCGATCAGCAGGCCGATTGGGATCGGCAGCAGCGCCGGCTGCAGGTAACGCCTCACGAGTACAGGTCCCGCAGGTCGAACATGGGGCCGTCCGTACACACGAGCCGCACGCCGCCCTTGCGGGGGAACACGGCGCACGAGTAGCAGATGCCCAGGCCGCAGGCCATGCGGCCCTCCAGGAGGCCCTGTACCGGCTTGTTGCTGCCCGCGGCGCGCGCCACGTGGTGCAGCGCCTCGAACATGGGCTCCGGGCCGCAGGCGAACGCCTGGTCGCACCACGGCAGCAGGCGCTCGAACGGCGCGGTCACGCGCCCGGTCTCGCCCAGCGAGCCGTCCTCCGTCGTCACCACGACCTCGACTTCCGAGGGCAGCAGCGCCGCCGGGAAGATCTGCGCCTCCGAGCGGCCACCGAGGACCATCGTGACCTCGCGGCCCTCCGCGACGAGTTGGTCGGCGAACCAGATGAGCGGCGCGACGCCGATGCCGCCGCCCACCATGAGCATCTTCTGGACGCGCTCGCGCGGCTCGAAGCCGCGGCCCAGCGGCCCCACCATGCGCACCGCGTCGCCCTCGCGGCGGTGGGCGAGCCAGCCCGTGCCACGCCCGACGACATCGAAGAGCAGCCCGAACTCGGGGCCGCCCTCGGTGTGCCGCAGGCGGAAGATCGAGAACGCGCGGCCGAGGAGGGGGTCATGGCCTTCGGCGGCGTAAGCCATCACGAACTGGCCGGGCGTGGCGCCCTGGAGGTGGTCCGGGCGGCGGAACCAGAGTGCATGCGTGTCGCCGTACAGCCGCACGCTCTCCGTGACCTCCGCCTCGAACGACCTCACGGCAGCACCCGCGTGCCGAGGAGCAGCGGCGCCACCTCCGCGAGCGTGTCTACGATGTGCGTGGCGCCCTCTGCGCGCAGGCGCGCAGCGTCGCGCGAGCCGGTGAGGCCGACGACGACCGGCAGGCCTGCGTCGCGCCCGCAGTTCATGTCGAACTCCGTATCGCCGATGAGCGCCGCCGCCGCGGCGGGCACATCGAGGCGGCGCAGCGCGGACAGCGCGGCTTCCGGGTGTGGCTTCGGTTCCGAGGTGTCGCGGCCGGAGACCACCCGGAAGAGGCCGTCCCAGCCCTGCGTCGCCACCATCAGGCGGCCGCCCTCCTCGCTCTTGTTGGTGACCACGGCCAGCGGCAGGCCGGCGGCGTGGAGCGCCCGGACCAGCGCGTCCGCGCCAGGGTGCGCTGGCGTGCGCTGGATGAAGCCGTGGTGGTACAGCCGCAGGTAGTCCTGGTAGATGCGCTCCGCGAGTTCGTCGGACACGCCGTAGATCTCCTGCACCAGGATGTTCATGGGCGCGCCGATCAGCGGGATGATGTCCTCCGCCGTCGCCTCCAGCCCGTGACCGCGCACGGCCTCCACCATGCACGCCGCGATCGTCGGCAGCGAGTCCACGAGCGTGCCATCAAGGTCAAACAGGGCCGCGCGGATCGGGACGTCCGTGCTTGCTCGCGCTCGCCCTTCGACAGGCTCAGGGTGAGGGGACTGTGCGGTCACGAAGGGATGCCGTCTCGGTACTCCAGCAGCGGGCGCACGTCGTACTCGCCGTCCGCGCTCAACGCGCCGATGGCGGCGGCGGCGGTGTCCAGGGAGGTGAAGCAGGGGATGCGGCGCTCTGTGGCGGCGCGGCGGATGTGGAAGCCGTCGCGGCGGACGTCCGCCCGCCCGCCCTCGATGGTGTTGATCACCGCGCCAACCGTGCCGTCCGTGATGACGTCGACGACGTTCGGGTGGCCCTCGTCCAGGCGCTTGGGGACCATCTCCACGGGGATGCCGAGTTCCGTGATGAGCGCGGCCGTGCCCTCTGTGGCGTAGAGGCGGCAGCCGGCGGCGTGGAGCGCGTGGATCAGAGGCCCCGCCTGCGCCTTGGTCTGGTTGGAGACGGACAGCAGGAACGGCGTGCCGGCTGCCACTTCGAGGCCGGAGGCGATCATCGCCTTGCGGACGGCGGCGGGGAACGTGCGGTCCACGCCCATCACCTCGCCCGTGGACTTCATCTCCGGCCCCAGGAACGTGTCCACGTCGATCAGTTTCTGCATGGAGAACACGGGGGCCTTCACGGCCACCAGGTCGCGCTCCGGCCAGAGGCCCGGCGCGAAGCCCTGATCGCGCAGCGACTGGCCCAGCATGATGTTCACCGCCAGTTGCACCATGGGCACGCCCGTCACTTTCGAGAGGAACGGGACGGTGCGGGAGGAGCGCGGATTCACCTCGATGACGAAGACGCCGGGCCCGCTGGGGGCGCTCTCCGGGGCGATGACGAACTGCACGTTCATGAGGCCCCGCACGCCGAGGCCGAGCGCCATCCGCGTCGAGTAGTCCACGATCGCGTCGCGCTGCTCGTCCGTGAGGTGCTGCGGCGGGTACACGGCCATCGAGTCGCCGGAGTGGACGCCCGCCCGCTCGATGTGCTCCATGATGCCCGGGATCAGCACGGACTCGCCGTCGCAGATCGCGTCCACCTCGACCTCTGGGCCCACCAGGAACTTGTCGATCAGCACGGCACCGGTGTTCTCCGCAAGGGCGGCGGCGAAGAAGCGCACGAGTTCGTTGGCGTCCTGCACCACCTCCATCGCCCGGCCGCCGAGGACGTAGGACGGCCGCACGAGCACGGGGTAGCCGATCGCCTGCGCCGTGCTCAGGGCGTCCTGCAGCGTGGCGACGGCCGCGCCCGGCGGCTGCGGGATGTCGAGTTCGGCGAGCAGCGTGCCGAAGCGCCCTCGGTCCTCCGCGATGTCGATGGCGTCCGCGGAGGACCCGGCAATGGGAAGGGCCGCGGCGTGGAGTGCGCGCGCGATGTTGATCGCGGTCTGGCCGCCGAACTGCACGATCGAGGGGGGCGCCTCGCCGCTGTCGCCCGCCTCGTTCTCCAGCAGGTCGCGGATTGATTCCTCGTCCAGCGGCTCGAAGTAGAGGCGGTCGGAGGTGTCGAAGTCCGTGGAGACGGTCTCCGGGTTGGAGTTGGCCATGATCGACTCGATGCCGGCCTCCTGCAGGGCGCGGGCGGCGCGCACGGAGCAGTAGTCGAACTCGATGCCCTGGCCGATGCGGATCGGGCCGGAGCCGATCACGAGCATCCCCTGGCGGCCGGACGGCGGCGCCTCGTTCTCGTCCTCGTAGGTGGAGTAGAAGTAGGGGGTCACGGCGTCGAACTCGGCGGCGCAGGTGTCCACCATCTTGTAGACCGGGCGGATGTCCCACTCCTCGCGCTGGGAACGCACCTGCGCCGGCAGGCGATCCGCCAGCGTGGCGATGTCGCGGTCGGCGAAGCCGAGGCGCTTCGCGGCGCGCAGGAGGGCGGGCGTCAGTTCCTCGGACAGCAGGCGCTGCTCCATCGCCACGATGCGCGCGAGGCGTTCCACGAACCACGGGTCGATGCCGCTGCGCTCGGAGATCGCCTGCAGCGGCACGCCTCGACGGATCGAGGCGAGGACGGCCCAGATGCGCTCGTCCGTCGCGATGAGGGGCGGCTCGTCCGTCCACTCCGGGTGCTGCCAGAGGATCGAGCGCGAGCCGAACTCGAGCGATCGGATCGCCTTCTGGAGCGCGCCCTCGAACGTGCGGTCGATCGCCATGACCTCGCCGGTGGCCTTCATCTGCGTGCCGAGGCGGCGGTCGCCGCCTTCGAACTTGTCGAACGGCCAGCGCGGGATCTTCACCACCACGTAGTCCAGGGCCGGCTCGAACGCCGCCGTGGTGCGGCGCGTGACCGCGTTCTCCACCTCGTGCAGCCGCTTGCCGACGGCGATCTTCGCCGCGACGCGCGCGATCGGGTAGCCCGTGGCCTTCGAGGCGAGCGCGGAGGAGCGGGACACGCGCGGGTTGACCTCGATGACGTGGTACGGCAGGCAGGCCGCGTCCTCCGAGCCGTCCCAGCCGACCACGTCCGGCCGCGGCGCGAGGGCGAACTGGACGTTGCAGCCGCCCTCGATGCCCAGCGCGCGGATGATCTTCAGGGCGCTGTTGCGGAGCATGTGGTACTCGCGGTCGGACAGCGTCTGCGACGGCGCGACGACGATGGAGTCACCGGTGTGGACGCCCATGGGGTCCAGGTTCTCCATGTTGCAGATGGTGATGCAGGTGTCGTTGCTGTCCCGCATCACCTCGTACTCGAGTTCCTTCCAGCCGAGCAGGGACTGCTCCACCAGCACCTGGTGGATGGGCGACGCCGCCATCCCGCTCTTGCAGAAGCGCTCGTACTCCTCCAGCGTGTACGCGATGCCGCCGCCGGTGCCGCCCAGCGTGTAGGCCGGGCGGATCACCGCCGGCAGCCCCACGGTGTCGAGGACGGCGCGGGCCGCCTCCCAGGTTTCCACGACCTCGCTGACGGGGACGGGCTCGCCGATCTCGCGGAGCAGGTCGCGGAACAACTCGCGGTCCTCCGCGAGTTTGATCGTGCGCACGCTGGAGCCCAGCAGGCGCACTCCGTAGCGGTCCAGGACGCCCGTGTCCGCCAGTTCCACCGCCAGGTTGAGGCCGGTCTGGCCGCCGAGCGTGGGCAGCAAGGCCTCCGGCCGCTCGCGCTCGATGATGCGCTCCAGCACCTCGACCGTGAGGGGCTCGATGTAGACGACGTCCGCGACGCCCTCGTCCGTCATGATCGTGGCGGGGTTGGAGTTCACGAGGATGGAGCGGATGCCCTCCTCGCGCATGGCCTTGCACGCCTGCGTGCCGGCGTAGTCGAACTCCGCGGCCTGGCCGATCACGATCGGCCCGCTGCCGATGATCAGCACGGAGCGGGGCTTCTCGAACGTGGCGGTGGGGGCGGCCTGCGGGCGTGCGCCGGCGTCCGGCGACGGCGCGCCGGCCGGCGCTGGGGTCGTGGTGGTCAGTTGTGGTACCCCCCGCGGTGGGCTGCGCCGAGCATCGGGATCTCAGCGACCACGTCGATCGCCTCGTAGTGGTTGTAGGGGAGCACCGGGATGCGGGCGAGTTTGAGGTGCGTCAGCGGCGCGACGCCGACCTCGATGTCCCGGTACGGCGCCAGCGCCTCCACCACGCGGGCGCGGTCGCCCTCGCCGGTGAAGTAGCCGATGTCGATGGTGGGGATGAACCGGTCCACGCCGTCCGAGAGGAGCGGGTCGTCCTTCAGGACCTCCCACACCTTCGGCACGCCCAGCTTTGCGAGGCGGCGTGCCTCGCGGTAGACGCCGCCGTCGTCCACGCCCAGGTAGATGCGCTCGCCCTCGGCGACGGAGAGGCCGCCGATGGTGACGCTGAACGGCTCGATGCGGCGCAGGCGCGGGGCGGCGTTCACGTAGAAGGACTCCACCTGCGACCACATGATGTCCGTGGACATCAGGTAGCCGATGCGCACCCATGTGGCGTGCAGCCACTCCAGCGGCACCACGTCCACCTCCGGCATGCCGCGCAGCGTCTCCAGCAGCGGCTCCAGCGACTCGAACGCGGCCGGCGTCTCCAGCCCCACGGGCTGGAGGAACTCGATGGGTACGCGCCAGCCGTGGGAGCGCTCCTCCCAGAGGCCCCAGTAGTCCGGGAGCGCGCCGCTGCGGGCGGTGAAGTCGCCCCAGTCGCGCTCGCGGGCCTCGGCGTACGCCTCCGTGATCGTCTCGGCGTCCGTGGTCACTGGCCGCCTCCGTCCTCGTCGCCCTCGGCCTGGTCGCCCTCCTGGTAGATGGGCAGTTCAAACGTCGTCCCCGGGTTGAACAGCGGCACCAGCGCGCCGATGGAGGAGAGGTACGACAGCGCCGGCTCGTTGTCGCGCGGCAGGCGGGCCTTGATGCGCGAGTAGCCCTTGCTGCGCGCGAAGGCGAGGCAGTACTCCGCCAGCGCGGTGCCGTGGCCCTGGCGGCGGTGCTGCTGGCGGATCCACGCGCCGAAGGTGGCCGCGTCCGGCTCCGCCGAGTTGAAGTCCACCGTCGCGAACCCCAGCACGCGCTTGCGGTCGTCCTCCGCCACGAAGAACGCGCCGCTTTCGCCCTGGCGCTCGATCCACTCCTCGATCTCGGCGGGCGTGCGTGCGCGCTCGAAGGCGACCGGGCTCGGCTCGCGCAGCAGTTCCGAGATGATCTCGGCGATCTGCGTCGCGTCTGACTTCGCCGCGCGTCTGATCTCGGGCATGGTCGTCTCCTGCCTGTGCGGCTCGCCGCCGGGCCATCGAGGATAGTCGGCCCGGCCGGCGTCCTCGGCGCTCGCCTCTAGCGGACCGGGGCGCGCAAGGATCGCACGGACTCGAGGAACCGGTCGAACAGGTACTCCGTGTCGTTCGGCCCCGGCGAGGCTTCCGAGTGGTACTGGATGGTGAAGACGGGCTCCTCGCGGTGCAGGAGGCCCTCCACCGTGCCGTCGTTCAGGTGCAGCTGGCTCACCTGGACGCTGTCGCTCAGATGATCGCCGTCCACGGCAAAGCCGTGGTTCTGGGACGTGATGTGGACCTTGCCGGTGAGTTCGTCGCGTACTGGGTGGTTGGCGCCGCGGTGGCCGAACTTCAGTTTGTAGGTGTCCGCGCCAAAGACCCGCCCCACCACCTGGTGGCCGAGGCAGATCCCCATCACCGGCGTACGCCCCACCAGCCTGCGCGTGGCCGTCACCACGTGGTCCAGGAGCATCGGGTCACCCGGGCCAGGAGAAAGCAGCACGCCGTCCGGGCGCATCGACAGGATCGTCTCGGCGTTGGTGTCGTGCGGGACTGCCGTGACGCGGCAGCCGCGCCCGCGCAGGAGACGCATGATGTTGCGCTTCACGCCCAGGTCCACCACCACCACGTGGGGCGGCGGCGCCCCGTCCTCCGATGCGCCGAGGGCCACGCGCGCATCCTCGAAGTCATACGGCGCGGGCGTGGAGACGCGCGCGACGTAGTCCACGGAGGCGTAGTCCGGCTCGTTGTGGAGGCGGTGCAGGGCCGCCTCCACCGTCTCGTCGCGCGTGATGGTGCCCATCACGACCCCGCGCGAGCGCAGGTGTCGCGTCAGCGCGCGCGTGTCCACCTCCGCGATGCCCGCCACGCCGCGTGACTCCAGGTAGTGGTGCAGCGTCTCCACGGACTGCCAGTGGGACGGCAGGTCCGTCATCTCGCGCACGACGAAGCCGCGCACCTGCACCTCGCCGCTCTCGTCGCCGAAGAGGCTGGCGCCATAGTTGCCCTGCAGGGGGAACGTCATCGCGAGGATCTGGCCGCGGAACGAGGGGTCGGTGAGCGCCTCCTGGTAGCCGGTCATGGAGGTCGTGAACACGACCTCGCCGGTGGCGCCGCCGGGCGCGCCCACGCCCACGCCCTCGAACACCCGGCCGTCGGCCAGGACGAGTCGTGCGGGCGGTCGTTCCGAGGAGTTCAGCAGGCTCACGCAGTCCCTTTCGTCGTCGTCTCTCTGCTCGATGGCGGGCGCTAGAGCGCCACCACCCGGTCCGTCTCGTGTACCAGCCGCCCGCCGGTGATGGTGGCCACCACGCGGCCGGTCAGCGTCTTGCCCGCCAGCGGCGTGTTCTTCCCCTTCGACGCGAACGCCGCCGGGTCCACGGTCCACGCGCTCGTGGGATCGAGGAGCGCGACATCGCCGAGCGCGCCCGGCGCCAGCGTGCCGAGCCCCTCGAGGCCGGGCTGCTCGTCCAGGCGCCACGCGCGGACGGGCCCGATGGTCATGCGCTCGATGAGCGTGGGCAGGTCGATCTTGCCCTGCGTGACCAGCCGCATGCTGAGGCCGAAGGCCGTCTCCAGCATCGTCAGCCCGGGCGACGCGAGGTCGAACTCGATGTCCTTGTCGGTGGAGGCGTGGGGGGCGTGGTCCGTGGCGATGGCCTGGATCACGCCGTCGCGCAGCGCGATGGCGAGCGCCTCCAGGTCCGTCTCCTCGCGCAGCGGCGGGTTCACCTTGGCGTGGGTGTTGTAGCGGATGCGCACGTAGTCGTCGCCGAAGGCGACCTCCTCGTGCGTGAGCGTCAGGTGGTGCGGTGTCACCTCCGCTGTGATGCGCGCGCCGCGCTCGCGAGCCGCGGCGATGAGCGCCACCGACCCCGCCGAGGACACGTGGCAGATGTGCAGGTGCGCGCCTACCAGTTCCGCCAGCGCGATGTCGCGCGCCACCATGGTCTCCTCCGCGCTGGCGGGGCGCCCTCGCAGGCCCAGGCGCGTGGCCACCCAGCCCTCGTGCATCTGTCCGTCGCGCACCAGGCTCGGGTCCTCGCAGTGCTGGGCGACGGGCAGGTTGAACTGCGTGGAGTACTCCAGGGCGTGACGCATCAGGCTCGGGTCCGCCACGGCGTCCCCGTCGTCGGAGAGGGCGACCACGCCGGCATTGCGGAGTTCGCCCTGCGGCGTGAGTTCGGCGCCCTTGCGGCCCATGGTGATCGCGCCGATCGGCAGCACGCGCACCACCGCGGAGGCGTCCGCCTCCCGCAGCACGGACTCGACCGCCGCGCGGCTGTCGAGCGCCGGCGAGGTGTTGGGCATGGCGCAGACGGTGGTGTAGCCGCCGCGCGCCGCCGCCAGCGTGCCCGTGGCGATGGTCTCCTTGTGCTCCTGGCCGGGCTCGCGCAGGTGCGTGTGCAGGTCCACGAAGCCCGGCGCCACCACCAGGCCACCGGCGTCGATGCGCTCGGCATCGATGACGGCGTCGCCCTCGTTGGGGCCGACGCGCGCGATGCGGCCGTCCACGATGACCACGTCCGCGATGCCGTCACGTCCGAGGGCGGGGTCGATCACGCGGCCGTTGTGGATGGCGATGGTGGTCACGAGCGCGGCCCGCCTTCCGTGTTGGCTGTGCCGCCCTCGGCAGGCGCGCCGCCGGGCAGTTCCGTGCGGCCGGACAGCAGGTAGAGCAGCGCCATGCGGATGGCGACGCCGTTGGTGACCTGCTCCTCGATGATGGAATTGCTGCCGGCGGCCACGTCGCCGGCGATCTCGATGCCCTCGTTCTTGGGGCCGGGGTGCATCAGGACGTGGCCGGGCTTCGCCTTCGCGAGCCGAGCCTGCGTCACCTGGTACATCTGGGCGTACTCGTGCAGCGAGGGCAACAGGCCGCCCTGCTGGCGCTCGCTCTGGAGGCGGAGCGCCATCACCACGTCCGCTCCGTCGATGGCGCGGTCGATGTCGGTCTCGAGCGTGACGGCCGGCAGCGCGGACTCGGCGTGGGCGGGGCGGTCGCCGGCGCGCAGGCCGCGCGGCATCAGCGTGGGCGGCCCGCAGAGGACCACCTCGGCGCCCATCGCCGCCAGGCCCCACATGTCCGAGCGCGCGACCCGGGAGTGCGCGATGTCGCCGATCATCACCACGCGCTTGCCGCGGATGCTGCCCAGGCGGTCGCGGATGGTGTACAGGTCCAGCAGCGCCTGCGTGGGGTGCGCGTGCGAGCCGTCGCCGGCGTTGATGATGGACGCGTCCGTGTGCTCCGCCGCCAGGTACGGCGATCCGGCGATGGAGTGGCGCATGACGATGGCGTCCGCGCGCATGGCCCGCAGCGTGCGCACCGTGTCGATCAGCGACTCGCCCTTCGCCACGGAGGAAGTGCTGGCCGTGACGCTGATCACGTCAGCGCCCAGCACCTTTCCGGCGAGTTCGAAGGAGGCGCGCGTGCGCGTGGAGGGCTCGTAAAACAGGTTGACCACCGTGTAGCCGCGGAGCGCCGGCACGCGCGCGATGCGGCGGTCCAGCACCTCCCGCATGCGCTCGGCCAGGTTCAGTACCGTCTCGATCTCCGGAACGGTGAAGTCGTCCAGGTCCAGCACGTGCTCGTGCTGCCAGGGGCTCACGGGGTCCTCGCGGGTGGCGGTGTGCGCTGTCGTGGATGCCATCACGGTCATGCCTCGATCCTCCCGGGGAGGACGATGACCGCGTCGCGGCCGTCCTCCTCCTCCAGCAGCACGCGCACGTCGTCCCCGTGCGCGGTGGGGATGTTCTTGCCGACCATGTCGGCGCGGATGGGGAGTTCCCGGTGGCCGCGATCCACGAGGACGGCGAGCCTGACGATGCGCGGGCGGCCGTAGTCGTTCAGGGCGTCCATCGCCGCGCGGATCGTGCGGCCGGTCATCAGCACGTCGTCCACCAGCACCACCACGCGCCCGTCCACGTCCGGCAGGCGCGACGGCATGGGCGTGGGGTGGCGGCGGTCCAGGTCGTCGCGGTGCAGCGTGACGTCGAGAGCGCCCACGGCCGGCCGGACGCCCTCGATGCTCGCGATGTCCGCGGCGAGGCGGTCTGCGATCAGCGCACCGCCGCGCTGGATGCCGATCAGCACCAGGTCGTCCACGCCCTGGTTCGCCTCCACGATCTCGTGCGCGAGGCGGCGCAGCGTGCGGCGCACGCCCGTGGTGTCCAGGAGCGGCGCGGAGGTCATCGTGTGGCCTCGATGCAGGTCGGGCGGTGGAAGCGGCGGCGGGCGAAAAAAATCCTCCCACCGGGGGAGGACGCGATCGATGATGTGACGGACGGATCAGACAGCCGATGCGTGCCGTGGAGCGTTCCGGCGCGGACGTGCGCGGTCATCATTCGGGCGTTCCTTCCCGGCCTCTCAGGACCGGCTTAAAGCAAACGCGGGAGCGTTCTCGACAGGATACGCATACGGACGGACTTCGCTCAAGTGGATCGGATCATGCTCCTGCGCGATTGGCCCGATTTGCCTCGATTCGGGGCACCGAGGTTGCGGCGGGCGATCGAGGCGGGCGCGGATCACCCCCATCCC
>JBBDIC010000083.1:7239-23694 GCA_040880625.1 Dehalococcoidia bacterium | reverse complement strand
GAGCAGCCAGAGCCCGGAGCGCGGGCGGACGAGCGCGCGGGCGCGTCGAAGACGCGCTACTTCGACCTGACGGGCAAGCGCGCGATGGTGATCGGTGCGGACCACCCCGCCGGCGCCGCCATCGCGCGCGCCTACGCGGAGGCCGGCGCGGACGTCGCCCTCTGCGCGCTCACCCCGGACGAGGCCGTGATGCGTGCCCGCGCCGTGCGCCGCGACATCGAGGCCATGGGCCGACGCGCGCCCGAGTACATCATGGACGTGACGCTGGGCCGCAACGTGCAGGTCACCACCCGCCAGATCGTGAAGGAACTCGGCGGCATCGACATCGTCGCCGTGGCGCCGGACTACTTCCTGGCGAAGCCGATCGCGAAGATCACGGACACGGACCTCTCGCGCGTGATGCAGGTGAACTTCAACTCCCACTTCTTCGCCGTGCGCGCCGCCGCCGAGGAGTTCCGCCGCCAGTCGCAGCCCGGCCGCATCGTGCTCGTCACCAGCGTGCTGGGCGAGCGCGGCCTGCCGCACACCACCGCCTACGGTGCGGCGCACGGGGCGGTGCACAACCTGGTGCGGGCGGCGTCCCAGGAACTGGCCGCGGACGGCATCATGGTCAACGGCATCGCGCTGGGCTGGATGGACTGGATGGACGACCGCATCGACCCGGCGGACGAGGAGGCGCAGCGCGCCGTGCGCTTCACGGCCGTGCGCCGCCGGGGCCGGCCGGAGGAGGTGGGCCCGCTGGCGGTCTACCTCTCCAGCGAGGTGGCGACGCGGTACATCACGGGGCAGATCTTCGCGGTGGACGGCGGGCTGCTACAACACCTGTAGCGGCCGCCCCCACGGGGCGAGCAGGACGGGCAAGGAGGGGGTTCATGGGCATCCTGAGCCAGTTTGACCTGACCGGGCAATGCGCCATTGTGACCGGCGCCGGGACCGGCCTCGGCCGCCAGATGGCGCTCCACATGGCGGAGGCCGGCGCCGACATCGTGGGTGTCGGGCGGCGTCCCGAACCGATCGAGGACGTGGGCGAGGAGGTGCGCGCGAAGGGCCGCCGCTACCTGGGCATCCCCGGCTGCGATGTCACGGTCTCCGAGCAGGTGAACGACATGGTCGCGCAGGCCGTGGCGCAGATGGGGCGCGTCTCCGTCCTCGTGAACAACGCCGGCCTCGGCGGGTCGGGGCGCGGGAAGACGCTGCCGGAACTCACGGACGAGGACTGGCACAGCGGCATCGACTCCAACCTGTCGTCCGCGTTCTACTGCTCGCGCGCCATCGTGTCGCACTTCATGGAGCATGGCGGCGGCACGATCATCAACATCACGTCCGGCTGGGGCTTCCGCGGCGGGCGCAACAACTTCATGTACTCCGTGGCCAAGGGCGGCGTGATCCAACTCACGAAGGCGCTGGCCATGACCTACGCGCGCGACAACATCCGCGCCGTCTGCATCGGCCCCGGCCTCTTCCCCAAGACGGAGGATGAGGAGGTGCTGAGCGGCCTGGGTGACAAGCAGCCCGCCGGGCGCATCGGCTTCCTGAAGGAGATCGGCCCGCTGGCGGTCTACCTCGCAAGCCCCGCGGCGCAGTACATGAGCGGCGAGACGATCCTGATCGATGGCGGCGCGATCGCGGCCGGGCTGACGCCCGCCGGCATCGTGCCGCGGGCGGAGGGCTAGACCGTGAAGATGTTCGACCTGAAGGGGAAGCACGCGCTGGTCACCGGCGCCACGGGGCCGCTGGCCCGCGCCGCCGCGGTCGCCCTCGCGGAGGCGGGCGCCACCGTGTCCGTCACGACGCTCACCGGCGAACGCATGGAGGAGGTGGAGGCGAACTCCATCCTCAACGAGTGCTGGAGCGCCGGCTCGCAGGACGGCCAGGCCAAGACCGTCGACATGGCCGACTACCCCAGCGTCGAGGCGGCCGTGGAGGCGCTCGAGGCGAACGTGGGGCCGATCGACATCCTCGTGAACGCGGGCCACATGGCGAACATCAAGCCGGTGCTGGAGTCCTCCCTGGCGGACTGGAAGCGGGAGATGGACCGCAACGCCACCTCCGTCTTCACGGCCTCCCTGGCGGTCGGCAAGCACATGGTGCGACGCGGCAAGGGCCGCATCATCAACTTCGTCTCCGACGTCCACGACCGAGGCGTCCCCAACTCCGCGCTCTTCGGCGCGTCGCAGGGCGCGGTGCTGGGCTTCACGAAGAACCTGGGCATCGAGTGGGGCCGCGGCGGCGCGCTGGTGGAGGACCGCGTCACCGTGAACGCGATCGTGATCGGCTTCCTGGAAGGCGTCCCGGGACCCCACCAGGACCGCGAGATGGCGGAGGTGCTGGAGCGCTACATCCCCCTGCGCCGCCTGGGTTCGCCGAAGGACATCCAGGGCGCCGTGGTGTACCTGGCCTCGGACAGCACGAACTTCGTGAACGCGGAGACCATCACCATCGACGGCGCCATCGCGAACCACGCCTGACGTGACCACCTCGGGCGCGCCGCCGCCCTCGGGGCATCCCGGTCCCCGCTGGGGCGGCGACGGCTCGCTCGGTGGCGGCGCGGCGGACACCGCGGCCGCCCCCCATGCGCCGAGGGACCTCGATGCCGGCGCCGGCGAGGGCGACCCCGCGGGCGTGGCGCTGCGGGACGTGCGGCGGCGCTTCGCCGTGGAGACAGACCGGCCGTACGCGGGCTTCTGGCGCCGCTTCGGTGCGTGGGTCGTGGACGAGGCGCTGAAGACGGCGTTCTGGATCGCCATCATCGTTATGGTCGTCTTCGTCACCGGGCGCGCTCCGGCGTCCACCTCCGGCACGGACGTGAGCCCGCTGGCGCTGCTGCCGCGCCTGATGTTGAGCGCCGGCTACGACTGGATCTTCTGGGCGCAGGGCTGGACGCCGGGTGCGCTGGTGCTGCGCATCCGCATCGTCCGCGCGGACGGCGCGCCGCCCGGACACGGCCGCGCCGCCATGCGCGTCGCCGTCTCCGCGCTCAGCAGCGCCGCGTTCTTCATCGGCTACCTGTGGATGCTGCGCTCTCGCCGCCGTCAGACGTGGCACGACATGGCGGCCGGCACGTACGTGGTGATGGCGCCCGACGAGGCCGAGAACCCCGACGCGCCCGCGCC
This sequence comes from Dehalococcoidia bacterium, assembly GCA_040880625.1. GTDB lineage: Bacteria > Chloroflexota > Dehalococcoidia > UBA2979 > UBA2979 > W-Chloroflexi-9. Next base: position 20,581 of record JBBDIC010000083.1, on the reverse strand, counting down.
TCGGTAGTCGGCCCTACTCGCCGATCGCCGACTCCGGTTCGTCGACGGTGATCGACGGGTCGTTGAGGTCGAACAGGTCCATCGTCAGCCGGAACGCCTCCGGGTCGTCCTCGCTGGCGGCCACCATGATGATGCGCACGGCCACGCCGGTCTCGATGTCCGTCCACACGTCCACGCGCACGCCGGCCGGCGGCAGCATTCCCGGGATCGTGTTGCCGGCGGGATCAAGGATGATCGCCACCTCCTCGTCCGTGAAGGACCAGTGGCGCGTCTGGCGTTCGTTCACGTCCTCGAAGGTGTGGGGGCGCGCCTCCAGTTCGGCCGTGAGGCGTTCGAGGAAGTCCGCGTCGTCCGTGCCCAGGATGACGCTTGGCGACAGCGCCACGTCCTGGCCGATGAAGTCCTCCGGCCCCTGGAGCGTGGCGCGCTGCCTCCACGCGCCGTTCTGCTGTCGCGACCAGAGCCGCTCGCCCACCACGATCGTCTCGCGGTCCAGGGACAGGTAGCCGAACTCGGACGACGCGCTCATGTACTCGCGGTCCGGGCTCACCCGCCGCCCCTCGATGTCCATGTAGAGCACCGCATCATCGAGTTGCAGGCCGGCCGGCGCCGTGCCGGTGTCGATCAGGTCGGTGTTCGCCTCGATGCTCACGGTGTAGCGGTAGGACTGGAGGGTGGCCGGCGTTTGGAAGCGCTCCTCGGGCCCGGGCGTGGGCGTCGCCATGCGGGGCGCATCCGCCGCGCCGCAGCCCGCGAGGGCCACCGCCAGCGCCACGAGCGCGACGACCAGCAGCGCCACCGTCGCCGCGACGCGCATCAGGAGAGGTCCAGCCGCAGCAGCATCGGGTTGGCGTCGGACGGCGCCTCGAAGCCCGCCCGTCCGAGGGTGTCCGCGGTGCCGGGCAGGCCCGGCGGCAGCACGGTCTCCACGGCGCGGTAGCCCTCCGCGGCGGCGAAGCGCAGCGCCTCCTTCACCAGCGCGCCCAGCGATCCGCCCGCGAGCCGCCGCAGGACGGCCGTGCGCGCCTCTCCCACATCGATGGCGGCGCAGCCCACGACGAAGCCGTCGCGCTCAGCGACCCAGACGCTGCGTCCGGGGCCGTTGTAGTAGGAGAGGTCCAGCAGGTCCGCGTCCAGGTCCGCATCCGGCGGCGGGAAGCCGGCCGTCAGCAGCGCGCGCGTGACCAGGCTGCGCACCTCCTCGGCGTCGCCGGGTGCGGCCGGGCGTACCATCGCGTCGCTCATCGCTGCTGCTCCCACGGCAGCGACCGAGGTTGGAGCACCTGCCGCACGCCGCCCGCGGCGACCAGCACGATCAGGTCCAGCGCGCCGTACAGCGCCGGGTTCATCCCCTTCAGGGATGCCGTCACGATCTCGTCCTTCAGGTGCGCGAAGGGCCCCACCACGGCCAGCACGCCCAGGTCGGCGTCGCCGGCGCGCTTCTGCTCCACGGCGCGGTTCACCGCCTGGCGGAATGCGCGCCGGATCGCCGCGCCGTCGCCCGGGTCTACCTCGGGCGGGGCGGCCACCACGTGGACGCCCGCGGGAGCGCCGGCCGGCAGGCGCGAGACGGCCCAGTAGTCGTGCAGCGCGATGTCGGTGAGTTCGCCCGGCTCCAGCATCGTGGCGCGGTCGCGCACGCGCGTGACCAGGATCTCCGTCTCCGCTTCCTCCTCCGGCAGCCGGTGGATCGCGCGCGAGTCCAGGTGGAAGGAGCCCGCCGCGCCCTCCGACATGGCGAGCCACAGCGGCGCCAGGCCGCCGGCGACGGAGACGTACGCCCCGTCCGTCTGCAACTTCGCGAGTTTCACCGTCGCCGGGATGCGCACCTCCCGACGCTCTCCGGCGTCGAGGTGCTTCAGGCCGCGCTCGAGGACCACTCGCAGGTTGGAGGCGGCGGGCTCGTCCGCCGGCAGCGTGGCGCGCGGCGGCACCCAGACCGCGTACGCGCCGCCCTCGGCGCCGGCCTCCGCCTCCATGTCCGCGGTCAGCAGCGCGGCCAGCGCGTCCGCGCCGGGCACAGGGGCGGCCTCGTCCCAGAGCGGCGCGAGCGTGACGCCGATGCGGCGCTCGCGCTGGCGCAGGACGGCGTCGAAGGGCGCGGGGTCGGCGTCCTCGACGGGGCGGAACGTGCGGTAGAAGCGCTCGCCCATCCACGTGGCGAGGAGGTGAAGCGCGGCGGTGCGCGCCGCGGAGGGCGCTACGGGGAGGTCTGGCATGCGGCCGGCCCGGCTAGGCCTGCTCCTCCTGCGCCGCGCGACGCTGCTCGCGGCGGTCCAGGATGGGGTTCAGGCCGTGGGAGAGGATCTGCCATACCACCAGCACGTTCAGCGCCAGGAACAGCAGGACGCCGGCGATCTTCAGCGACGTCGCGAAGGCGGTGCCGTCGTTGCCGGACCACTGGAGGCTGAACACCCCCAGGATGCACAGCATCAGGAACAGCACCAGGCCCAGCACCGTGTCCCATGACTTGATGAAGCGCGAGAATGCCCCGATCAGCCCGCCGACCACGGCGATGTTGACCGAGAGGATGCCCAGCAGCGGCGAGCCGTGGTGCGTCCACAGTTGGTAGGACTCCAGCAGCAGCAGGAACAGCAGCACCGGCCCCACGACCGCCACGGCCAGCCCGGGCAGGTCACTCCGCTTGAAGCGCATCGCTCGGTCCTTTCCCGCTCGCGGCCCCATCATCCCCGCGCCGCCGGACGCGGGCAACCGGCCTCAGATCAGCGAGCGCGACTGCCCGCCGTCCACGTTCACGCTGGCCCCCACGATCCACGAGGCGCGCGGCGACGCGAGGAACACCACCGTGTGGGCGACCTCCTCCGGCGCGCCGAAGCGGCCCGAGGCGATGTGGTCGCGGACGAACTGCGCCATGCCCTCCGGGTCAGCCTCCATGCGCCGGCCCCAGGAGCCGCCCTCGAACGCGATCGAGCCGGGGGCGACGCTGTTGACGCGGATGCCCTCCGCCGCCCACGCCATGGCGTAGGTCTTCGACATCGCGATCGCGGCGGCCTTCGTCGTGGTGTACTGCGGCGCGCCCGGAGGGCCGTACTCGCGCCCGTAGATCGAGGCGATGTTCACCACCGCCGCCTGCTCCGAGCGCGCCAGGTGCGGATGCGCCAGTTCCATCAGCCGCAGCGCGGACGTGACGTTGAGGCCGAACGACCCCTCCCAGCGCTCCTCCAGCGTCCCTTCGCGCACGGTGCCGCCGGCGTTGTTCACCAGCACATCGATGCCGCCGTAGGCCTCGACGGCGGCACCCACGATGCGCTCCGCATCGACGATCGACGTGACATCGGCGGCTACGGCCTGCACGTCCACGGCCGGGTAGGCGGCCTTCAGGATGCTCGCCGTGCCCTCGATGTCCGCCGCTGTGCGCGCGATGATCGTGAGGCGCGCGCCCTCCGCGGCGAACGCGGCGGCGATCGCGCGGCCGATGCCGCGGCTCGCGCCGGTGACGATCACGGAGCGGCCCGCGAGTCCCAGGTCCATCGGTTGCCTCTTCCTGCGGTGCTGGCGTCCATCCTCGCAGGGGCGTCCCGGGCGCGTCTATCCGTTGACGCTCTGATCCGGCCGAACGTACGCTCGCGGCCCACACGGAGGAGGGCCTGTTGTCGCTCGTCCGGACCGAGTCCCGCGATCACGTCGCCACCATCACCATCGCGCCCGCGGGCGGCCTCTACGACCGCGCGCTCCTGGACGCCCTGGGCGAGGCCGCCGCCGCCGTGGCCGCGGACGCCGCAGACGGCGGGGTGCGCGTGGTGCTGCTGCGCGCGGACGGCGACTTCGGCGCCGGTTGGGCCGCGGACGCGGATGCGACGCCGGACGGCATCCCCGGCGTGCCCTCGGCGGCGGCCGGCATCGAGGCGGTGGCGGGCATCCCGCAGCCGGTGATCGCCGCGCTGCGCGGGCAGGTGCGCTCGGCGGCGCTGGAACTGGCGCTCGCGTGCGACATCCGTGTGGCGGCGGTCGACGCCCGTTTCGCGCTGCCGGACACGCAGGCGGGCGGCGTTCCTCGTGCGGGCGGCACGCAGCGCCTGCCGCGCGCCGTGGGCCGTGCCCACGCGCTGCGCCTCGTGCTCACCGGCGAAGAGATTGACGCTGCCGAGGCGAAACGCATCGGCCTGGTCTCCGCCGTCGTACCCTCTGAGGACGTGGACGCCACGGCCCGGTCGCTGGCGGGGACGATCGCGGCGCGCGGGCCCATCGCCACGCGCCTCGCCAAGGAGGCCGTACACCGAGGGCTGGAGATGCCGCTGGCGCAGGCCCTCCGCTACGAACTGGACCTCACGGTACTGTTGCAGTCCACGGCCGACCGCGCGGAGGGCGTGCGCGCCTTCGCAGAGAAGCGGCCCCCGCGCTTCATCGGGCGGTAGCGGCCGGCGGACAAGATCGCGCGAGAACAGAAAGGGAGCAGGATGAACGTTGTCCTGAACACGGAAGAAGCCCACGTCGTGCTCGCGCTCGTGACCTCGAGCGTGCTCGACCACGTGGAGATCTCGGAGGAGGCGAAGGACCGGGTGCGCGAGTTGCGTCGCGATCACGGCCCCGGCACGCCCGGCCTGGATGGCTTCACGGAGCGCCTGAACGAGGCGATCGGCAACTACATCGACGAGCGCACGCGGCGGATGATGCGCCAGCGCGGCAAACTGAAGGTCCAGGGGTAAGCCATGCGCGTCGAGTTCACCGTGGAAGAATGCCACCGCCTGTTCGAGGCCGTCGTCGACGAACTCGTGGGCATCGAGATGGACAGGAAGGACCGCGCGACGCTTCGCCGCTGGCGCTCGGACGACATGACCCCCGGCTCGCCGCTCATGCGGCGCCTGGCCGAGAAGATCAACGCCGAGGTCCAGCAGAGCCACGAGCGCTCCGAGGTCAGCCCGATCAAGAAGCCGGACTGGGCGCGATAGCGCACGGCCGGACGGGGCGCCGCCATGGCCGACCGTCCCCTGGTCCGCTTCGAGCGCGAGGGCGATGTCGCGTGGGTCACCCTCGACCGTCCGGAGCGGCTGAACGCCGTCAGCATGCAGATGCGGGACGCCCTGTGGGGTGCCCTGACGGCGCTGCGTGACGACCCCACCGTGCGCTGCGCCGTCTTCACCGGCGCCGGCGACCGCGCCTTCTCCGCCGGCGCCGACATCACGGAGTTCGGCAGCGGCCCCGGTCTGATCGAGGCGCGCGACGCACGCCTGGACCGCGACCTCTGGGGCCTGATGAGCACCCTGCCCATGCCCCTGGTCGCCGCGATCCACGGCTTCGCCTACGGCGCCGGCTGCGAGATGGCGATGTACTGCGACCTGCGCGTGGCCTCCGAGGACGCCACGTTCGCCCTGCCGGAGGTCACGCTGGGCTACATCCCGTCGGCCGGCGGCACGCAGACCGTCCCGCGCCACGCGCCGCTCTCCGACGCGCTGCGACTGGTCCTCACCGGCTCGCCCATCACCTCCACGGATGCCCTCGATGCCGGCCTGGTGCACGCGGTGGTCCCGCGCGCGCGGCTGCTGGAGGTCGCCCGTGGCTGGGCGGAGCGCATCGCCGCCGCGCCGCCCGCCGCCGTCCGCGCCTCCAAGCGCGCCGTCATCGAGGGGCTGGACCTACCGCTGGCGGAGGGACTGGCGCTCGAACGCCGCCTGTCGGACGCTGTCCGACGGGGGTAGACGACGCATGGGCGCAGGATTCATGGCTCGCGCGCGCAACGGCCGGCGTGTCCCGGCATGGCTGGGGCCCACGCTGCTGCTCGCGCTCTCCGGATTCTTCCTGGGCGTGGTCCTCTGGGGCTTCTTCAACCCCGTGGACGTGCGCGTGGAGTACTTCGACGCCGGCCGCGCGGACGCGTTCGAGATCGGCGTGGTCGCGCCCTTCGAGGCGCAGGACCTCTACGTGGTCGGCATGCCGGACGGACGCCTGCGCGCCATCGATGGGCGGGTGGAGGCGTCCGGCTGCTCCGTGCGCTGGCAGGCGGCGGACGACCGCGGCCGCGCCGCGAACCCGGGCGGCCAGCCCGGCGTCTTCGAGGACCCGTGCTCCGGTGCGATCTGGTCGATGCACGCCAACGCGGTCGAGGGCTCCGTGGAGCCGTTGCGGACGCCTCACATCGACTACCGGCAGGGGCCGGACGGGCGCGCGGTGCATGCCTTCATCGAGCGTGTGAACCCGTAGGGCGCCTCGGCCGTTCCGGGCGGGCGCGCGGCGGTCGCGCCCCGCGCTGACCTCGATGCGGCCATCACTGACGGAATCTGGCGCTGTAGCGCCTGTGCAGGCCAGTGCCTATCATGGCGCGGCTCTGAGGGGACGAGTGGATGAACACAGCGGAATTCCTGACCATCAGCGCGGCGATCGTCCCGGATCGCGCCGCGGTGGTCGGGCCCGACGAGCGCCTCACGTACCAGGATCTGCAGACGCGGGTGAACAAACTCGCCCAGGCGATGCAGGGACTCGGCGTCCAGAAGGGCCACAACGTTGGCGTCATGGCCGTCAACTGCCCCGAGTACGTCGCGATCTACTACGCCACGGCGGCCCTCGGCGCCACGCTCGTCCCGCTGAACTTCCGCGCGAAGGCGGAGGAACTCACCTACATGGTGGAGTCCACGGACGTGGCCACGCTCTTCGTCTCGGAGCGCTACTGGGGCATCTGGGAGGAAATCGCGTCCCAGGTCCCGGGCGTCCAGAACGCCATCCCGCTCGGCTTCGAGCGCGACGGGGCTACCTCCTACGCCGCGCTGCTCGCGTCCGGGGAGGACATCCCCGTCTTCGTGGACATCGACGAGTCGGACCCGACGCTGATCATCTTCACGTCCGGCACCACGTCGCTGCCGAAGGGCGTGGTGCTGTCCTACCAGGCGCTGACGGCGCTGGTGGTGAACACGCAGGCGCCGGCGGACCCGGTCAGCGACCAGGAGGTGGTGCTGGTCTCCGTTCCGTTCTTCCACATCGCCGGCGCCACCACCATGATGAGTGCCGTCTTCTCCGGCCGCCGCCTGGTGATCCTCCCCGCCTTTGAGCCGAAGGCGTGGCTGGAGGCCGTGCAGCAGGAGGGCGTCACGCATTCCTTCGTGGTGCCCACCATGCTCAAGCGCATCATCGAGGCGCCGGACCTGGAGTCGTGCGACCTGTCCACGCTGCGCCTCATCACCTACGGCGCCGCGCCCATGCCCTACGAGGTGGTGCGTCGCGCCGTGGACGTGTTCGCCCCGGGCGCCAAGAACGTGGGCCTGATGAACGCGTACGGCCAGACCGAGGCCACCGGCTCCATGACCTTCCTGGGCCCGGACGACCACCGCCTGGACGGCACGCCGGAGGAGAACGAGAAGAAACTCCTGCGCCTGCGCTCCGTCGGCCGCACCATGCCGGACATCGAGGTGGTGACCATGGCGCCGGACGGGCGCATCCTGCCGGCCAACGAGCCCGGCGAGATCTGCATCCGCGGCGACCGCGTCATGCGCGGCTACAACAAGCGCGACGACGACACGGCGGGCGCCATCGTGGGTGGCTGGCTGCACACCGGCGACGTGGGCAAGATCGACGAGGACGGCTACCTCTTCATCACCGGCCGCATCAAGGACATGATCATCCGCGGCGGCGAGAACATTGGCCCTGCGGAGATCGAGCAGGTCCTGGAGGATCACCCCGGCGTCGCGGAGGCCGCGGTCATCGGCGTGCCGGACGTGGAGTGGGGCGAGGTGGTCAAGGCGATCATGATCCCCAGCGGCGCGGACATGAAGCCCAGCGACGAAGACCTCACCACGTACGTGAAGACCCGGCTCGCCTCCTACAAGGCGCCGGCCGCGTACCAGTGGGTGGATGACCTGCCCCGCAACCACCTGGGCAAGGTCCTGAAGAACGACCTGCGCGACCTGTACGGCGAGGCCCAGGGGGCCTAGCCCGGGCCACCCGGGCCACCGGGTCCGGCGTCACCGCGAGTTCGAGGCGAGGAGCACTTATGGCGGCATCGACGAGCCAGCCGACCCGCCCCCGGCGCCTGGTGGGCGCCTGGTGGGGTCCGGCGGTCGGGCTGTCCGCCATCGGCTTCTACGCCACGGCCACCACGCCCGGCGACGAGCCGGGACGCGAGGTCTTCTTCAACGTCCCGGACGGCTCGTGGGCCGTCTACGTCTTCCTCGCCGCGCTCATGGGCCTGCTCATCTGGGGCTTCGTGCGGCACGCCAGCCTGTGGCGCGTGGGCCGGCCCACGCCGGGCCTGCTGCGCGACATCCCCGCGCGCATGCGCAACACCGTGCGCCTGGGCCTGGCGCAGGACAAGGTCCGCCGCGACCGCTACGCCGGCATCATGCACTGGTGCATCATGTCGTCCATCGTCGTGCTGACGCTGGTCACCGCGCAGGTCGCCATCGAGGCGGACACGCCGCTGCACTTCCTCTACGGCGACTACTACCTGTTCTACTCGTTCTACGGTGACCTCTTCGGCGTGATCGGCCTCGTCGGGGTGGGCATGGCGCTCTACCGGCGCTACTTCGCGGACTTCCACCGCATCCGCTGGGATGAGCGGCTGGAGGACCACCTGATCATCCTCGGCCTGGGGCTCGTGCTGCTCACGGGCTTCCTGGTGGAGAGCGCTCGGATCATGGTGACGGAACTGGACGCGCACCCGGACTGGGCCGTGTGGTCGTTCGGGTCGTACGCGCTGGCCAACGGCATCCGTGTCTTCGACTTCACGGAGGGGCAGGTGCTGTCGCTGCACTACGCCTCGTGGTGGATCCACGTCAGCGCGGCCTTCGCCTGGCTCGGCCTGATCGTCTTCACGCGCCTGGACCACCTCTTCTTCGCGCCCGTCAACGCCTTCTTCCTCCGCACCGACTCCCCCGGCCGCCTGGCCAAGATCGAGAACATCGAGGAGCAGGAGGTCTTCGGCGTCGGCTACATCCAGGACTTCACCTGGAAGCAGTTGTTCGAACTGGACGCCTGCGTGCGCTGCGGACGCTGCACCGAGGTGTGTCCCGCGAACATCGCCGGACAGCCGCTCTCGCCCATGCACCTCATCCAGGACCTGAAGGCGCATCTGGCGGACGTGGGCCCGGCGATCCAGGAGCACCAGCACGAGTTCGCGGAGGTCGGCCGGGAGATCTCGCCCGTCGCCATGGTGGGCGACGTCATCAAGGACGAGACGCTCTGGGCCTGCCGCACGTGCGGCGCGTGCGTCCAGGAGTGCCCCGTGATGATCGAGCACGTCCCGACGATCGTGGACATGCGCCGCTTCCTGGTGATGAACGAGGCGCGCATCCCCGCGACGGCGCAGGGCGCGCTCGAGAACCTCGAGATGCGCGGGCACCCGTGGCGCGGCACCGCGCTGGAGCGCACCACGTGGATGGAGGGCCTGGACGACGTGCCGATGTTCGACGGCTCGCAGGACTACCTCTACTGGGTGGGCTGCTCCGGGTCGCTCGTGGAGCGCAACCTGCCGGTGACGAAGGCCGTGTTCCGCCTGCTGCGCGAGTCCGGCGCCTCCTTCGGCGTGCTGGGCCAGGAGGAGACGTGCAACGGCGACCCGGCGCGCCGCCTGGGCAACGAGTACCTCTACCAGATCCTGGCGCAGCAGTTGGTGGAGACCTTCAAGAGCAAGAACGTCCAGAAGGTCATCACCAACTGCCCGCACTGCTTCAACACCTTCAAGAACGAGTATCCCCAGTTCGACGGCTCGTTCGAGGTGCTGCACCACACGGAGTTCCTGAGCCGCCAGATGCAGGACGGCAACCTCACGGCGAAGTACCCCGTGGCGGCCTCCGTCACCTACCACGACTCCTGCTACCTGGGCCGCATGAACGGCGTGTACGACGCGCCGCGCCAGATCATCGAGATGATCCCCGGCGCCGGCCTGACGGAGATGCAGCGCAACCTCTCCAAGGGCCTGTGCTGCGGGGCTGGCGGCGGCAACATGTGGCAGGAAGAGGTGGGCGAGCGGCGCGTCAACCACGTCCGCTCCGAGGAAGCGATGAACACGGGCGCGGAGCAACTCATCTCCAACTGCCCGTTCTGCATCCAGATGTTCGAGGACGGCGTCCCCGCGGTACACCCGGAGGAGGAGGGCCGCATCCGGCCCTTCGACATTGCGGAGTTGCTGGAGGATGCTGTCTTCGGCCCGCAGGACACGCCGGCGCCCGTACCAGCGGGCGACGCAACGCCCTGACGCAACGCCCTGAGGAGGGCCGCGGATTCGGTAGAATGCCTCGGGCCGCCGGCCCGGTAGCATGACAGTGGCGGGGGCGCGCCGGCGACCGACCTCCACGCGCGCGGGCATCCGCGCACGGAGCGGCGTCGAGCGGCTGATGCGCGCTCCATGCACCACGCGGAAATCGATGGCGTCCCACCCCAGGGGTGTGGTCGCCGTGCACAGACGCGGCAGGGATGGCAGCCCTCCGCGGTGAAGGAGCCGAAGCATGCACATCGTGGTCTGCGCGAAGCAGATTCCTGACCCGGAGACGCCGCCCTCGGCGTTCAAGATCGACGCGGCGACCAACAAGGTCGTCCCGGCGCAGGGCATTGCGCCCGTGCTGTCGCAGTTCGACGGCATCGCCGCAGAGGCCGCCCTCCGCATCCGCGAGGCCGGCGGCGAGGGCAAGGTCACCGTCATCTCCATGGGCGCGGAGAGCGCCCAGGCCGCCATCAAGCAGGTGCTCGCCATGGGCGCCGACGAGGGCGTGCTCCTCAACGACCCGGCCTTCGAGGACGGCGACTCCCACACGACCGCGAAGGTGCTGTCCGCCGCCATCAAGAACCTGGGCGACGTGGACGCCGTGTTCTGCGGCCGCCAGTCGGCTGACTGGGACATGGGCCAGGTGGGCCTGCTGATCGCGGAGAACCTCGGCTGGCCGGCGGCGATCATCGCCAAGGGCGTGGAACTCGATGGCGCGCAGTTGAAGGTCCAGCGCGTGCTGTCAGACGGCTTCGAGAGCGTGGAGGTCCCGTTCCCGGCCGTGGTCACCGTCTCCAACGAGTTCGGCGAGCCCCGCTACCCGAAACTGCCGCAGATCATGGCCGCCGCGAAGAAGACCGTCACTAACCTGAAGGCGGCGGACCTGGGCCTGGACGCTGCTGACGTCGGCAAGGCCGGCTCCCGGCTCCAACTCCAGAAACTCGCCCTGCCCGAGAAGGGCGAGAAGGTCGAGTTCATCGAGGGCGACACCCCGGAGGCCCAGGCCGCGACGCTCGTGGCGCGCCTCAAGGCCGACAAACTGATCTAGCCGGCTCGAGAAGGAGACCGAAGAACTATGCCTCACAACATCCTCGTGGTCGGCGAACTCCAGGACGGCGCGCTGAACCCCACCACGCTTGAACTGCTGGGCGGCGCGTCCGGCTTGGCCGGCGGCGGCAACGTGTCCGTCGCCCTCCTTGGCAGCGGTGCGTCCGCTGCGGCGGCGCAGGCCACCGGCGCCGGCAAGGCGTTCGTGTCGGACGACGCGGCCTACGACACGTTCCGTGGCGAGCAGTGGCTCCCGGCGGTGCAGGCCGCCGTGGAGCAGTCCGGCGCAGACCTGGTCCTGATGGCGCAGAGCACCGCTGGCCGCGAACTCGGCCCGCGCCTCGCGTTCCGGCTGGACACCGCCGTCGCCATGGACGCCGTGAAGATCGAGGACGTCGGTGGCGCCCTGCAGTTCACGCGCCCCGCCTACGGCGGCAACGCCCTGGCCACGTACACCATGGCCACCACCCCGGCGATCGCCACCGTGCGCGCCAAGTCCTTCGACCCCGTCGAGGGCGGCAGCGCCCCCTCCGAGACGGCCGAACTGCCCGCGGCCGGTGAGTCGCGCGTGAACGTGACCGGCAAGGAGGTCACGGAGGCCGCCGGCCTCGCGATCACGGACGCGCCGATCGTCGTCTCAGGCGGCCGTGGCCTGGGCGCCCCGGAGGGCTTCGAGACGCTGAAGGAACTCGCCGGCGCCATCGGCAGGGAGCGGGCCGCCGTGGGCGCCTCCCGCGCCGCGGTGGACCTCGGGTGGTTCCCGCCCAGCGAGCAGGTGGGCCTGACCGGCAAGGTCGTGAGCCCTGACCTCTACATCGCCATCGCGATCTCGGGCGCCAGCCAGCACATGGCCGGCTGCTCCGGCGCGAAGACGATCGTGGCCGTGAACCGCGACAAGGATGCCAACATCTTCGGGTTCTCCAAGTACGGCATCGTGGGCGACTGGAAGGCCGTCGTCCCGGCGCTGATCGCGGAGTTCAAGAAGGGCTAGCCTGGCCCTCGCAGGCCCGAACGGGACATAAGCAAGCCCGCCGGCCCAGCCGGCGGGCTTGCTTCGTCTCGCCACACCGTCACGTCCGCGCAGGTTCGGCCGCTCTCACGCTCAGGAGAGGGTTTGCGCGCATATGTGCTCGCAAATACAATCAATCTACCGGCTAGCCTGGAGAACATAATGACTGTCATTGGCCTCACCGGAGGGATCGCCTCGGGGAAGTCGACTGCGTCGGAGATGCTGCGCGAACAGGGCGCCACCATCATCGACGCCGATCGCCTCGGCCATCGGTCGTACGAACCTGGGACGCAGGGCTTCCAGAAGGTGGTGAACGCCTTCGGGCATGACATCGTCGGCAAGGACGGGGTCATCGACCGGCGCGTGCTGGGCGGCAAGGTGTTCGGCGCGCCGGAGCAGATCGCGCGCCTCAACGGCATCGTCTGGCCGGAGATCCGCCGCCTCATTCTGGACGAGGTGAAGCAGATCCGCGCGCAGGACCCCGGCGCCATCATCGTCCTCGAGGCAGCGGTGCTGTTGGAGGCCGGGTGGCAGGACCTGTGCGACGAGATCTGGGTGGTCACGACGCCCACGAAGGTCGCCGTGGACCGCCTCAAGACGCGCAACAACCTGTCCGAGGACGCCTCCATGGCGCGCATCAACTCCCAGATGACCAACAAGGAGCGCTCCGACGTCGCCGACGTGAAGATCGAGAACGCCGGCACGGAGGATCAATTGCGCCAGCGGGTGGAGCGCTGCTGGAAGGCGCTGGAGTCGCGCCTCGGCCGCAAGACGAAGCGCGCGCCGAAGAAGGCGCCGACGGGCAAGCCCACCGCCCGCAAGAAGTCCGGCGCGAAGAAGCCAGCCGCCAAGCCCGCAGCGTCCAAGACCGTCGCGGCATCGAGCAAGACCGCGACCTCGAAGGCAGCCGCAAAGCCCGCCGTGAAGCCAGCGCCCGCGAAGCCGACGGCCGGGAAGTCCGCCTCGAAGCCCGCCGCAGCCCCCGCCCGCGCGGCGGCAGCGAAGAAGGCCGGCGCCGCCACCACCACCAAGCCCGCCGCGAAGGCGGCGGCATCGAAGGCTCCCGCGGCGAAGGCGGCCGCCCCGAAGGCGGGGAAGGCCACGGCGAAGATCCGCGCCAGCGCCTCAACGGGGGGCGC
>JBBDIC010000083.1:0-7139 GCA_040880625.1 Dehalococcoidia bacterium | reverse complement strand
AAGCCGGCGGCGAAGAAGCCGGCGGCGCGCGCAGGGACACGCGGCAAGTAGTATCCAAGTCCGCACCGGCGACGGGCGGAACAAACCAACAACGCTGCGGTCGGACCGGCCGGAGTGCAGGGCAGGACAACGCTTTGACCACGACTGAAGCAGCCGGTTTCAAGCAGATCGCTGTCGAAGACTTCAGGATCACGGACGAACCGTTCTACCTCCCCATCAAGGACGAGGTGCAACTGTTCGAGACCGCCTACGAGCGCCGCATCCCGGTGCTCCTCAAGGGCCCGACCGGCGCCGGTAAGACGCGCTTTGTCGAGTACATGTCGTGGCGCCTCCACAACCAGGACGCCCGCTCCCACGAGGAGGGCGTGCCGCTGATCACCGTGGCCTGCCACGAGGACCTGACGGCGTCTGACCTCGTGGGCCGGTACCTGCTGGAGGGCGAGGAGACGCGCTGGATCGACGGCCCCATCAGCCGCGCGGCCAAGGTGGGCGCGATCTGCTACCTGGACGAGATCGTGGAGGCGCGCAAGGACACCACCGTCCTGATCCACCCCCTCACGGACTACCGCCGCCTGCTGCCGGTGGAGAAGCGCGGCGAACTGCTGGAGGCCGGCGACGGCTTCCTGCTGGTGATGTCCTACAACCCGGGCTACCAGTCCGCGCTGAAGGACCTGAAGCACTCCACCCGCCAGCGCTTCATCGCCATCGAGTTCGGCTACCCGCCGCGCGACCAGGAGGCGGAGATCATCGCCCGCGAGTCGGACGTGGACCCCGCCATCGCGCAGGACCTGGCCAAGCTGGGCGAGAAGGTCCGCAACCTGAAGGAGCACGGCCTGGGCGAGGGCGTCTCCACCCGTCTGCTGATCTACGCGGGCAAACTCGTGGCCGGCGGTATCTCGCCGCGGCGCGCCTGCCAGGTGGCCGTCGTCTGGGCGCTCACCGACGACGCCGAGGTCCAGCGCTCCATCGAGGAGGTTGTGACCTCCATCTTCGACGAATAGACCGCCCGGCCTGGGGACGCCTTCCGCCTCCTCAGGCGCAGGCGCACGGAGGGGCGAATGTCGCTCTCGTCCGACCTGACCGCACGCTACGCCCCCGAACTCCGCGGGTTCGGCGCCTCGCTGCCTGACGACTTCTCGTCCGCCCTCGAAGCACTCGAGGCGCGCATGGACGCGGCGGCGCTGGAGCGCTGGGCGCAGGACGGCGTGGCGCTGGCGAACCACTCGCTGCGGTCGTGGGAGGCGGCGGCGGAGTACTTCCGCGCCAGCCCGGACCTGATGGACCGCCTCGGCGCGGACGGCCTGCACGCGTGGGTGGAGACCGCCATGCGCCTCGCGGCCTCGTCCTCGCTGATGGCGGCGGCGTTCCTGAAGTCCACCCCGGACGCCCTCGGCGTGATCGCCGTGGACGCCATCGAGGCGTGGGCCGGCCAGGGCGAGCGGCTCTGCCGCGGCAACTGGAAGTCCATTGCGCTGGCAGCGCTCTACTTCCAGGCCAGCCCGGCACTGCTCCGCAGCCTGTCGCTCGGGTCCGTGGGCCGCCTCGTGGACATCGTGGACCAACTGACGGAACGCTCCTACGAACTCGCGAACACCTGCCTGGAGTCCGCGCCAGCGATCTTCTCCGGCCTGTCGGAGGACGACCGCGAGCCGTTCCTGCGCTTCGCGCGCGCCGTGACCCGCGCCTCCTGGGCGGACACCCGCCTCTACTTCGACCGCGGCCCGCGCCTCCTGGACCACGTCGCCCCGGACCAGCGCGCCACCTTCCTGGACCTCTCCGCGCGCGTCACGACCGAGGTAGGCCGCCAGGGCTTCCCGCTGTTCGCGGACGCGGCGGACGCGCTCTCCCGCATGCCGCAGGAGGATCACGCGGGCCTCCTCACGTTCGCCGCGCGCCTCGCGCCGGGCTCGCCCACGGCGTCCATGGAGTACCTGAAGACCGCGCCGTTCATGCGCTCCCGCCTGACCGGGCCGCAGATGGACCAGTGGCAGGACGCGGGCCTCGATGTGCTCCTCGGCGAGCGCAACCCGGAGGGCGCGGAGGCCTACTTCCGCCTGGAGTCCACGCGCGCGGAGGAGATGATGCGCGCGCTCTCCTCGCGGGTGGAACTCGCCTCCATCAACTCGATGCTGCGGATGTACGCGAAGGCGCTCTCCGGCGAGCCCGTGTCGGTGATCTCCGCGGAAGACCTGGTGGACCAGAACATCGGCTGGGTGACGGAGTCCACCGCCACCACGGAGGGCTCCGCGATCTACCTCCCGCCCTTCGTCGCCACGTTCGAGGAGCAGGAGGCGAACTTCCAGGTCTACAAGGTGTTCACGACGCACCAGACCGCGCGCATGGAGTTCGGATCGTTCCGCTACCGCTGGAACCGCCCCGGCGCGTTCACCGCGCCCAGCGTCGAGGGCCGCGAGGCTGCGGCGAAGCAGCGTCGCACCGCCGCGCAGCAGAAGGAGCGCGGCGAGGCGATCACCTCGATCCAGCGGTTCTTCAACTGCTTCGACGACCGCACGCTGATCGCCGGGCTGTTCACCATCGCAGAGGACACGCGCGTGGACGCCTACGTCTCGCGCGAGTACGGCGGCATCCGCCGCTGGCTGCGCCTCCTCCAGGAGCGCGAGGCCGAGCACCGGCCGAACGTGGAGGAGATGGCGCTGCGCCAGGCATTCGTGGAGAACCTGCTACGGGGATCCCTCGGACGGCCGGACACCGTGCGCTGGCCTACCGTGTTCCGCGAGTACCTCGCGGAGGGCCTGGCGGCGCTGAAGGTAGTGGAGCAGCCGGACGCCACGGTGCAGGACGCGGCGGAGGTCGCCGCCTCGCTGTACGACATCGCCACCGCGATCCCGAACATCATCACGCCCATGAGCGACGGCAAGTACGAGTGGGACGGCCCCACGGACGACATGCTCTCGCTCCAGCCGGGGATGCCCTCCGGCGCGGACGGGCCGGACATGCAGCCCAGCGACCAGGAGATGCAGTTCGAGAACCCGCCGCAGCCGGACTTCCGGGGCGACTTCAAGCCGGAACTGGTGCAACTCCTCGCGCGCCTGAAGAACCAGGTGGAGGGCGACCAGGACGGCGCCATGGCCCCGCTCACCAAGGAACAACTGATGGAGATGCTCGAAAACTCCGTCGAGTTGTCCATCGCCGAGTGGGCCGAGGGCGACATCGACCAGAGCCTCGGCATGTTCCTGGAGAACATGGAGCAGGCCGCGCAGCAGGCGCCCGGCGACCAGAAGCCGGACGACGCCAAGAGCACGTCATCCGAGGACGGCGGCAAGGGCGACGGCGGCGAGGGCGAACTGCCGGTCGAGATCGACTGGTTCTACTACGACGAGTGGGACTTTCGCGCCGGCGACTACCGCCCGCGCTGGAACCGCGTGGGCGAGCGCTTCGGCAAGGAAGACGACTCCGAGTTTTACGAGGAGACGCTGCGGCGCTACCACGGCCTGGTGATGGAGACCCGCAAGCAGTTCGAGATGATGCGCCCGGAGGCGTTCAAGAAGATCAAGCGCCTGGAGGACGGCGAGGAACTGGACCTGGACCTCGCCATCGAGTTCACGATCGACAAGAAGGCGGGCGTCGGCCCCTCGGCGCGCATCTACAACCGGCGCAACAAACTGGAGCGCGACGTGGCCGTCGCGTTCCTGCTGGACATGTCCGCCTCCACTGACGAGGAGATCGAGAAGCAGCGCGTCAAGCACGACGAGGGCCCCGACGACGACGACAACTTCGACGGCGACCCGCGGCGCTACTTCCAGTGGCTCGCCGCGCGCCGCGCGAAGGCCATGGTGGAGCCGCCGAAGCGCATCATCGACCTCGAGAAGGAGTCCACCGTCCTGATCGTGGAGGCGCTGGAGGCCATCGGCGACTCGTACGGCATCTACGGGTTCTCCGGCTACGGGCGGGAGAACGTGGAGTTCCACGTCATCAAGGACCTGAAGGAAGAACTCGGCCAGACCGTCCAGCGCCGCATCGGCTCCATCGAGCCGATCCGCTCCACGCGCATGGGCCCGGCGATCCGTCACACGATCCATAAACTCCAGGAGTACGACGCCAAGGTGAAGATCCTCATCATGGTGTCGGACGGGCGTCCGCAGGACCACGGCTACGGGCGGGACCGCACGGAGAAGGAATACGCCGTCCACGACACGAAGCAGGCGCTGAACGAGGCGAAGCGCTTCGGCATCACGCCCTTCCTCATCACCGTGGACAAGGAAGGCCATGACTACCTGAAGCAGATGTGCGACGACATCGGCTACGAGGTGGTGGACGACATCGAGTCGCTGCCGCGCCGCCTGCCCACGTTGTACCGCCATCTGGCAGCCGACTAGTCGGCGCGGTAGTCTCCGTACGCGACGGCGAGGGGAACCCATGCGACTGACGATCAAGGTCGAAGACGACGTCATCGCCGGACTCGGCCGCATGGCCACCATCGACGGCCGGGCGATCGAGGTGCTGGTGGACGAGGCGCTGCGCCAGTACCTGGCGGAGCACCCGCGTCGCCCCATGCCCGTGCGCAAGTCCATGGCCCCGCCGCCCGACGACGACTAGCCGCCCGCGGGCGGCGCTGCTCGCCGCGCACTCCCATCCCCGCCTTCCCCCTCAAGGGGGAAGGGGCCGGATCGGATCCGCTCATCCTGAGCCTGTCGAAGGAGGAGCGCGGGCGCACCTCGATGCTCCGCGCGGCCGCCGAGGGCTACCCCGCCACCATCTCCCACCGCACCACGCCCCCCTCGTCCGAGGGCGAGACGCGGCGCGCGACGCCTTGCTCCTCCGCCAGGTCGAGGTGGCCCAGGACCTCCGTCATCGCCTGGCCGAGCCGCGCGTCCGGTAGGCGTGGGAAGAGCGTGCGTGCGACCTCGAACGCGGTGGCTGCGCCTGCTGCGCGCAGCGCCGTGCGCACCTTCGCGCCGCGCCGTGCGTGGTGCGTCTCGAAGCGGTCGAGGGTGGGCGCCGGGTCGTCGATGGCGTCGCCGTGGCCGGGGTAGACGCGCGCGACGCCCAGCGCGCGGATCGCCGCTACGGAGCGGAGGAACGGCGGCAGAGACGGCCATCGAGGTGCGTGCGGGTCGCGCTCGATCGCGCCGGGGAAGTGCAGGCCTGGCGTGGGGATCGTCGTGGCGAGCACGGTGTCGCCGGAAAGCAACTCCCGCGACTCTTCGATGAGCGCCACCAGGTTGCCGGGCGTGTGGCCGGGCGCCGGGATCGCGCGCAGCGTGCGCCCATCCGCCAGCCGGAACGTCGAGCGCTCCTCGGCGGCCACGAGGGCCTCCGGCGGGCAGGGCGCCCAGCGCAGGGAGCGCACGCCGCGCATCGCGCGGATGCCATCGAGGACGGTCGCCGGCACGCCGTGGCGGCGCAGTTCCGCGGACCGCGCCTCGCGCTGCGCCTCGTTGGCGTCGCGTCCGAGGGCCAGCGCCGGCATGGCCGCGCGTCCGCAGACGATGCGTGCGCCCTCGGCGGCCCACCTCGCCGCGAGCGCCGCGTGGTCGATGTGCTCGTGCGTCACCAGCACGGCGCGCACGTCTGGCGGCGCGAAGCCCAGCGCGTCCGCCTGCGCCACGACCGCGTCCCACGTCGATGCAGGCACGTCGTCGTCCTCGGCGCTCAGGTCGTGGTCGATGCCCGCGTCGATGAGCAGGACGCCGCCGCCCTCGCTCGCGTGGAGGCGGAGCGCCCAGAGGTTGTTGTCGCCGAGGGTGATGCGCCCCGGCGCTTCCGCCTCGGGCGTCACGGGCCCCCGCCCCGGACGAGCAGGATGTGCCGGCCATCGATGGTCCACGTGAGCGCGGGGGAGATGCCGTCGGGCACCTCGATCTCGCGTTCCTCGCCGGTGCGCGTGTCCAGGACGAGGATGCGTCCGCGCGCGCTGGAGACCATCGCCAGGTAGCGCGCGTCCGGTGACCAGCGCACGTGGCGCACGTCGCACGGGCGCTCCTCGCGCAGGTCGGGGTGGTCGATGACGAGGCCGGTGCAGGCGATCTCGCTGCGCGTGATCACCGCGGAGGCGACGCCCGCCGGGATCTGCACCACGTCCGCCTCGCCGGTGTACTCCACCAGTTGCCGACCCGTGACCGCGTCGAACGCGCCCACCGACAGTTCCGAGCGCCGCTGGCCCACCAGCGACACGATGATGCTGTCGCCATGTACCTCCAGGCGCGCGTTCTCCGGGAACGTGGCCAGCGACACCTGCCCGCCCGTGGCGAACGTCAGCAGGAGTTCCTGCGAGGACGTGAGCGTCACCAGGCGCTCGCCCTCCGGCGTCCGCGCCCACGAGTTCGCCGCCAGCGTGGCGTCCGGGATGCGCGTCTCCTCGCCCGTCTCCACCTCGACGATGTAAGCGCCGAGGCGGTCCGCGTCGCGGTCGCCAAAGCCGACGCGCTCGTAGGCGAGGTACTCGCCGCTGGGCGACCAGACGATGAACTGCTCGCGGTCACCCTGGAGGCGCGAGATATTGTCCGCGAGCACCTGCGTGTCGCCGTCGCGCATGTCCAGCACCGTGAGCGCGCCGCTGTCGTCGTCCTCGCCCCACTCGATCCACGCCAGCGAGAGGCCGTCCGCCGAGAACGCGCGCATCGCGAAGCCGCCGGGCGACTGGAACTCGTGTCGGTCGTCGCCGCGCTCCGCGACGAGTCGGAACGGTGACGTGGCGCCCTCGAAGTAGGTGAGGCTCTCGCCGTCAGCGGACTCCACCACGGACCAGCCGTCCACCGTCGTCTCAACCTCGCCGTCCGGGCCGTAGCGATGCGACTGCGTCAGGTTCGTGCTGAGCCAGACGCCCGTCCCCAGCCCGCCGAGGTGCGGCTGATGCCGGTCGCGGATCGCCCAGGCGTCGTCGCCCTCGTACAACTCCGTGACCTCGCCCGTGGCCGCCTCCACGAACCACGCCCCGTACGCTCCCTCGCCCCCACCCGTCGAGGGCGTGCGCGTCGCCGCCGGAGTCGCCGCCGTCGCGGTCGCGCTCTCCGTGGCCGTCGGTGTGCCCTCGGGCGCCGCGCTCGTCGCATCGATGGTCGGCGGCGCGCCGTCCGGGCTCTCGCACGCGACAAGCGCGAGCGTGGCCAGCAAGAGCGCAGGGACGAGGATCAGGCGGCGGAGCATGCATCCAGCGTAATGCGGCCGTGGCGAGCCTC
>JBBDIC010000082.1:21733-23716 GCA_040880625.1 Dehalococcoidia bacterium | reverse complement strand
ACCGCCGCCAGCGTGTACTCGAACGTGTCCGTGCCGGTGAACTCGTCCTCCGGCGTGTACTCGATGGTCGCGCCATCGAGGAGCACCGCGACGCCGTGCTCCGGCTGGGTCACGGCCGTGATCGACGCCTCGATGCCGTCCGGGATCGTGTCGTTGGCGCGGGCGTCGAAGACGAGCGTCTCGCCGGCGGTGACGGTGACGGGGTCCGGATTCGCCACGACGCCACCGAGGACGGTGACGGTCACGTTGGCGGCGGAAGCGCCGCCGCGGCCATCCGAGATGGAGTACGTGAAGGTGTCGGTGCCGAAGAAGCCCGGGTTCGGCGCGTACATGATGGATGTCCCGTCCGAGATGGCCGCGCCGTTCGCCGGCTGCGTCACGGCGAGGCCGGACGCTGCGCCATCGAGGGCTTCGTGGACCGCGGCGATCGCCGCGGCGTCCAGCACGCCGTGGAACGCGGCGAACTGGCGCAACTGGTCTCCCGCGCCGATCCCGCCGTAGAGCGTCTGGCCGAGCATGACCGTGGTGCCGACGGTGTCCAGCGGCGCCCACAGGTCCACGGTGTCGCCGGCGACGCCGTCCAGGTAGGCCGTAAGCGCCGTGCCGCCGTCGTAGGTGATTGCGAGCGTGTGCTCCGCACCGTCTCCGAGGTTCGCGCCGGCCGGGAGCGGCACGACGAGGTCGTTGCTCCAGGCGGAGAAGATGACCTGGTGGCTCGCCCAGTCCCGCGCCAGCGAGAACTGTGCGTTGCCCTGGTCGTTCGTGCCGGTGGAGAAGATGCCGACGCCGCCCGCCAGTTCCTGGTCAGCCTGGAAGCGCACGATGAATGTGCGGGGCGCGCTGCCGGTGGGGATCGCGGGGACCGAGGCCGTGACGGCCGCGCTCGCGTCCGCGGGGAAGGTGAAGGCGTGGCCGCCGTCGCAGTCGCCGTCTGCATCGCCGGCGACGACCCCACCGCCGATGGCGCCCGACCCGCCGTTGCCGCTGCGGTCCTGCACCGTGCCGCCGCCGGCGGGGTAGCACTCCCAGAAGAGCACCGGGTCGCCTGCGAGGATCGCGCCGCGCGCCAGGGCGCCGGCTGCGATCGTGAGCGTGTCGCCATCGATGTCCACGTCGTTATCGAGGACATCGATGACCACGGCCTCGTCCTGCGCGGTCTCGGCGGTGTCGTCCGCCGCGACGGGGGCGGTGTTGCCGACCTGGACCGTGGCGAAGCCCGTGGCCGTGCCGCCGTTGCCGTCGTCGATCAGGTAGGAGAAGAAGTCGGTCCCGGCGAAGCCCGCGTTCGGCGTGTAGAGGACGCTGCTGCCGACGATGACCACGGCCCCATTCGCCGGGTCGACGCCGGTCTCGAGGGACATCGAACCGCTGCCGACTTCACCCTCGGGCGTCTCGGTGGCCTCGGGCGTCTCGGTGGCCTCGGGCGTCTCGGTGGCCTCGGGCGTTTCGGTGGCCTCGGGCGTCTCGGTGGCTTCGGGTGTCGCGGTCGCCTCGGGAGTCTCGGTGGCTTCGGGTGTCGCGGTCGGCTCGGTCGGCTCGGGCGTCTCGGTCGCCTCGGGCGTCTCGGTCGCCTCGGGCGTCTCGGTCGCCTCGGGCGTCTCGGTGGCCTCAGGCGCCGCCGGCAGGTCCGTGCCGACGCCGGTGATGGTCAGCGCATCGCCGTCCGGGTCGAAGTCGTTGGCGAGGACATCGATGATGACCGGCGCATCGAGGGGTGTGCTGGCGGTGTCGGGGACGGCGACGGGGCTGTCGTTGCCGAGGTCAGCGAACGCGTGGGCGCTCACAAGCAGCAGCGCGAAGGCCATCGCGCCCAGGGCGGCCAGGGCCGCCGTCCGTAGGTGCTGTGTGTTCGGGATCAATGAGCCCCCGCGGCCGAGCCAACGCGAGTTCGTTTGGGATTACAAAACTATGACAACGGGCGCGTACGCGGATGACGGTTTGCTGAAGGTCGACCACCCTCTACCGGTTCTCAACCGCTCGCGA
>JBBDIC010000082.1:19873-21633 GCA_040880625.1 Dehalococcoidia bacterium | reverse complement strand
AGGCCGCCCGGGCTGAACGGCTCGCCGCCGGAGTACCAGCCGGGGGCGACGAGGTCATCGAGGCCCTCGAACGCGCGGGCCCACGGCCCGGCGAGCCCGTGCGCGAGGGCGTACGGCAGGTAGTCGAAGAACAGGTGCGACCGCTCGGCCAGGCCGGAGCGGTAGACCTCGGCGCTGCCGAGGTAGCGCTCGAAGCCCCGCAGATGGCGTAGCGCCGCCGCGCCGCGAGGCGTGAGCGCCGGGAGCGCGTGGTGCGCTCCGATGAGGACCACGCCGCCGACGACCAGCGGCGCCGGCACGATCCCCCATGCCGTGAACGCGGCCGCCAGCGCCGTGAGCGCCAGGCCGCCTGCCGCCATCGCGATGCCCGCGGCGAGCCAGCGAGTGCGCGCGCCCTCGATGTTGCGGCGTCGCCAGCCGCGAGCGACGGCGGCCTCGTCCAGCGCCGCCTGCACGCGGGGCAGCCGAGCGGTGAACGTCCCGCCGAGGTCGGTCAGTAGCACCTCGTCGTCGTGCTCGAAGACCGCATCGAGCAGGAGTCGCTCGAACTTGTCGAGCGGCGCGTCGGTCGGCAGTCGCACCAGCCGCCAGCCGTGGCGCGAGCGGAAGAGCCCGCTCTCATCGACCTCCTCGATGCCCAGCGCGCCGCGGATCGCCAGGTCCACGATCATCGCCGCCACATCACGGGGATGGGCGATACCCTCGCGCAACGTGCCGGCCTCACCGGCGCGCATGCCGGCGGGCGGGGCGTACTCCACCGCGCCGCCCTCGAGGCGGGAGCGCCGGGGCCCCCGGGCCTGCGCGATCAGCCACGCCAGCCGCCCGAGCACGGCGACCACGGCGGCGGCCACGAGGCCGGTAGCCGCCAGCGTCACGCGGTCCGTCGTGAACGCGCGGCTGAGCGCCCAGCGCTCGATGAGCAACGGGGCGGCATCCGTGACCGTGCCGGGCGGGAGGGCGACCACCACGGTGACGGCATCGAGCGGGTCGAGCCCGGAGTCGGTGAACATCGCGGTGCTAGCGCTGGCGGCGGCCTGTTCGCAGCCAAGCGCCGAGCCGGCGGGCCCGGCGAAGCAGCGCGCGCGCTGGACCTCCGCAGGGGCGTTCACCTGCACCGTCGCCACCTCGATGGGTACGTCCCACTGAGGGGCGACCACTGTCCACGCCAGTTCGTCGTGCGTGGCGAAGTCCGTCATGGCGCCGTGGACGCGGTAGAGGATCGTGTAGCGGTGCCGGCCACCCCCGGGGTCGCCGGCGCCGTCGCCGTCCGGCGCGATGCGGATGCGCGTGACGCCGCCACCCGGTCGCTCGACCTCGAAGGCGGCGGAGGCGCCGCTGCCGGCCGTGACCTGGAGCACGGACAGGCGGTACACGCGGTCGTGCGTGTCGTCGTAGTGGGCGCGCGTGCGGATATCGCGCACCACCTCGTGCGCCTCGTCCGCGCCGAAGTCGTACTCGATCGTCTCGAGGACCTCGATCGCCCCGTCGCGCGCGATGTTGATGGCGACGCCGTAGCGGTGGATGCGCTCGCCGGCCTGGGCCTGCGCGCCTGCGGTGGACGCGACGAGCAGCCCAGCGGCCAGCAGCCCGCCGAGCACGATCAGCCCCGCGGCCCCTCGGACCGCGTCACGCCAACGCAGGTGTACCAACGCGCCCGCTCCCCGCTGCGGAACCTCGCGCGGAGAGTACGCCAGCGGTGGCGGATTGTGGGCGGGGGAGGGCTACGGCGAGAGGGGATGGCGCCAGCGGAGGCCGGGGAA
>JBBDIC010000082.1:6442-19773 GCA_040880625.1 Dehalococcoidia bacterium | reverse complement strand
TGTGGGCGGGGGAGGGCTACGGCGAGAGGGGATGGCGCCAGCGGAGGCCGGGGAAGCGGCACGGCACGCCCGGGCGCGCCGGGCTCAGCGCGGCGCTGTTGTCGAGGTCGACGCCGGGCCGCAGTCCGCCGCTGCCGCGGAACACGGGCAGCTCGATGCGAGGCCCGGCGGCGGAACTCCCCTTCGGAAGTGACTCGCGCAGGGCACGCTCAACGAACGCACGGAGCGTGATGCCAGAGCGGGCCGCCTCGGCGCGGGCTTCAGCATGAAGCGCGTCATCGATGCGGATCGTGATCCTCATGCGTCGAGTGTCCCGGGATGCGCGCCGCTGTCAACCCGCACCCCCGCGGGCCGCACCCCGCGTCTACTCCCGAGGCGCGGCGACGGGCGGGCGGCCGGAGCGCTGCTCTGCCTCGAGTTCATCGAGGGGGATGTGGCAGTGGATGACGTGACCGGGCACGGCGGGATCTTCGCGGGCCGGGGGCGCCTGCGTGTCGCACAGTTCGCCGAGGTAGCGCGGGCAACGGTCGGCGAAGTAGCAGCCGGGGAATGGCTGGCGCAGCGTGGGGACGGAGCCCTCCAGCCGGATCGGCGTGGGTTGCGCGTCCGGGTCCGGTACGGGCGCGGCGGACAGCAGCGCCTCCGTGTACGGCGCCCAGGGTGGCTGGAGGACGGCCTCCACCGGACCGGACTCCGCGATGTAGCCCGCGTACATCACCACGACATCGTCCGAGATGTACCGCACCACGCCCAGGTCGTGTGAGATGAAGATGAACGATGCGCCCTCGTCGCGCTGCCAGCGGGCGATCAGGTTGAGCACCTGCGCCTGCACGGAGACGTCCAGCGCGGAGACCGCCTCGTCCGCCACCACCAGCCGAGGCGACGCGGCGAACGCAGCCGCGAGGGCGGCGCGTTGCTGCTGCCCACCGCTGAGTTCGCCGGGGCGGCGTCGGAGGTGGATGCGCTCCAGACCGACGGCCTC
The DNA here is from genome assembly GCA_040880625.1 of Dehalococcoidia bacterium. Taxonomy (GTDB): domain Bacteria; phylum Chloroflexota; class Dehalococcoidia; order UBA2979; family UBA2979; genus W-Chloroflexi-9. The sequence goes on along the minus strand of JBBDIC010000082.1, from coordinate 18,791 downwards.
CAAGAGCGCGCCGGCGATGCGGGACGCCTCGCGGCGCGGGACGTGGCGCGACCGCCGGATCGAGCGGATCAGGCCGTGCCCGATCGCGAGTTGCGGGTTGAGCGAGGCGTACGGGTTCTGGAAGACCATCCGCACCTTCGCCTTCTGCTCGGCGGTGCGGTCGGACACCTTCGGCGCCAGGGACTCGCCGTCCAGGCGCACGTCGCCGGCGGTGCGCGCCTCCAGGCCGGTGACGGCGCGGGCGACGGTGGACTTCCCGGATCCGCTCTCGCCCACGATGCCCACGGTGCGCCCGTGGCCGACCTCGAAGTGGAGGTCCACGGCGGCGCGGACGGGCCGGCGGGAGGGCGGGCCGAAGAAGATCCACTTCTTGCGCGGCTTGCCGTAGTACTGGTGGAGGCCCTCCACCTTCAGCAGCGGCGCCTGGTCCGCGGGCTTCGGCCGGCGCACGCGGCGCTCCGGTTCGCCCCAGATGTCGCCGTCCACGTCCTCCGAGAAGAAGCAGCGCGCGGGGTGCAACGCCTCGCCGTAGCGGGTGAGCACGGGCATCTCCTCGCGGCAGCGGTCCTGTGCGAGCGGGCAGCGGTCCACGAAGAGGCACGCCTGCGGGGTGGACTCGCTGGCCGGGAATACCGTGCCTGGGATGCTGCGAAGGCGCGGGATCGCGCCTTCATGCGTCACGGGGGCGGGGACGCAGTTGAGCAGGCCGGCCGTGTACGGGTGCTGGGGCGTCTTGAAGATCTCCCGCACCGGCGCATCCTCGATGGTCTGTCCGCCGTACATGACCACCACGCGGTCCGCCACGCGGGCGATCACGCCCAGGTTGTGACTGACGAAGATGATGCCGGCGTTGACGCGCGTCTTGAGGTCCGCCACCAGGTCCAGGATCGTGGCCTCCGTGGTTACGTCCAGGCCGGTGGTCGGTTCGTCCAGCAGGAGCAGGTCCGGGTCGCACGCGAGCGCCATGGCGATCACGACGCGCTGCTGCTGGCCCCCGCTGAGTTCGTGCGGGAAGCGGCGGCCGATGCGCGCCGGGTTCGGCAGGCCCACGCTGCCGAAGAGTTCCGCCGTGCGCTCGTCCGCCTGCTGCTCCGTCATCCCCATGTGCTCGCGCAGGACCTCGCCCACCTGCGGGCCCACGCGCATCGAGGGGTTCAGCGACGTCCCGGGATCCTGGTAGACCATGGCGATGCGGCGGCCGCGCAGGGTGCGCCACTCGCTGTCGGACAGCGCCGCCAGGTCGCGGCCCTCGAAGCGAATCTCGCCGTCCACGCGGGCAGTGCCGGGGAGGTAGCCCATGGCGGCGAACGCCACGGTGGACTTCCCGCAGCCGGACTCGCCGACCAGGCCTACCACCTCCCCGCGCCGCACTGTGAACGATGCCTCCCGCACCGCGCGCACGGTGCCGCGAGGCGTGAAGAACGTGACCGCGAGGTCCTTGATCTCCAGCAGCGGTCCTTCCGCGACCGGTCCCTCCTCTCGGTCCGCGCGCGCCGTCGGATCCTCCATGGTCGTCATGGCGTGCGCTCCCCTCGAGGCAGGTCACGCGCCTCGCGGAGGCCCTCCGCCAGGAGGTTCACGCCGATCACCAGCGAGGCGACGGCCGCCGCCGGGACGAGGACGATCATCGGCGCCTGCGCCATGAAGCCGCGGCCCTCGCTGATCATCAGCCCCCAGTCCGCCGAGGGCGGCTGCACGCCCAGGCCGAGGAAGCCGAGCGAGGAGGCGAGGAGGATCGCGTAGGAGAGGCGGACGGAGGTCTCCACCGTCAGGACCGGGATCGTGTTGGGCAGGATCTCGCGGAACATGATGTACGGCGCCGACTCGCCTCGAAGGCGCGCGCTCTCCACGAACTCCATGGTCTTGATCGACAGCGTGGCAGCGCGCAGCACGCGGGCGACGCGCGGCACGAAGACGATGCCGATCGTGAGCATGATGTTGACGTGGCTGGAGCCGAGCGTGGTGAGCACGAGGAGCGCGAGCAGCAGGCCCGGGAACGACATGAGGCCGTCCATGCAGCGCATCACCACCTCGTCCACCTTGCCGCCGGCGTAGCCGCTCGCGAGGCCCACCACCGTGCCGGCCGCCACGCCGAGCGCGGTGCCGGCCACCGACACGCCGATGATGGACGAGGCGCCGGACATCACGCGGCTCAGGAGGTCGCGCCCGTACTCGTCCGTGCCGAGCCAGTACGTGGCGGTCGGGCCGCTGAAGCGCTGGTCCAGGTGGAACTCGCTGGCGGGGAACGGCGCGAGCAGCGGTCCGGCCAGCGCGAGCACCACGTGCAGCGCCACGAGCGGCAGGCCGATGCGCCCGGACGGCGTCGCCCACGCGTAGCGCAGTTCGCGCCGCAGGCGGCGGAGCACGGAGGCGCCTCCATGGCGGGCGCTGCCAGCGAGGGAGGTCCGCGGGGCGGCGGTCTCGGCGGCCATCAGGCGTACCGAATCCGGGGGTTCAGCCAGGCGTACGCCAGGTCGGCGAAGAGGTTACTGAACGCGTACACCGCCGCGATCATCAGCGCGATGGTCTGGAGGAGCGGCACGTCGCGCGTGGTGATCGAGGTCAGTAGCAGGCGTCCGACGCCGGGGTAGGAGAACACGTTCTCCACGATGATCAGGCCGCCCAGCAGCCAGCCGATGTTCATCATGATCACGCTGATGGTGGGCAGCATGGCGTTGGGCACCACGTGGCGCAGGATCACGCGCCGCATCGGCAGGCCCTTCAGGATCGCGCTGCGCACGTAGTTGGCTTCGAGCACCTCGATCACGTTCGCGCGCGTCATGCGCATGATGTAGGCGAACAGCACGCCCGTGAGCGTGAGCACGGGCATCACGAGGATCGCCGGGCGAGTCAGCGGGTTCGTCCCCGCCTCCACCAGGCTGGAGGACGGCAGCCACCCGAGCGTGGACGAGAAGATGATGATCAGCAGCACGCCGGTGACGAACTCCGGCAGCGAGATCGCGATCAGGCTCCCCACGCTGACGACACGGTCGCCCAGCGTGTTGCGTCGCACGCCCGCCCAGACGCCCGCGGCGACCGCCGCCGGGATCGCGACGAGGAACGTGAACGACGCCAGGATCACGGAGTTGCCGATGCGCGACCCCAGGATGTCCGTGATCGGCCGGCGCTGGACCAGCGACTCGCCCAGGTCACCCCGGACCGTCCCGCCCATCCAGTCCAGGTAGCGCACCGCCGCGGGCCGGTCCAGGTTCAGTTGCTGGCGCACGCTCTCCAGGTTCTCAGCGGTCGCGCCCTGGCCGAGGATCTGCGCCGCCACGTCGCCCGGCAGCACCTCCGTCACGGCGAAGATCGCCACGGAGATGACGCCCAGCGTCACCCCGATCAGCCCGAGGCGGATCGCCAGGAATCGGATCACGTGCCCGCGTCCTTCCTTGCTCCGGCCGTTGCGTGCGGCATCGGCTCGGTCACGCGTCGAACCAGGCGTCGTGGAACAGCGGCCAGTTCGAGGGGTGCGCGCCGAAGCCGTGCAGGTTCTCCGCGTGCGCAGCGTAGATCGGCCGGAAGACCGGGATGATGCGCGGCACGTCCTCGATCAGGATGCGCTGGATATCGCCGTAGGACTCGCGGCGCTCGTCCTCGTCCGCGATGCCGCGCGCGCTCTCCATGAGCGCGTCCAGCGTGGGGTTGTAGTAGTGGCCCTCGTTCCAGGCGGCGTCCGAGTGGTAGACGATGCTGAGCGCCTCGTCCGGGTTTCGCGCGTTCCAGCCCATCGCCAGGAACGGCTCGATGAGCCACGTGGTGGAGTAGTACGCATCCTCGGACACGCGCTGGATCTCGATGTTCACGCCGGCCGGCGCGGCCAGTTCGCGGTAGGTCACGGCCAGTTCGAGGATGCCGGCCACCAGCGTGCTGGTGTGCAGCGTCAGCGTGAGCCCGTTGCCGAACCCCGCCGCGTCCAGCAACTTGCGCGCCTCGTCCAGGTCCTGCTCCGGGATCTGCTGGTCCGGCCACCACATGGCGTCGTCCGGCGAGATCGGGTGGTCGTTGGCGAGTTCGCCGCCGCCGAACAGCACCGCCTCGCGGACGGTCTCGCGGTTGGTGATGGCGCGCAGCGCATGGCGCACGCGGATGTCGCTGAACGGCTCCACGTCGCAGAACATCGCCAGGTTCAGGTAGGAGCCGCTCGCGACCTCGTCCACCACCACGCCGGGCGTGCCCTGCAGGCTCAACGCCTGGGATGGCTCCAGCGGGAAGACGGCGTCCACCGCGCCGGCGCGCATCTGCTCGGCACGGGCGATTGGTTCCGGGATGTAGTACACGGTGAGCGTCTCGGCGTAAGGCGCGGGTGCGTCCCAGTAGTCCGGGTTGCGCGTCGCCACCGCCCGCTCGCCCGGCTCGTACTCCTGCAGCCGGAACGGCCCGGTCCCGCGCGCCTGCGTCGCGAACTCGCCGGGGTCCACGTCGGACGGCAGGATGCGCCCCTGGTAGAGCGACAGCGTCTGAGGGAGGAACGCGTTCGGGCCGGTCAGGGTCATCGAGACGGTGTGGTCGTCCACCTTCTCCACGCGGTCGATGAACGAGAGCGAGGAGCGCCCCGGCGAGCCGACGTCCGGGTCGAGCAGGCGCTCAAACGTGAACACCACGTCATCTGCGGTGAACGGCTTGCCGTGGGAGAACGTCGCGCCCTGGCGGAGTTTGAAGGTCCAGTGCTGCAGGTCCTCGCTCTCCCAGGACTCGGCGAGCATGGGCTTCAGGCTCAGGTCGCGCTGCTGCTGGATGAGGTTGTCGAAGAGGTGGACCGCCAGGCCGATGTCGGCGGTGCTCAGGCTGAATGCGGGGTCGAGCGTGTTCGCATCGGCCAGCGTCGCCATGCGGATGTTGCCGCCCTGCTGCGGCTCCCCGCCACCGCCTCCGCCGCCCGAGCCCGTCTCGCCGCCGCCGCAGCCGAGGAGGATCGCCCCGCCGACGCCGGCGACGGTGATCCCGCCCGCGCGGATCAGGTCGCGTCGAGAGAGTCGTCCGGGGAGTCGTTGAGGGCGGTCGAAGCGGAGGCTCCCACTCACACCCCGCGCCGCGCGTCGCGTGGGCACGCTGTTTCGTCGTGTCATGCCGGTCGGCTCCTGCCTCCTACGGCCACCGGCGGGCGTCTGCCCATCGATGGTCGATGGCGGTCGCGGGGTACGCGAACGGTGCCACCTCGGCACGGTCGGTGCCGACGAAGGTCTGCCGTTGGCGTCCAAGAAGCGGCCCGTGGCCGCGTCTCAGGAGAGTGAGTCTCGCTCCCCCATGACCGTCTTCCCTTCGTTTACCTACGGGGTTAGCTGTCGGATTCGGATCAGGGAATGACCCTACGCACGGCGACCGCGCGATTCACCCCAGAAGTTGGTTCCCCCGTCCCTCCGAGCGGAGAGTTCGGCTACGAGCACGCTAGCAGACGCCGCACCGGTTTTGTCCATACCGATATGTCATTCTCGCGACGAAACCACGCGCGTCGATGCGCCCCTCGGACCGCCGTCGACGGCCTTCTGCACGCGTCGGCACCGCGCTACGCTGGGTACCCCTCGATGCGGGAGTAGCTCAGTGGTAGAGCGCCTGCCTTCCAAGCAGGATGTCGTGGGTTCGAACCCCATCTCCCGCTCCAGAACCTCTCACCGGCCTCGGCAGATCGGCGTCCCGTAGGTTCGAAATCTCCCCTTCGTCCGCGTGCGTGGCGCCGGCGAGGCTCGCCTCGCCGGGCGCGATCGCCCGGCGACGACATCCTGCCTCGATCCGCCTCGCAGGTCACGCGCGGATCACGCGCAGGTCACGCTCGGTTCACGTCCACTGCACGGCGCGGTCACTCAGCGGTCACGCCACGTTTTGTGTCCCAGACGCCGGCACACTCCATGAGCGCTCGGACGGCGCCGCCTCATCGTCGCGGGAGCTCCGAGTTGGGCCGTCTTGCGCCTGGAGGATGCCCACACCGGGCGAGGATCACTACGCCCGGCCGGCGGGGGCGCGAGTCAGGAACGCCGCGCGGCTTGCCACGCCGCCTCTGCCGCGTCCCGCGCCGTCTTCAGGCGATCGATTTCCATCAGCGCCTCCGGCGTTACGGCTTCCGCCGGGCGACCTCCGAGGACAGGCACGGGGTAGTACCGCTCGTAGAACGCTCGGTGGTGCGTGCTCGCCGCTTCGTATGCCTTGCGCTTCTCGCGCCGATCGTCGTTCATCCTGCACTCCGTCCGTGGGGCCTGCTCCGCCGGCGTCCGAGCCTGTCTGCGCTACGGCACCGGTTGGCCCCAGCCCATTGCCGCCAGCCGCCGCTGCGAGGGGCGGTCCAGTAGGGGCACCAGACCCTGCATCAACAGGTGGATGTCGGCCCGCCACATGCCTCGCGACGTGATCTCGAGGTGCGCATCCTTCAGCCCGCGCGTCGAGGACGGCGTCGCGAGGAGGAAGTTGCGGTCGCGTGGGTTCTTACCGTTGTCGGTGCACCATTGCGCGAAGTCGGCCGCATTGAGCGCGACGACCGCTGTGACGCGGCGCTGCTCTGCAGGCACCCGCAGCGCGTCGTCGTCCGCGTCGCGCTGCACCGCGCGGTCGATTTCCTTCTGAGTCGTTGTCTTGGGTGGCATCGCTGCTCGCTCTCCCATGCCTGAGTCTCGTGTGGTCGGTCGTGAATGCGTCTGCCGCGGTGCTTGTGAGCATCCCCGACAGCACCTCGCGCAACGCAAACCGCTTCGACTGCGGAGTCGATCCGGTCGGCGTCATCGCGCGCTCCTGTTCCTTCTGTGCCGCACCTGTTGATGTCTCGTACGCCCTCGCTATGCCCTGGCGTCGACTCGGAAACCGGCGGCTAGTCGAAGTACTCGATTTCCGTGACCAGTACTTCCCTGTGTGCGGCGAGGCTCCCGCCGTGCCCTGCTCGGTAACTCCCCGAGGTGGGCGCGACGTCACCGTAATCACGTCCGACGGCGATGGTGAGGTAGCTCAGGTCGCTGCGGCACCCGTGCGTTGGATCGAGCGGCCACCCTTCGGCGCGGTCCGACCCGTCCACCGCCGGCAGGAGCACCTCAACCCATGAGTGCGTACCGCCCTCGCCCAGCTGGTGCCCGGAGACGTACTGGGTGGGTAGCCCCAACAAGCGACAGATCGCGATCATCACATGCGAGTAGTCCTGGCAGACGCCCCCACCGATCGCGAGCGCCTCTGCTGCCGTCGTGTGCACGTCGGTGACACCCCGGCGGTACTCCAGCCGATCGTGCACCCACAGGTTCACCCGTTCCGCCAGGGCCAAACCCGTCGCACCGCTCGCACGAAGCTCGGCCGCCGCCTGCGTGATCGCCGCATCGGGGGTAGTTCGGTGGGTGGTGGCGAAGAGCGTAGGGTCACGGAGCCACGATCCCGGTACCTCGCGTGGGCGAACGGGCCCCGAGCGTTCGATCGTCATCCAGGTAGCGAACTCAATCGAGCGTTGCACGAAGGGGATGTGGACATCGAGCACCGTGTTGGCGAAGGCATCCATCCTTGTGATCACTTCGCCAGCCTCCGATGTCTGAAGGCTGTACACCGTGCGCCGCTGATCGCCAAAGGTCGCGGGAGGGATCACCATCAACTGGTGTCGTAAGTCGTATATGTGCGCGGGGTACTCATAGTAGAAGGTCTGGCGCACCAGGTACTTGCTCGCGCGGACGCGATCCCAGTCGACCAGCGCCGGGGCGATCGTGTCGAGTGACGGGGTGTCAGGCATTCATGGCGCCGCGTCCCGAGAGCAGCGCTGACCAGTCGGCCGCCTCGTCGAGTTCGTCTGTCCAGACCTCGAAGTTGGTGAGGGTGGCTGCCCCGAAGGCGTGTGTGAGCGGCACGTCAGCCGCGTCGCGCCCACGGGCCACAAGCACGCGAGCGGTGCGCGGCACATTGTTGCGCGGGTCGAACGTGTACCAGCGGCCGTCGAGGTACGCCTCGAACCAGGCAGCAAAGTCGCCCGGGCCGTAGGGAGGCGGCATCCCCATGTCGCCCAAGTATCCAGTGCAGTACCGGGCGGGGATGTTCATCGCTCGGCACAGTGCAATGCCCAGATGCGTGAAGTCGCGACAGACGCCGGCGCCCTCCTGGTAGGTCTCCCATGCGGTCTTGGTGGCGCGCGCATGCTCGTAACCGAACGTGACGTGTTCATGCACGTAGTCACAGATCGCCTGGACGCGAAGCCATCCCTCAGGCGTTCGGCCAAAGCGATCCCATGCCACCTGGCTCAGCAGGTCCACCTCGCAGTAGCGGCTGCCCAGGAGATACTGCAACGTCTCGCCGGGCAAGTCATCTACCCGGTGCTGTCGGGCCCCCGGTGCGAACTCATCGAACGTGCCCGGGTCGCGCACGACCGCATCCGCTGAGAGGTGCGTCCTACCAGCGGGGATCACCAGCCGGGAGCACAGGTTTCCGAACGCGTCATAATACCTGGTCACCGGGAGCGGTGGATCCGTCAACACATGGTCCGGGACGATCACGTCCCCCACCCGGCTCGAATGGACGTTCAGGACCAGGAGCATCGGGGTAGGCTGGGCGCATTCGTAGACAAACTCGTAGCCGACTCGGAGGAGCAAAGGGTCGCCTTCTTGGAGCCCTGTCTCGCAGACAGGCTCGCTCGAGGTGGTCGCGTGGGGTCATGTGGTGCCCATCTACCATACGCCCTCGACCGCTGCACTCGACTTCGATCGACTGGCCGGCACAGGCACGTCTGGACGTCGAGGCGGGGCTGCGCTCGAGCGCGGACCTCACGCCAAGGAACGCAACTGCCGAGGCTGGTTCATCCTGTCCCGAGGCGGAGGGCTGCGTATGCATCGGATTGGCCCGCTGAATCGGCGAGTGTCCACACCCAAGGACGCGCCCCGCTCGAGCAGGGCGGTTTGTCCAGGTGGTGATGTGGCTCTGCGCCGCTGGGAAAGGGGTGCATCCATCCAGATTCGGAATCGTCGATAGTTGGGCACCATCGAGGATGCTGGTTCACCCGTGTGTCCATCTCCGTGTCCATCCACAAAGTGCACCGAGTGGACTCCACACCAGATCGTCCGGCCACGGTGGCGCTGCGCGAGCCTCCGCGCCTGAGCGTGAGAGGAATCGCAGCGGGCTCGTTCGCAGCATCAATCGGCGAGGGCAGGTGCTTGAGCGTCACGCGACGGGCCCACGTTCTGACCGTGGCGCAACATGACAGCGCCCACCCACACGAACCACACGAGCTGGCCGAGTCCGAACGCCGCTCCGAGGGCTTCGAGCGGTGGGGCCACCGTGAGGACGCCGGCCACACCGGACACCACGCCGATGGTGCTCAGCACGCGAGGGAGCCCTCCACAGCGCAACGCCGACCAACTGACGAGCAGCAGCCAGAGCCCGCCCACGATCTCGACCCCGCCGCCGATGCCGTTCGCGACGATCTCGATCGCCTGCCAGGCGGCGGCTGCCAGTTCGGGGTCCGAACCGTGCAGATCGGATACGGCGCCCATCCCAACGACGGAGATCATGCCGCTGGCGAGCACCAGTCCCGCCCAGAGCAGCCCGAAGGCGGTGGCTACCTGCATCATCGACGGCGCTCCGCCCTTGAGGCGTTCGTGGAGCGCGAGCGCCAGGATCACCAGCGCGACGCCGAAGACCACGTAGAGGACGAGGTGCCACGCCTGCATCACCGCGAGGTGATCCCTGACGAAGGCCACGCGCCCTGCCGCATCGAGCTCGTCGCCGACGAAGTACTCGGTGAACAGCGTGAGCAGCCCGACAAAGCCGATGGCATATGCGAGCGCCTGGATCAGGGCGGCGACGCCACCCAGCTTCTGGAAGTTGTTCATGACTCAGTTCCCCTCTTGCTCTCGCTGCTACGCATCTCGCCGCGAGAACGAGACGTACGCCGCACTGATGAACGCCGCGAGCCATGCGACCACGATGAGGGCGCCGATCGCCGGGTCCGAGTACATCGGCGAGTCGTCGACGTGGCTGAGCGTCAGGCTGTCCGCACCAGCGCCCGGAAACAAGCTGAAGATGTTCGTACGCCACCACATCGGGAAGAACTCAACGAGGAAGACGGGCAGCCAGAGCAGCGCGAGCACTGAGGTGATCGCACCAGCCGTGCTGCGTAGCAGGAAGCCCAGCGCGAGGCCGATCAGCGGGAAGACCGGCATCAGCGCGCCGATGCCGAGCACCGTCCGTCTGGCATCGGGGTCACCGAGGTCCGTCACCGGCAGTCCGTACGCACCGAGCACTGCTTGCCCGACCAGGAACATCCCGAGTGTCGTGATCAGACCGAACACGAGCATGATCGGCGAGAGCACGGCCAGTTTGGCCCAGAACACACGGCTGCGCCGCGGGGTGGCGGTCAGCGTGAGTCGGATCATGCCGCTGGAGTACTCGCCCGCGACCGCCATCACCCCGAAGACCGCAGAGATGGTGAGCGCGAACAGATTCCCGACGAGCGAGAATGTGGCCGGCGCCAGATCAGCGGGCAATTCATCCTGGGTGCTGCCCACCGCCAGACAGACCAGCGCCGTCATTGCGATGGAGAGCGTGACCCCGAGGCCGAGGGTGACATAGGTCGAGCGGAGCGTCGTGAGCTTGAGCCACTCCGATGCCAGCGTGTGCCTAAACGTTGCTGATCGTGTTTCCACGCTCGAGGTGAGCGCGACAGTCGTAGTCATCGTCTCAGTCGTCATCATCGTCTTCCTGTCTGCTGAATGCCTACGCGGCGTGGGTTGACGCAGCCGTACCGACGGCCCCGCCCTGGTAGTCCGAGCTGTCTCGAGTCAGTTCCATGAACGCCTCTTCGAGGCTCGCCCGACGCGGGCTCAGTTCGTGGATCTCGATCCGGTGCTCGTTTGCGACGGCGGCGATCCTCGGCCCCTCGATGCCCGTGACCATGAGCGCGCCGTCGCTGACGGTGACGGTGGCGCCGGCCTGCTCGAGCAGCGGCACGAGTTCAGCCCCCTGCGGCGAGATCACGCGGACGTGGCTGCCCGAACTGCGCTGCATGAATTCGGCGATGCTGGTGTCGGCGATCAGGCGGCCGCGACCGATCACGAGGATGTGGTCCGCGGTCTCCTCCATCTCACTCATGAGGTGGCTGGAGAGAAGGACCGTGCGGCCCTCGGCAGCGAGGCGCTGGAGCAGTGAGCGGATCCAGCGGATGCCTTCCGGGTCGAGTCCGTTCACCGGCTCATCGAAGATGAGGATGCGCGGATCGCCGAGCAGCGCCGTGGCGATACCCAGCCGCTGGGACATCCCGAGCGAGAAGCCACCCGCCTTGCGGTTGGCGACCTCACTCAGGCCGACCGCCTCGAGCACCTCATCGACACGGTCGGCTGGCAGCCCGCCGGCCCTCGCGATCCAGCGCAGGTGCTGCCGGGCGGTTCGACCGCCCTGCATCGCCTTCGCCTCCAGCAGCGCGCCCACCTCGTGCATCGGTGCGGGGAGATCCTGGTAGGAACGCCCGCTCACCGTGACCGAGCCTGACGTCGGGCGGTCGAGCCCGAGGATCATGCGCATCGTCGTCGTCTTGCCCGCCCCATTCGGTCCCAGGAAGCCGGTGACGATCCCCGGCTGCACCGCGAACGACAGGTGGTCGACGGCGACGGTTTCGCCGTATCGCTTCGTGACATCGTTGACCTCGATCATGAGGTCGCCTCGTGGGACATCGTTGGGCCTCCTTGGCGCTTGTCCATTTCCCTGTCGCTACGATGCGCGAACGGGACGGGCACCACATCGGCGTCGCGGTCAGAGTTCTACCGGCCGAACGGCCAGATGCTTCCCAGCCGATCGGCCGGTTCGCTTCCGCCGGCACGTCCGTAGACTGCGGTCATGGTCAGCGTCATCCGGTCGTTGTTGGCGGAACCCAGGCCGATGCGTCCCACCATGCGGGCGTGGTGGGACTGGGCGCTCGTCGGCGTGCTGTTGCCAGCCTCCCTGGTGGAAGGCGTGCTGCGCGACGACCTCGTGTGGCGTCCGACGGCGATCGCCCTCGGGCTGCTGGTCGTGCTGCTGCTGTGGTGGCGGAGCACGCATCCGCTGTTGGTCGTCATTGGCGCGTTCGGCGCCACCTGGGCCGTCTACATCGCAGCGATGAGCGCCGGCGTCGATGCGGAGCAGGCGACGCTCTGGACCGGGGCCTGCCTGCTGCTCCTGCCGTACGCATTGCTCAGGTGGGGCGCGGGATACGAGGCCGCGATCGGGCTGGTGATCGTCGTTGCCTTCCCGTTACTGTCGCCGGCAACGCATGCATCGGCCGGGCCCCTCGAGGCGCTGGTCGGCAGTGGCTTCTTCCTCTTTTCCGCCACGCTTGGCGCCGCCGTCCGCTACTGGGCCCACGCTCGGCTGCGCGACTTCGAGCAGGTCAGGCTGCGGGAGCGCGAGCAGCTGGCGCGGGAATTGCATG
>JBBDIC010000082.1:4812-6342 GCA_040880625.1 Dehalococcoidia bacterium | reverse complement strand
GACTTCGAGCAGGTCAGGCTGCGGGAGCGCGAGCAGCTGGCGCGGGAATTGCATGACACGGTCGCGCATCACGTCTCGGCGATCGCCATCCAGGCCCAGGCCGGCCGGACGCTCGCCATGAGTCGCCCCGACCGCGCGCTCGAGGTGTTCGCGGTCATCGAAGAGGCTGCCTCGCGGACGCTCAGTGAGATGCGCGCGATGGTCGGCGCACTCCGTGAGGGCGAGCCGGCCGCACTCACCCCTCAGCCGGGCGTGATGGATATCGCGCAGTTCGCCGGGGACGGGAGCGGGGTCCGGGTCGAGGTGGAATTGACGGGTGCCCTCGACGACCTCAGCCCATCGCTCGCGGCGACGCTCTACCGGATCGCCCAGGAAGCAGTCACCAACGCCCGGCGGCACGCCAGGCACGCTACCCGCATCGACGTGCGGCTCCACGGAGACGATCGCTGCTTGCGCTTGACGGTCGCCGACGATGGCGAGCCCGCGACCGGCGCTCGGAATCCGGCAGGCTTCGGCCTCGCCGGCATGAGCGAACGTGCGACCCAATTCGGGGGCACGCTGGAGGCCGGGCCGAACGCCGGCGGGTGGACCGTCGAGGCGGTACTGCCAAGGACGGGTACGGCCACATGACCATCCGCGTGCTCATCGCTGACGACCAGCCACTCGTCCGCGCCGGCCTCAAGACGATTCTCGAGGCGCAGCCAGACATCGAGGTGGTCGGCGAGGCCGTGGATGGGCGCGAGGCGATCGCGCTCGCCCGGGAACTCCGCCCGGACGTCGGACTGTTCGACATCCGCATGCCCGTGCTCGACGGCCTCGAGGCGACTCGGCAGCTCGCAGGGCCCGCCGTCGAGGATCCCCTGGCGATCATTGTCATCACCACCTTCGACCTGGATGAGTACGTCTACGCCGCCCTTCGGGCCGGAGCGCGCGGCTTCTTGCTCAAGGACGCCGGCCCGGAACTCCTCGCGCAGGCGATCCATGCTGCCGCCAACGGCGACGCCCTGATCGCCCCGAGCGTCACGGCACGACTCCTCACTGCCTTCTCCCAGACACAACGACCGGAACGCCCCGCGCAACCCTTGGAGCCGCTCACCGAGCGCGAGGAGGGGGTGCTGGTCGCCGTCGCCCGTGGCTGGACCAACACGGAAATCGCCGACGAGCTCTACATCAGCCTGAGCACGGTGAAGAGCCACCTCGCCAGCCTCATGCGCAAGCTCGACGCCCGAAACCGCGTCGAGATCGCGATGTGGGCGTACGAGACCGGCCGGCTGCGGAACTGACCATGGCAGGAGTGCGGCGACACAGCGAGACGTCGGCGGTCGCGCTGCGCCCGGCCGACTGACCGATCCCTCTGTGACTCAACGAGCGCCAGGCGCACTGACCGCGGCGGGAGGTTCGGGCTGGGCGTCGCCTTCCAGGTCGCACTCGTCCTGGGTGCGCCGTTTGGCGCGGCGCGTGGGGCGGTGCGAGTCCCCGGGACGCTGCCGAGCGACTCCGCCTCGCCAGCGCGATCGCGGGTGTGGCTGG
>JBBDIC010000082.1:0-4712 GCA_040880625.1 Dehalococcoidia bacterium | reverse complement strand
CCCGGGACGCTGCCGAGCGACTCCGCCTCGCCAGCGCGATCGCGGGTGTGGCTGGGCCTCGGCTGCAGTCGTCATCCTCAGCCGCGGCGGGTACGACGTCGTATCGCTCCCGGGGGCTCTCACCCGGTGGGCGACGTGGCGGCCGCCCCGAGGGCTGCGGCCCGACGAACGCCCGACGTCCCTCGGACCGCGAGCCGCTGATCAGTCACGGAACCCTGCCCGGAGGTCGACCCGGCGGAGCAACTGCGCGTTGGCGGCCACGATGATCGTCGAAAGGCTCATGAACACCGCGCCGAGCGCCGGTGGCATCACGAACCCGGCCCAGGCCAGCACGCCTGCCGCGAGGGGGATAGCGACTACGTTGTAGCCGGTCGCCCAGACGAGGTTATGCACCATCTTCCGGTAGGCGGCTGTCGAGAGCCGGATGACGCCGACCACCGACCGTGGGTCGTCCGAGGCCAGCACGACCCCGGCGGATTCGATCGCGACGTCTGTCCCCGCGCCGATCGCCAGTCCCACGTCCGCTTGGGCGAGCGCCGGGGCGTCGTTCACGCCGTCACCGACCATCGCCACCCGGAGTCCACGCTGCTGCAGCGCCACGACCTGTTCGGCCTTGTGCTCAGGCAAGACCTCCGCGAACACTTCGTCGATCCCGAGGTCGGCCGCGACGGCTTCGGCCACGCTGCGCGCGTCGCCCGTCACCATCGCGACCTGCACGCCGAGCGCATGCAGCGCCTCCACGGCTTCGCGCGACTCCGGCCGCACCTCATCTTCGAGGGCGAGCGATCCCACCACCTGGCCGTCACTCAGCAGGTAGAGGACCGTTGCGCCGCGCGTCTGCCACTGCTCGACCGGTGCAACGCCGAGGATCGGTACTTCGATCCCGCGCTCACGCAGGCGGCGCGGACCGACGACCTCGACCTCGATGCCGTCGACCAGCCCGCGGACCCCACGGCCCGGGTCGGCCACGAACGAGGACACAGGCGCGAGGCTACCTGCTTCACGGGCGCGCTCGACGATTGCCCGGGCGAGCGGGTGCTCCGACTCCACCTCTACGGAGCCAGCGAGGCGCAACAGCGCCGCCTCGTCGCCGTCCGCCGCCCAGAGCCCGGTGACGCGCGGCCGTCCGAGGGTGAGCGTGCCGGTCTTGTCGAAGAGCACGATGTCCAGTTGGCGCGTCCGCTCCAGGGCGAGCCGGTCCTTCACGAGGATGCCGTTGCGGGCGGAGACCTCGGTCGAGATCGCGATCACCAGCGGGATGGCCAGCCCGAGCGCATGCGGGCAGGCGATGACCAGCACCGTCACCGTGCGGGCGATCGCCTCGTCCACCTCTCCGAGGAGCGACCACACGATGAACGTTGCGAGCCCCGAGCCGATCGCCACCCAGAAGAGCAGGGCGGCGGCGCGGTCGGCGATCGCCTGGGCGCGCGAGCGAGACTGCTGCGCCTGCGCGACGAGCCGTTGGATGCCGGCGAGCGCCGTGTCATCCCCGACCGCATCGATACGGACACGCACGGACGAACCTAACGCGACGGTACCCGCCGCGACCCGTTCGCCCTGCTGGCGGAGTACGGGACGCGATTCGCCGGTGAGCATCGACTCGTCGAAGTCAGCCTGGCCCGCCTCCACTGTCCCGTCCGCGGGCACACGAGCGCCCGGGCGTACGAGCACGATGTCCCCGGCGCGCAGTTCTGCAATCCCGACGATGCGCGTCTCGTCACCGTCGACCAGCTCGGCGTCGTCGGGCAGCAGCTCCGCGAGGGCAGCGAGCGCACCCCGGGTGAGGCCGAGCGCCCGCATCTCCTGCCAGTGACCGAGCAACATCACGGTCACGAGGGCGGCGAGTTCCCACCAGAAGTCGAGGTCCAACCAGCCGAACTCGTACGCCAACGACGAGACGAACGCGACGCTGATCGCGAGCGAGATGAGGAGCATCATCCCGGGTTGCCGGGAACGGACCTCGTCCCATCCACCCTTCAAGAAGACACGCCCGCCGTACAGGAAGACGACTGTTCCGAGGACAGGTGCAACGAGGGCGTGGCCGGGCACCCACGAGAGGGAATACCCGAACCAGTGCTGGATCATGTCGCTGAACACCACCGTGGGGACGGTCAGGGCCAGCGACAACCAGAAGAGGCGCCGGAATGCCTCAGGGTCATGACCGGCGTGCTTGTCGTGCCCCTCGTGACCGGTGCGGTATAAGTGCGCCGGCTCGTGGCTCGGTCCAGGTGCTTCACCCGATCGAGACGCGTGATCAGCGCGTGCTCCGTGCTCGGGCTGCGTCGCCGACGGGGAGACGGGTGGCGGCCTGCCACCGGGGGCGTGCCCCCCGTGGTTCGTCCGCCCACGAGTCATGGGCTCCGGCGCGTGCCCGTGCTGAGAGTGGTCGTGCTGAGAGTGATCGTGTTCCGCTGGCATGTGTCTGCTCCCTTGGAGGAATCGGTGTCACCTCTGCAGACGCAGCCGCCCCTCGCGGATTACACCGCCGGCGCCGTCTCGCAGGTGCAGTCGAGGCAGCCGTGGTCGGCACAGATGCGGCACGTCGCCTCAAGGGACTCACGGAGGGCTCGCCGGGCCCGATGTCGCCGGACGTTGAGGTTGTTCGTGGTCAACCCCAGCTCCGCCGCCACCTCCTCCGGTGGTCGCCCATTGAGGTCGACCGCGGACAGCACCGCCGCGTACTCGGGCCGGAGCGCTGGGAGGAGCTCGCGGAAGCACTCGCAGAGCGTGCGCTCGTCCGCCTCCGACAGGTCAGGGAGGTCGTAGTCCTCGCCCAGGCGTTGGGTCCGACGAGCCTGCACGTCATGGCGTCGATAGGCGTCCACGATCGCGTTCCGGAGCACCCGGTAGAACCAGGCCGCCAGCCGCTCTTCGTCCTCGATGTCAGGGGCGGCGCGGAACGCCCGCAGCAGCGCGTCCTGGAGGATGTCCTCGGCGAGCTCAGGGTCGGAGACGCGCCGACGGACGAACGCGAGGTATCGCGCGCGGGCGGCGCTGAGCGCCTCCTCGACCGGGGTCCGAGTCGTGTGGTCGTGCGCGGTCATGGCGGTGTGCGGACTCCTGGCCCTTGAGTGGGATGGCGGCGGCACCCACGGCATCGTGGCGGTCTGGATGTCCACGCGGTATGCGGATGGTCCGTCCAGCTTTGCGGTGATTCGCTGGCCAGCATCCCACCCCCACGAGAATGTGGTTGCCGCAGCAGTAGGACTCGGTCGGCTGGCCTGCGAGCGGTCGAGCGCGAACCCGGCCGCTCCGGGCCCAGATGACTACGGTCCGCGCGCTCGCGGAAAGGCAAGCCCGGTCGGCGCCCGTGGTCGCCGCAGCCTGTTCGCGGAACTATCCGCCGCGACTTAGGGCCGGGCACCGGCAAGCGTCACCGCGACCAGCCTGCGGACGGCCGCCTTAGATGAAAGCCCGCTTGCCGCCGACAGTGCGTGGACGCAGTAAGCCGCGAGCTCATCGGGCGGAATGTCGGGCCGGAGCAAACCTGCTGCCGCAGCGTCGCTCACTAACCTCAGGACCAGTTCACGAAGCTGTTGTTCCGCACCGACCAGGTGCTGATCGCGGTGCAGAAGCGCGGCAAAATCTCCGTCGTGTTGTCGCCGCGACTCGTACGCGATCAGTGCGTAGGCCTCCAGGACAGCAGCGAGACGCTGGTCCGGCGCGCCCGGGAGACCGCTGACCTTCATGAGATGCCCGAGGTGGTCTCCGATCTGACGCTCGTGCCAGGCGAGCACGATCGACTCGATGTCAGGGAAGTACTTGTAGAGCGTTGCACGACCGATTCCGGCTCGCTCCGCGACCTCCGACATCGTCACTGCCAGCAAACCGCGCTCAGCGACGAGCGTGGCGGTTGCCTCGATCACCGCCTCGCGCACGCCATGGCGGTGGGCCTCAATGGTGTCGTTCCAGAGTCTCGGCATATGTGAAGTATACAGGTTGCCGCACCAGAATCATGACGTATTGACAGAGACATAGTGTATCGAATAACTTTCCGTCCCCGAGTGGAGGACGCGCATGGCCGAGCACCCACCCCCAGCCGAGCCGACGCGCCCCGCCATGCCACGGTGGGTGAAGGTGCTCGGCCTCGTTGCGATTGCCCTCTTGCTGTTGTTCCTCGCCTCGTCCTTCCTCGGTGGTGGGCACGGCCCGGCCCGCCACAGCCCGACGCCGCATGGCGCGGTGGACGGCGCGGCACCTCCAATGGCTCGGTCCTGGACGAGTTCCTGGCCAGACTTCGAGAAATTGGCATGAACCCGGCCGGTCGCCGGTTGGTGCTCGCCACCCATCTCGCGTCGTCCGTCGGCTGGATCGGTGCCGCGCTCGGATACCTCGCCCTCGGTATCACCGCAGCGGCCACCGAAGATGTCGAGACGATGCGAGCCGCCTGGATCGGGATGGATCTTATCGGCTGGCTCGTGATCGTCCCGCTGGCGATCACGGCATTGCTGACGGGCATCGTGATCGCGCTGGGCACGCCCTGGGGGCTGTTCCGCCACTATTGGGTCGTGATCTCGCTCGCCCTGACGGCCTTCTCCGTCGCCATCCTCATCCTGCACATGCCCGCCGTCAGATCCCAGGCGGATGCGGCGCGCGAGGCGGCCCCCGACCACGTGCTGATGCTGGGCGGTGACGTACTCCACCCCGCCGTCGGGCTGGCCGTCTTGTTCGTGGTCATGGTGCTCAACATCTACAAGCCGCGAGGCATGACT
>JBBDIC010000081.1:0-3731 GCA_040880625.1 Dehalococcoidia bacterium | reverse complement strand
ATGGTCGCCCACGAGTGGATCGGCACCATGCCCTGCAACTTCTCCCAGCGCGCCCTGGCGCAGCGCGTCATGGAGGGCATCCGCGAGGCCGGCGGCACCCCGATGGAGGTCAACACGATCTCCATCTCGGACGGCATCTCCATGGGCACGGAGGGCATGAAGGCGTCGCTCATCTCCCGCGAGGTGATCGCGGACTCCATCGAACTCTGCGGCGTGGGCTACTCGTTCGACGCCGTGGTCGTCATCGTCGGCTGCGACAAGACGATTCCCGCCGGCGCCATGGCGCTCGCGCGCCTCAACCTCCCCGGCATCGTGCTCTACTCCGGCTCCATCGCCCCGGGTGTCTTCGAGGGCAACGACGTCACGATCCAGGACGTGTTCGAGGGCGTTGGCCAGCACGCCGCCGGCCACATGAGCGACGACCGCCTCGCGGCGCTGGAGGCGGCGGCGTGCCCGGGCGCGGGAGCGTGCGGCGCGCAGTACACGGCGAACACCATGGCCACGGTCATGGAGTTCCTGGGCCTGTCGCCCATGGGCTCCGCCACCGTCGGCGCCACGGACCCGAAGAAGGACGACGTGGGCTACCAGGCCGGCCGCCTGGTGATGGACGTGCTGAAGCGCGGCCAGCGCCCGCGGGACATCCTCACCTCCGAGGCGTTCGAGAACGGCATCATCTGTGCCGCCTCCACGGGCGGGTCCACGAACGTCGTCCTGCACCTGATGGCCATCGCTGCCGAGGCCGGCGTGGCGCTCGACATCGACGACTTCGACCGCGTCTCGGAGGCCACGCCGCTGATCGGCGACCTGCGGCCGGGCGGGCGCTACGTGGCGCTGGACATGGACCGCGCCGGCGGCACGCCGCTGCTGGCGAAGCGCCTGCTGGAGGCGGGCCGCCTCCACGGCGACGTGATGACCGTGACCGGCAAGACGATCGCGGAGGAGGCGGAGGGCGCGCGCGAGGCGGAGGGCCAGGACGTGATCTTGCCCGTGGAACGCGCGCTGAAGCCCACCGGCGGGCTGGTGATCCTCAAGGGGTCGCTCGCGCCGCGCGGCTGCGTGATCAAGGTCGCCGGGCACGAGCGGCTGTACCACAGCGGCCCGGCGCGCGTGTTCGAGTCCGAGGAAGCGGCGATGGCGGCCGTGCTGGCGAAGCAGATCGTCGCCGGCGACGTGGTGGTGATCCGCAACGAGGGACCCGTGGGCGGTCCCGGCATGCGCGAGATGCTCAGCGTCACGGCCGCCCTGGTCGGCGAGGGCCTGGGCGAGACCGTCGCGCTCCTGACGGACGGCCGCTTCTCCGGCGCCACGCGCGGCCTCATGGCCGGCCACGTCGCGCCCGAGGCCGCCGTCGGCGGGCCGATCGCCGCCGTGCAGGAGGGCGACACGATCGTCCTGGACGTCGAGCGCCGCGAACTCAACCTGGAGGTGGACGCCGCCGAGGTGGCGGAACGCCTGTCGCGCCGCAAGCCGCACGAGCCGCGCTACACCCACGGCGTGTTCCACAAGTACGCGAAGTTGGTCTCCCAGGCCGACGAGGGCGCGATCACGCGCTAGCCGCCAATGTGGACGACGAGGACGAGATCGAGGACGGACGGGATCGGCGTCCTCGTCGCGCCCCTCGTCGGGCTCATGCTGTGAGGGCGACCCCATGATCCTCGTCGCCGGGGCCAGCGGCTGCGTCGGTTCAGCGCTGGTCGCGGAACTCACGGCGCGTGCGTCTGGCGACCAGCCGCCGCTGCGAGCCTTCGTGCGACGCGAGTTCGACGCGCTGCGTCTGCGCGACCAGGGCATCGAGGCGATCACCGGCGACCTGGTCTCCGGCCGCGGCGTGGACGAGGCGATGCGGGGCGTACGCACGCTCGTCTACCTCGTGGACACGCTCGATGGCGACTACCCGGACGGCGGCGACGTTGTCACCACGGACCTGGAGGCGGTGCAGCACACGCTGATCGCCGCGCGCGCGGCCGGCGTGCGCCGTGTGATCGCGCTCAGCCACGTCGCCGCCTCGGAAGAGGCGATCTCGCGTTACCTCGTGGCGCGGTGGGCGGTGGAACTGGCGGTGCGCCAGTCCGGGCTCGACTGGCTGCTGCTGCGCGCGCCGCTGATCCTCGGGCGCGACAGCACGCTGTGGGAACTCCTGCACCGCACGGTCGACCGCACGCCGGTCGTGCCGTTGTTCCGCTGGCGGAAGGTGGAGGCAGAACCGGTGGCGCTCTCGGACGTGGTGGCGGCGCTCCGCATCGCCATCGACGAGCCGGAACGCGGGGGCCGTTCCTACGACGTCACCGGCGCCACGCGCACGAACTTCGGCGAGGTGCTGCGCGGCTGGGGACGCACCGCCGGCCGCCGCCGCCTCTACGTCCCCGTCCCGGGCTGGGGCGAACGCCCCATGACCGCCCTCGGCGCGACGCTCGCTCGCGTCCCCCGCGGCGAGGCGCGCCCGCTCCTCGAGACCCTGCGCGAGCGCCAGGTCTGTCCCGACCCCTCGCGACGCTTCCCGCTCGGCCGTCGCCCGCTCACCCTGGACGCCGCGCTGGCCGAGGCGCGCGCGGGGCGCCGGTAGCGCGTCAGGAGGCCGGCGACGGTCGCGCCCCATCACCACGTCCGTGCTTGCGCTGCCGCGCGATCGCCGGCCTGGCGGATGTTTGGCGGAATCCACGCGTGCGGGGCGGAGACGCGATGCATTCGTCATGCGCCATGCCCGATACATGGAGGCAGCGGAACGAGCACTCCCCGGACGGGCCCGGGGCCGTGATGTATCGAATGCATCGCAGCCATCGAGCACCCCAAACACGTCAGAGGAGCGCTCGTTCTACTCGTGAAGGGGGAACCGGGCATCTTCGCCCCGGCATTCGTGCCAGGACGAGGCGGCTCACTCCCATCGCACAGGCGTCCCGGTCTTGTCGTCGCAACCAACGAGCCGACCCCGCTACCTCATCGCGGCGGCAAGACCGGGGCCAATGCGGCCCCACACTCACTCCCAGGATCCTTCGATACGCCTCGAACCCGGGCGCAGCACGCTGCGCCCCTACGGGGGAGAGGGCGTTCTGCGCGTGGACCTCGCGGTCGAGGTGGCCCGCAGCGATCGGCCGGGACGGGCTCAGGCGCTGACGCGCGCCCGCCGGCGGCGGACGCGGTCACTCATGCGTTGCGAGTCCGGACGGTCAGTCGTCCGGCGTCTGCTCCGCCGCCGCCGAGGCGCCCTCGGCCAGCGGTCGATGCATGACGTAGTAGGCGGTCTCCGGCCGGCCCAGGTGCTGGATGCCGGACAGCGACCACCCCTCCTTGCCCGCGCCGTCAGGTAACGGGCGATGAACGACGTGCGGTGCTCACCGCTCTTGCGGATGAACTCCACCCCGTCGCGGCTGATGCGCCCGCGCGAGTCGACGTAGGCCACCGAGTACTCCAACTGCTCTTGCTTCAACTCGTCCATGGCTAACCTCCAGTGAATGACAAATGTCGAGGAGTAGCAGGACGCCTGGCCTCTCCACCGCCCGCCCTCGGCGCTGCGTGAGCTCTCGATGGGTCCGCGATCCGTCTTGTCGAACCGGCGCGTCCCGGCAGGGCCCGAGCGTCGAGGATGAATGCGGCCCGCCCGCTGGAGGTCCTCGGCCTCGCGGGGCGGCGGCCGGTCGCTGCCGGCCGATCCGAGCATCTCACGCCCCGTCGAGGTCGCCCTCCGACCTCCTTCCTCCGCCTCTTTCGTCCGGCCCCTTCCCCCTTGAGGGGGG
>JBBDIC010000080.1:0-3744 GCA_040880625.1 Dehalococcoidia bacterium | reverse complement strand
AGCCCTCGCGACCTCACGTTTGGCGTGCTGCCCGGCGGCAGCACGCCGCAGGAGTTCCTCGCCGGCGTGCAGGCTGCCGAGGCGCTGGAGTACGACTCCGTGTGGGTGGGCGACCATGTGCTGTGGCCCGCGTTCTGGCCGGAGCCGATCGCCATGCTGGCCGCCGCCGGCGCGGTCACGGAACGCATCCACCTGGGCACCGGCGTGCTGCTCGCGGCGTTGAGGCGCCCCGCCGCCCTGGCGAAGCAGACCGCGACGCTCCAGTGGATGAGCGGCGGGCGCTTCCGCCTGGGCGTGGGCGCCGGCGGCGAGTACCCCCGTGAGTTCGAGGCTTCCGGCGTACCGCTCTCCGAACGTGGTCCCTACCTCGATGCCACGCTCGAGGCGCTGCGCGCGCTCTGGTCCGGCGACGAGGTCTCGCTCCACAACCGCCAGATCGAGGTGGACGCGGCGCGGCTGGACCTGCCGCCCGATCCTCCGATCCCGGTGTGGGTGGGCGGGCGCTCGGCCGCCGGGCAGCGCCGTGCGGCGCAGTACGGCGACGCATGGATCCCCTTCGTCATCACGCCGGAGCGCTTCGCCGAGGGCTGGGCGAACGTCCGAGCACGCGCCGAGGGCTTCGGGCGCGACCCGGACGCGCTGGTCCCGGCCGTCCAGATGTGGGCCCAGTTCGACGACGACATCGCGGAGGCGCTCCCCGTGATCGCAGCGCGCATCGAGGCGACGTACGGCACGGACTTCCAGCGATTCGAGCGCTACACGGTCTACGGCGACGCGGACATGTGGGCGAGCCGCCTCGGCGAGTTCGTGGACGCGGGCGTGCGGCACTTCAACTTCGTGCTCGCCGGCGGCGACCGCCTCGCCCAGATCGCGCGCATCGCGACCGATGTCATCCCCCGCCTGCGCGAGGGCGCGCGATGAGCGTGGCCGTCCGATGACCGTCGACGCCGGGAATACGCCGTACACACCGCCCGCGGCGCGCGTGCTTCCGTCTCGGTACTTCTACGGGTGGTACATCGCGCTCGGGTGCGCGGCGATGATGCTGGTCGCTGGTGGCGTGGGCTACTACGGGCTGGCGGTGTTCCTGGAGCCGCTGCAGGAGGAGCACGGCTGGTCGAACTCCGCCGTCTCCGGCGCAACCAGCATGTTCTTCCTGATCGGCGGCGTGGTGGGCGCGGTGGTGGGGCCGTACGTGGACCGCTACGGGCCGCGACGCTTTCAGATCGTCGGCGTCCTGATGACCGGCGTGCTGGCGATGCTGGTGGGCGAGGTCACCGAACTCTGGCACCTGTACCTGCTGTACGCCTCGATCGCGCTGGGCAACGGGCTGGCCTCCGCGGTGGCGATCAACGCGATCATGTCGCGCTGGTTCGTCCGAAGGCGCGCGCGGGCGATGAGCATCTCGTCGACCGGAGTGTCGCTCGGCGGCGTCATCCTGGCGCCGCTCGGGGCGTGGATGGTGGACCAGGGCGGGCTCTCGCTCGCCGCTCCGGCCCTCGGCGCTGCGGTGCTCGTGATCGCGCTCCCGGTCGTGCTGTTCGTGCTGGTGTTCGACCCGCGCCAGATGGGCCTTCTGCCCGACGGCGACCGCACCGAGGAGGACGCCGCCGCCGCAGTCGCCGCCTCCGGCCGGCACGCGCTCTCCATGGACGCGCAGCGTCGAGTCTGGACGCGCCGGCAGGCGATGCGGACCGTGTCGTTCTGGGCGATCCTCGGGGCATTCGTGCTGGTGCTGATGGCGCAGACGGGGTTCGTGATCCACCAGATCGCGTTCCTGGAGGAGCGCCTCGGGTCGCGGAGCGCGGCGGCGCTCGCGCTGTCCACGACCGCCTTCGGCAGCATCATCGCGCGGCTCGCAGTGGGGGCGTTCGCGGACAACATGGACAAGCGCTGGCTGACCGCCGGCATCTTCGCCGTGCAGGGCGCGTCCGTGCTGCTGATCCTGACCTTCACGGGGCCGGTGGCCACCTACCTGCTGATCCTGCTGTTCGGGTTCACCATCGGCAACGTGTACTTCATGCAGTCGCTGCTCACCAGCGAGATCTTCGGCATGGTATCGCTGGGATCGGTGCTGGGGCTGATCATGCTGGCGGGGCAGGCAGGGTCCGGGCTCGGGCCGTTCGCCGTCGGCTGGCTCGAGGACCGCACCGGCTCCTATGACGCCGCGTTCGTGGTGACCTCGATCGTCACGTTCGCGGCCGCGGGGGTCGTGCTGCTCGTACGCCCGGTGGCGCCGGAGGCGGCGGCGACGCGCGCGGAGCATCGAAGCGAGGCGGCGGGCTAACTCCGCTCCGGCCCCTTCCCCCTTGAGGGGGGAAAGCGGGGATGGGGGTGCGCGGCGCGCAGCGCCGCCCCGGGGCCACGAGCAACCCCAGCAGCGGCGCAGCATCGAGGTCGCCGGCGCTCCTCCCGGGCGCGCCTCGATGCGCGCTCCAGACTCGCCAGATCCACGCATTGACGCCCTCGCAGGACTTCGCGTACCCTTGACACGAACTAGTTTGCGTACTTGGTACACAAACTCAGGCGCTCCCGCGGACGGGCAATCCGCCGCCAGGCTCGCGCCCACGGATCGAGGTCCACCATGACCACCACGACCCCCACCCCGACGTTCCCGGTCGCGCAACTTCAGTGCGAGACGGACACCGGCATCGCCACGCTCCCGCTCTCCGAGGAAGTCTCGTTCGCCTCCTGGCAGCCGAGCATCCCGGAACGCTACTGGAGCATGGACGCCGACGAACTGAGCACGCGCATCCGCGCCGCCCGCGCGACGCTGGGCGAGCGCGTGGTGGTCCTGGGCCACCACTACCAGCGCGAGGACATCATCCAGTTCGCCGACGAGCGAGGCGATTCGTTCGCGCTGGCGCAGTACGCGGCGGAGCGGACGGACTCGCAGTACATCGTGTTCTGCGGCGTGCACTTCATGGCGGAGGCGGCGGACATCCTGCGCGCCCCGCACCAGCAGGTGATCCTGCCCAACATGGAGGCCGGCTGTTCCATGGCGGACATGGCCAGCGAGCCGGACGTGTGGAGCGCGTGGCGCGAACTCGGCGAGTTCTTCGGCGGCACGGACGACATCATCCCGATCACGTACATGAACTCCGCCGCCAGCCTGAAGGCGTTCTGTGGCGCCAACGGCGGCATCGTCTGCACGTCGTCCAACGCGAAGCGCGTGCTGGAGTGGGCCTTCGAGCGCGGCAAGCGCGTGTTCTTCTTCCCGGACCAGCACCTGGGCCGCAACACCGGCCATGCCATGGACATCCCGCTGGAGGAGATGGTGCTGTGGAACTGGCGTGCGCCGGCCGGCAACCTCGGCAGCGCCACGCCGGAGCAACTCGAGCGCTCGCGGCTGATCCTGTGGCAGGGGCACTGCTCCGTCCACCAGCGCTTCACGGTGCAGCAGATCGAGCAGGCCCGCGCGCAGTACCCGGACGCCCAGATCGTCGTCCACCCCGAGTGCCGCTACGACGTGGTGCAGGCCGCCGACGCCAACGGCTCCACGGCCTACATCGCGAAGTACGTCGCGGAGGCGCCGGCGGGCTCGGTGATCGGCGTCGGCACGGAGATCAACCTGGTCTCGCGGCTCGCGCGGGAGCACCCGGACAAGACCGTGTTCTGCCTCGACCCCGTCGTCTGCCCGTGCAGCACGATGTATCGAGTCCACCCCGCCTACCTCGCATGGGTGATGGAGTCGCTCG
The DNA here is from genome assembly GCA_040880625.1 of Dehalococcoidia bacterium. Taxonomy (GTDB): domain Bacteria; phylum Chloroflexota; class Dehalococcoidia; order UBA2979; family UBA2979; genus W-Chloroflexi-9. Next base: position 49 of record JBBDIC010000080.1, on the reverse strand, counting down.
TCGAGGGCGACGTGGTGAACCAGATCGAGGTCCCCGAGCAGCACCGCCG
>JBBDIC010000079.1:0-3761 GCA_040880625.1 Dehalococcoidia bacterium | reverse complement strand
GCCGGGCAGGACACGGAGATGCGCTACGACCTGCCGCTGGGCGCCGGCGTGCTGCGGGCTCGCGGCTCTGGCGGCACTGGCGGCACGGCCTGGCTCGCCGCCGCGCTGCTCGCCGGCAACGGCGTCACCGTCGTCGACTCGCCCGCCCTCGAGGGCACGGTTGCGGCGCTGCTGGCCGCCGGCGTCCCCGCCACAAGCCTGCGGGTCGAGCGGGGCATCGAGGATGGGGGCGGGGCCGCGCGCTTCCTGGCGCTGGCGGCCGCGCCGGGCGTGGACTTCGCCGCTGCGGACGGCGGCCCGCTCCGCTCGCTGGCTCGCGCGCTGGGGCCGACGCCGGCCGGCCAGCGCGGCCTGAAGGCGATGCTGTCGCCCCTCGATGGGCCGCAACCAGGCGAGGGCGGCTTCCTCCGGCGCTTCGCGTGGCCGCGCGTGGTGGCGGTGCGGACGCTGCGCCACGGCGCGGACCTCGCCTTCGCCGGCGCGGACGAGGTTCCCCTCCGACCCCTTCCCCCTTGAGGGGGGAAGGCGGGGATGGGGGTGCGCGGCGCGCAGCGCCGCCCGGGCGTACCTCGATGGCCGCGAGGCATTGAGGTCGGCGTCAGTCCGCGAAGTTCTGCGTGAACATCAGGCCGTACGCCCCGCCGTCCACCACCCCGATGCCGACGCGGCCGTACGACGGCTCCAGGATGTTGGCGCGGTGGCCGGGCGAGTCCATGAGGCCTCGATGCGCCTGCTCCACCGTGGGGGCCAGCGCCAGGTTCTCGCCGGCGGAACGGTAGCGCGCGCCGCCGGCGTCGAGGCGGTCGAAGGGGTCGTCGCCGTCCGGGTTCACGTGCGCGAAGTAGCCCCGCGCCCACATGTCGAACGAGTGCGCCCGTGCCACGTCCACGAGCGTCTGGTCCACTACGAGCGCGTTGAGGCCGCGCGAGGTGCGCTCCTCGTTCACCAGGACGAGCATCTGTGCCTCCGCCGCCTCGTCCACCGTCGGGTTCTGCGGGCGGCCGCGCAGCGCGATGGACTCGCCGCCGCGCCCGTCCGCGGGGACGGTGAGGAAGGTCAGCGTCTGGCGCACGGCGTCGCCGAAGATGCCGGCCAGCGTGCGCTCCACCGCCACGGCCTCGTCCACGAGCGCGCCGCCGACCGTGGAGCGCTCGATGTCCGCCTTCAGCGCGGGCGCGACCGGGAGCGCCATCACGAGGACGAGCACCATGGCGGCCATGAGGGTGCCGTAGCCGGCGGCGGGCAGGACGCCCAGCAGGCGGCTCGCGCCGGAGGTGTGCCAGGCGCGGGGGACCTCGGCGCTGACGCGCTGCGCCAGCATCCCCAGGCCCATCAGCGCGAGCACCATCACGGCCAGGAAGCCGGCCGGCGCGGGGAACGGGTCCGGCAGGCCGGCCGCCGCCAGCAGGTCGCCCGCGGGCGCGTAGAGGCGCAGCGCCAGCAGGAACGACAGGACGAGCACCACCAGGTCCAGCGCCAGCGCGAGCACACCTCGATGTGACGCGCCGGCGGCGTAGGCGACGATGCCGGCGACCAGGAGGACATCGATGAAGGTCATGCGGGCGGGATATTTTTCATTGACACCATCTTGAGGGGTGCATACGGTTGTCGTTCTGCTCTGACGGTTGCCATTCTGCGCTGGCGGGCATACACTTCAGGTTGCGTGGGGCACTGTCAGGATCACAGCGACGAGGCATATCGATTCCCCGACGGCAGTTGAGCCGGGTCGGGGTTTCAGTGTGCCCGGATCATCGATCCCCGGCGTTACTCCCCCAGTTGTAAAGATGAGCCTCCTGGCATCGCTTGCTTCCACGCACAGGACTCGAACCACGAGCACGCTCGGGACCCGCAACTGGCGGCCCGGGAGTGAAAGAGGAGCACCTGTTGGCCACTAACCGTCGTCTCGTCCTCTCGAACCGCCGCATCCCCACGGCTCGCAAGACCTTTGGGACCAACGCGCCCGAGATGGAGATGCCGAACCTCATCGCCATGCCGCGCCGCTCATACGAGCGGTTCCTGCATGACAACCTGCGCGAACTGTTCAATGAGGTCTCGCCCATCGAGGACTTCACCGGCGGCCGCATGGAACTCACCTTTGGTGAGTATCGCTTCGAGGAGCCGAAGTACAACGAGACCGAGTGCCGCGACCGCGAGCGCACCTTCGCCGCGCCCCTGCGCGTGCGCGTGGAACTCCTGGTGAAGGAGAGCGGCGAGGTCAAGGAGCAGGAGATCTTCATGGGCGACGTGCCCATGATGACCAAGCACGGCACGTTCATCATCAACGGCGCAGAGCGCGTGGTGGTGTCGCAGTTGGTGCGCTCCCCCGGCGCCTACTTCACGTCCGACACGGACCCCGCCACCGGCCGCAAGTTGACCGGCGCCAAGTTGATCCCCAACCGCGGCGCCTGGCTGGAGTTCGAGACCAGCACCCGCGACGTGGTCTCCGTGAAGGTGGACCGCAAGCGCCGCATCCCCGTCTCCGTCCTCCTGCGCGCCATCGACATCGAGGATGGCCTGTCGGACGAGGAACTCGGCACGGACGAGCGCGTCCGCAAGTTGCTGGTGGAAGTGGACAACAACGAGGAGCACTCCTACCTCGACTCCACGCTGGCGAAGGACGCCACCACCAACAAGAAGGAGGCGCTGGAGGAGTTCTACCGCCGCCTGCGCCCGGGCGACCCGCCCACGGCCGAGAACGCCAAGCAACTGATCGAGACGCTGTTCTTCGAGGACCGCCGCTACGACCTGGGTGTGGTGGGCCGCTACAAGTTGAACAAGCGCCTGGCGCTGGTGGACGCCCCGGAGCAGCGCACGCTGCGCCGCGCCGACATCGTGGCGATCATCCGCCGCATCATCGACATCAACAACGGCCGCGGCACCGCGGACGACATTGACCACCTGGGCAACCGCCGCGTCCGCTCCGTGGGCGAGTTGATGCAGAACCAGTTCCGCGTGGGCCTGCTCCGCATGGAGCGCGTGGTCCGCGAGCGCATGACGATCACCGACCCGGACGAGGCCACGCCCTCCGCGTTGATCAACATCCGCCCCGTGGTGGCCGCCATGAAGGAGTTCTTCGGCGGCAGCCAGTTGTCCCAGTTCATGGACCAGGTCAACCCGCTCTCCGAGATCGCTCACAAGCGCAAGTTGTCCGCGCTGGGCCCCGGCGGCCTGTCGCGCGACCGCGCGGGCTTCGACGTGCGTGACGTCCACCACAGCCACTACGGCCGCATCTGCCCCATCGAGACGCCCGAGGGCCCAAACATCGGCCTGATCGGCTCGCTGGCTACCTACGGCGTGGTGAACGACTTTGGCTTCATCGAGACGCCGTACCGCGTGGTGCAACACGAGATCTCGAAGAACTTCAACCGCCAGTTGGAGAACCGCATCCCCACGGAGGACGTGAAGTCCTCCACCGGCAAGATCCTCGCCCGCGCCGGCGTCGTCATCGATGAGGCGGGCGCGAAGGCGCTGGGCGACGCCGCCGGCGACAGCGTGGCCGTGATGCCGTTCATCACCGACGAGGTGGTGCTGCTGGACGCGCACGAGGAAGAGAAGTTCCGCATCGCCCAGGCGAACTCGCGCTCGGACGAACACGGCAACCTCACGGACGCCAAGATCGAGGTCCGGCACGGCGAGCAGTACTTCGTCGCGAACCCCGTGGACGTGGACTACATCGACGTGTCGCCGCGGCAGATCGTGTCCGTGGCGGCGGCGATGATCCCGTTCCTGGAGCACGACGACGCCAACCGCGCGCTGATGGG
>JBBDIC010000078.1:0-24095 GCA_040880625.1 Dehalococcoidia bacterium | reverse complement strand
TCCAGTACCTGGCGCAGACGGACCCGGAGCGCAAGGAAGAGATCCACTCCTACCTGGACGAAATCGAACTCGGCCTGGTGGCCGGCACCGGCGGGCAGAACCCCGCCGCCGTCGGCACACCGAGCAATGCCGCGCTGTCGATCCTGCTCGGCGGCGGCTCCGACGCGGCGTCGATCGCGGAGGGCGCCAACATCGCGGTGGCCGTCCGCCAGCGCCAGGTGAAGGAATACATCCAGCGCGTGCGCGTCGCCGGCCTGGGCGACCGCTTCGAGAACGGCCGTGCCAACGGCGCGCTCGCCGCGTACGTCAGCGCCTAGGACAGGACGCCGGTCGGGGCGGCGTGAGCCGCTCCGCCGCCGGCCTCATCGCCACGCGAACAGTCGAACACGGGCCGCCCTCGATGGGTGCGCCCGGCTCGGAGGGGACATGGTTCAGCAGCAAGCACAGGGACAGCCGCCGGCCGACGGGGCGCCCGCCCCGGCGATGCCCGCGCCGGAGATGCCCGACCTGTCGTGGATGAGCAAGACGCTCGGGTGGGGCGTGAAGGCGCGCGTGGAGCCCTTCGGGGGCGGCCTCACCATCAACGCGCTCAACATCGGCGTGTACGCGGAAGTGCCGGAGCACATCCCGTACCGCAATCGCCTGCCGCGCGGCGCGTATCCGGCCACCGGCGCGGGCTCCATCGGCGGGTACTACCTGCAGGACAAGTACGAGCAGTGGTCTGACCACGCCGGCGCGCTCTACGAAGAGGCGATCTCCCGTCGCTGGGCTACCGCCACGGACATCCCGTGGAACAGCGCGCATGACCTCCCGGACGACGTAGAACTCGCCATCTGCCAAGTGGCGACCGAACTCTCCCAGCAGGGCTCCGTGGAGTCCGAGGTGGTCTCCGGCTGGCTCCAGAACCTGAGCCCCGGCTACCACGAGGTGAAGTTGTACCTCTCCACCGTGGTCTACGAGGCCGCACGCCTCTTCGAGGGCTACCGCAAGCGCGCCATGCTCAACGGCGGCGGGATGATGCTCGAGAGCCCCGGCCTGATGAACCGCGCCGTCCTGGAGACGTACGCCGGCTGGTCGCAGACGGTGCTGGGCATGTGGGTCGTCCGCGGCTCGCTGCAGCACACCATCCTGCGCTACCTCGCCACCTACGGCCCCAGCGACGCGGACCGCGAACTGGCGCGCCGGCTGCTGCCGGACCGCGTGCGCACGTCCGCCTACGCGGTGAGCCACATCAAGTTCGCCATCTCCAAGAAGCCGGAGATCGCGCAGGCGTTCCACGCCTGGCTCGCCGGCGTCGAGATAGCCCAGGCCCGCGACATGCGGGACCCGGTCCTCTGGGAAGCGCTCGCCATCATCTTCGGCGGCGGCGTGAAGCACATGGACGAGGGCATGGCGCGCGTCCGCGAACTGCAACAGGACTACGTGCGGACGTACGTGGACCGCACCAAGCAGGCCGGGATCGACCGGTCGAAGATGCTGACGCCGCCGTTCGCCGCCATCCTGGACGGCTCCGCGTTCGCGCCGAAGCCGTCCGCGTAGGCGGACGAGAAGGGACGGCGCCTGTGCCGCTGTACACCTACCGCTGTAGCAAGTGCGAGACCGTCTTCGAAGCGCTCGTGCGCCCGAACCGGCCTGAGCCGGCGGCGTGTCAGAAGTGCGGCAAGGCGTCCATCACCCGCCAGATGTCCGCGTTCGCGGTGACGCACAGCGAGATCGACACGCTGCGCTCACTGGACCCGAAGTACAAGCGCATCGTCGAGGACCAGATGGCGAGGACGCCCGAGGCCGAGCCGATGCGCCTGCTGAACAAGTTGACCCCGTTCGACGCCGCGAAGGATCCCGGCGACCCGATCGACTTCTAGCGACCCGAGACAGGAGACCCCAATGGCCGATCTGACCTTCCCGTCCGTCGAGTGGTACCAGGCCCTGGCCGACATCACGAAGGACGACGCCGCGTACAAGAAGTTCGGCCGGCTCAACGCCGCGGTCGCCTTCAAGTGCGGCGACTCCATCATCAGCGTCAACTTCGACGTGCTGAACATCCACGAGATCAAGGAGATCGACGAGAACTCCATGCGTGACGTGGACTTCGTGGTGGAGATGGAGCCGTCCGTCTGGCGCGAGATGCTGGTGGACATCAAGGCCAGCGGCCACGCCTCCCTGGATCACACGCTGAACACGCTGGACCTGAAGTTCGACGAGCCGATCCACCGCAACGAGTTGCAGGATGGCTTCAAGGCGGACATGTTCTTCCGCTACAACCCCAGCCTGCAGCGCTTCTTCGACAACTCCTCGCAGTTGTCCACCACCTTCGCGGCGGCCCTGGCCAACGCCTAGCCTCCAGCGGCAGGACGAGCATCCGAGGACGGCCGCCGCGAGGCGGCCGTCCTGCTGCACCCGCGACTGCCGAGGGGCGCACCCAGCACGCGGGACGGGAGAAATCCGTTCACGCTGAGCCTGTCGAAAGGCGAGCGCGGGACGCGTTCGGACGATCTTGATGCTGTCGGAGCGGTCGGGGACTCCGCAGATCACCCCATCCCAGCCTTCCCCCCTCAAGGGGGAAGGGGCCGGATCGGAAGGGTTCGTTGGATGCCGGGGATGGCCCGAGCCTAGGGTGCCCAGAGGCAGCCGCGACCGGCGGCGCGGGCCTCTTCCTCCGTCGCCACAAGGTCGTCGCGAAGGCGGCCGTCCTCAGTCCATGCGACGCCGAGGCCGTCCTCGATGAGTGCGGCGTCGATGAGGGTGCCGTCTGAGGCGTAGACATAACGCAGTTCACGGCCGAACGGGTCGGTGAGGCGTGCGTCCGGCAGGAGTTGGACGTGCGCGCCGGCCAGGTCGCGCAGGCGCTCGGTCGCGTCGTCGTAGCACGCCTCGCCCGGCTCGGGCGTGTCCACGCCGAACAGCCGCACGGTGACGGACGTCTCCGCGGAGCGCACCTCGAGCGTGTCGCCATCGATGATGCGCACCACCTCGACGGGTACCGCGCCCTCGATGGGGTGCGTGATCGCCGGCGCCGCGGTTTCGCCGGGCGCGGGCGCTGCCGGGTCGTCGTCGCCGTCGAGGACGCCGGGCAGGAACACCGTTGCCACGAGGATCAGCGTGAACACCGCGGCGATGCTCATGGAGACACGGTTCAGGTTCTTCCGCCGCCGGCGCTCCGGCCCCAGGTCGATCTCGATGTGGCGGCGGTTGCGGTAGCGCCGAGGGGGGCCGTTGCGGTCGTTGCTCATGCGCGGGCCCTCATGTGAGCCTCAGATGACCGTCGTGCCGAGTGTGTCGACGACCTGCAGTGCGATCTCGCCCCAGCGGCCGCGCGCCGCGTCCAGGGCGCCCCGGAACGCCTCGATGTCGCCGGCGGCGACGCAAGCGACCCCCCCGGCACGATAGCGGTCGCGCTCCTCGAACGTGGGGCCGGCGGCGACCAGGGCGGGGAGGTCGTCCAGCGAATGCAGCACGTCGCGCACCTGCCACTCGAAGGCGGTATCGGACGCACGCACGGCGAACACCCAGAGCGCGCCGAAGCCCGCGAGGTCGTCCGCAGCGGGCGGTTCCGACTCCGCCTCCACGGCCGCGCTCCACATCCCGGCGATGCACGGCGCGAGGCCACGCATGACGAAGGCCATGTGCTCCGGCGACGCCGCGAACGGCTCGAGGGCAGCACGGTCATCGAGCCACGTCGCGACGAGGATCGCGCCCGGCTGAGCGTCATCGGCAGGCGCGCGGGCGATCACGACGCGACGCGCGCCGGGGGCGGCCTCCAGCGCCCGCCCGCGCTCGATGGCGGCGCGCACGGCATCCGCGGGCGCGTCCGGACGGAGCGTCGCGGAGATGACGTGGACGACGGCCGTCACGCGGGTCTGCTGGGGACTGCCGGTGTGCTCATCACTGGAATCGTCGCGCAGGCGGGACATCCATGCGAGCGGGCGGGTCACGCCTCGCGCGGTGCTGCCCCACCACGATGCCCTCGCCCTCCGGGAGGATGCGGCCGTCCGACATCTCCAGGACCCGGTCCACGTGCTCCATGACGAAGGGGTCGTGGGTGGCCGCGATCACGGTCACGCCCGCGGCGGCCACGTCGCGCAGCAGCGCGAAGATCTGCGCGCCGGTGGTGGAATCGAGTTCGCCCGTGGGCTCGTCCGCGATCAGCAGGCGCGGCTTGTTCGCCAGCGCCCGCGCCACGGCCACGCGCTGCTGCTCGCCGCCGGAGAGTTCGTAGGGCCGGTGGTGGGCGCGCTCCGTGAGGCCCACCAGCGTGAGCAACTCGCGGGTGCGCTCGCCGCGCTCGCGGATGCCGGCGCCTGCGATGCGGAGCGCCAGGTCCACGTTCTCGGCGGCCGACAACAGCGGGAGCAGCCCGAAGGACTGGAAGACGAACCCCACCTGGTGACGCCGAAACTCCGTCATCTCCGCGTCGCCGAAGCGCGAGACCTCCTGCCCGCCCACCAGGATCTGCCCCGAGTCCGGCTGGTCGAGGCCCGCGATCAGGTTCAGCAGCGTCGTCTTGCCGGAGCCGGACCGCCCCACCACGGCGAAGAACTCACCCCGCGGGATCGAGAGCGTGACGTGGTCCACGGCGGTCACGCTGGAGCCGCCGCTGTGGAACACGCGCGTCACGTCGCGCACGTCCACCATCGGGCCGTCGTCGCCGGCGCCGGCATCGCCGTCATCGAGGCCGCGCGACGTCACCTCCGCCACGGTGCGCGCCTCTCGCCCTCGGGCGCCTCGGGGCGCACCTCCACGTGGTCCTCGCGCAGGGTGACGCGGGCGCGCCGGCCGATGGCGAGTTCGTCCACGTACTCGCGCGGGATCTGGAGGCGGCCGCTGCGGTCGACCACGGCGAACTCGTCCGTGGTGTCGCCCTCGCCGCGCGCGAACTGGACGCGGCGGATGACCTCGGTGCTCGTGCGGCCGTCGCGCATTGCCACCACGCGGTCCACGCGGCGCGTGATCTCGCGGTCGTGCGTGACGATGACCACGGTGACGCCGGTGTCGCGGTTGAGGCGCGAGAGCACGTCGAAGACCTCGTCCGCGGTGGCGGAGTCCAGTTCGCCGGTGGGCTCGTCCGCGAGCAGGAGCGGCGGGTCGTTCGCCAGCGCCACGGCAATGGCCACGCGCTGCTGCTCGCCGCCGGAGAGTTCCGTGGGCCGCCGCCGGCGCTTGTCGGACAGGCCCACGTCCTCCAGCAGGCGCCGCGCGCGGTCCCTGGCGAAGGTGCGCGAGCGGCCCTCGAGGGCCATGGGGACGGTCACGTTCTCCTCGGCGGTCAGGTAGGGGATCAGGTTGCGTCCGGTCTGCTGCCAGACAAAGCCCACGTCGCGGCGGCGGTAGTCCACCAGGTCGTCGTCCGTGACGGTCAGGAGGTTGCGGTCGCCCACCGTGATGCGGCCAGCGGAGGGCTGGTCCAGGCCGGCGAGGATGTTCAGCAGCGTGGACTTCCCGGAGCCGGACGCCCCCACGATCGCCATCATCTCGCCCTGCTCCACGCGCAGGTCCAGGCCGCGCAGCGCGACGACCTCCAGTTCCTCGCTCTTGTAGATCTTGAACAGGTCCTCGCAATGGATGTACGGGCCCTCGGCGGACGGCGCGCCGCGGGGCATCCTCTGGACCGGGGTCTGTGCCACTACGCGTCACCAATCCGCAGCACGCGGTGGACCGCGAGTCTGAAGTACAAGGCTACGACCGCCGCGATGGTAGCGATAAAGACGGCCCCGAGGATCGCCCACACCACGAACACCTGCGGCCACGAGACGCCGAGGATGAACGGCGGCACCACCGCGGCGCCGGTCTCGTCCGTGGACAGGAAGCCCATCATGATGCTCCCCACGCGCAGCCCCACCAGCGTGCCCAGCCCCATTCCCGTAGCGATCACAAATAGATGCTCGAACATCACCACGGAGAAGATCTGAGGCTTGGAGAACCCCAGCGTCCGCAGGATCGCGAACTCGAGTCCGCGTTGCTGCGCCGTCAGGTATGAATACACGATGAACCCGATCGCCGAGAGCAGCAGCACCGCGCCGAACGAGATCGCGAGGATGCCGGACCAGCCGGCAGCGATCAGCGGGTCGTCCTGCTGCTGGAGTTGCAGCGCCTCGCGGCTGACGACGTCGATGGCGCCGGCGCCCTCGGCCGCCGCGATCGTCGTCTGCGGGTCGTCCGTGTCGAACCACGCCTCGTTGAGGCGGACCGTGCGGTCCGGCGCGGCGGAGTTCAGCGCCGCCAGGATGCGCGAGGCGCTGACGAGCGCCAGCCCCTCGCGGCCGGCCGGGTCGTACGTGGGGAAGTAGTCGATGAATCCCGCCAGGTGTGACCTCAGGTAGCGCGATCCCACCGCGAGGAGGAACGGCTGCCCCTCGTCCAGTGCGAGCGAGGCGGCGGCGGCCCGTGACAGGTAGACCGGCATGGGCGCCGTGTTCACGCCGATGCCCACGCCACGCACGCCAGGCGACAGCGCCGTGTCCTGCCACTCGTAGCGCAGGGCGCCCTCCACGCCCGGCGGCGCATCGATGGCCGGCCGCGCGATGTCGTTGACGGGCGCGGGGCTGGCGCCGCGGATCACCTGGTACGCGGGGTCGGTGAACGACGTCACCCGCGTCGCGCCGGGCCACGGGCCATCGAGGATGCTCAGGTTCGCGTTCCCCAGCACGCCGGGCACGGACTCCCCCGCCTCTCCCGCGCCGGCCATCAGCGGCCCCACGCTGATCACCCCGCGCTGCGAGGCGAGACGGCCCACGGGCGAGAAGAACACGCCGGTCGCCTCGACCGGTGCGGTCAGCGTCGGCCCGCGCGGAACGCCGGTGGAGCTCACCGACGGCGCAAGCGTCGTGGAGTAGAAGCGCCACTCGGTCGCGCCCTCGTCGTTCGGGGCGACGGAGGCGACCAAGCGGTTCGCCACGTTGCCGTGGACGTCGCGGAAGCCGAGGTTGACCGCGACGCGCCCGCGGATGTCTGCGAAGCGGATCCACACGCCCACCTGCTGCGTGTCCGCCGGCAGCACCGCGCCCGACGCCGAGTCCACGTCGCCCTCGGCCAGGGTCGCCATCATGTCGCCGACGGAGGTGGTGGTGAAGTCGTCGCGGACGTAGGCGACGTCCGCGAACGTCTCCGGGTCCACGCCCAGGATGCTCACGGACGTGCCGGAGTAGTTCTGGAGGAGCGCGGTGCCGTTCAGGCGCAGGACGAGGCTGCGCTCCTCCGCCGGGATGCCCTCGGTCGCTGCGCGGATCGCGGGGTCGCCGCCGGCGAGCGAGCGCTCCGGGAAGGGGGCGCGCACGTCCGCGCCCGCCTCGTAGCCGGCACGGTCCTCGTAGGACTGTCCGAGCGTGGCGGAGAAGGTCGCGCCGAACATGCCGACGCCGGTGGCGAACATCAGCAGGAGGATCAACCGCGTGTAGTGCGTGGGCTGGCGCACCAGCGAGCGCATGCCCACGAGGATCGCCACGCTCCGCGTCCACCCGACGAGCCACGCGATCCCTCGGAGGCCCACGGGGAAGAGGCGCAGGAACACCACGCCCACGGTGACCATGAAGACGGCCGGCGTGGCCAGGAGCACGGGATCGACGGTGGTCTCGCCGAAGAGGGTCTCGGTGAACAATTCGTCCTGCTGCGAGAGCCGCCAGAACACCGCGGCCACGATGAGCACGAGCACCACGTCCAGGTAGTAGCGCAGGAACAGCGGCGTCCGGTGCGGACGCGCGGCGCTGCGCTTGAACTCCACCACGCTGTCCCGCGTCGCGCGCCACGCCGGCACCATCAGCGACGCGAACGCGATGAGCGCTCCGACCGCCGCCAGCAGGTATGCCGTCCCGCCCACGTGGACCGTGAGCGTGCCGCCGTCCGACAGACCGCTGAACGCCGGCGTCGCGCCCAGCAGGCTGATCACCCCGGCCGCGAGCGGTGGCCCCGCCAGCGCCGCGAGGCCGGCCAGGATCGTGCCTTCCACGCCGTAGATCGCCAACAACTGGAACGTCGTGGCGCCGCGGCTGCGCATCGTCGCGATCTCCGCGCCCTGCCGCTCGATCAGCATCGTGGACACCATCACGAGGTAGTACGCGACGATGGCGCCGATCTGGAGGAGGAGCACCAGCAGCGGGATCTGCGTGAAGAACAGTTTCTCGTCGAACGTGCGGAGCACCTGCTCCAGCCCGCTCGCGACGGCCGGACGCTCCTCCGTGGCGACGAGCACCGCCGGCAACCGGCGCAGGCCGTCCGCGATGTCCAGTGCGTTCCGCGCGTTCAGGCGGTCCAGGTGCAGGGCGTACACGTTGGCGTAGTCCGCCGCCACGGACGGCATCGCCTGCCGCATCGCGCCGAAGAACGTGGTCTCCGGCACGAAGAAGCGGTACGTCTCCCACGTCCGAGCGCGGGCGTCGAGCCGTTCCTCCGCGCGGCCCCAGTAGCGAGACTCCGGGTCCACCTCGGCGGCCAGTCCCACCACGCGCACGCGCACCGGCCCCGTGGTCGCCATCCAGTAGGGGTGCATGTCGAACTCGTCGCCCACCTCGAAGCCGGCCTGCGCCGCAGTGGCGGCGCCGGCGAGCACCTCGATCGCCTCGCCCTCGTCCAGGTCGGGCATGGCGCGCGGGTACGTGCCGTCGACGACGTCCACGTGGTCCGGCAGGTCGGAGCGGAAGATCAGGTTGGAGCGCGGACGCGCGGGGTCGTCGATGCGCACCTCGCCGCCGGGGGCCGTCGGGTAGAACGTGGCGCTGGCGGCCTGGCGCGTGACCGCCCCGGTGGCGCCTCCGGTGGTGGAGGCGACGGCCTGGTCCTGCCGCTGGCGCGACTGCTGGTAGGCGGTGGGATTGACCGGGATGTTGCTCTGCCCGACGCGCACGTCCAGGTCGCGCACGTCTCGCTGGTCGAGCGCGTGCTGGAGCCCCAGATCACGGATCGCGTCCGAATAGATCGAGGTGGCCGACAGCACGGCGGCGGCGACCAGCGTGCCCGTGGCCACGCTGGACAGGAGGCGCCAGTTCCGCCGCATGCGGCGGAGGGCGAGTTGCGGCAGTGACCGGAATCGGAGCATTCGCGGCATTCTAGACACGAACGCCCGCCGAATGTGTGTGTATCCCGCGCCCTCCACCTCCCCGCCCGCTTTCGGCCCCCTCCTCCTTCACGGGGGAGCGTTGGGGTGGGGGTCACCGCCACCCGGCGTTCGGGTGCCGCCTATACTGCCGCCGTGACTCCCTCGAAGCAGACCGCCGCGCCCCCCTCGGATGAGCCGGGCGAGGAGCAGCCGCTCCTCGTCATCCTGGACTCGCACGGGATCATCTTCCGCTCCTACTACGCGCTGCGGGACGTGTTGCCGCCCACGCGCACGCAGGAGCCGATTTCCGCCGTCTTCGGCTACGCGAATAGCCTGCTCACCGTGTTCCGGGAGTTGAAGCCCACGCACGTCATCGCGGCGTGGGACGCCTCGGAAGAGACGTTCCGCAAGGGCAAGGACGAGCGCTACAAGGCGCACCGCGAAGCCGTCCCGAACGACCTCATCCCGCAGTTCGACCGCATCCGCGAACTGCTGGAGGCGTTCCGCATCCCCCTGGCCGAGAAGATGGGCTACGAGGCGGACGACGTGCTGGGCACGCTGGCGGAACAGGCCTTCGACCAGGGCATCCCGGTGATCATCGTCACGTTGGACAACGACATGATCCAGTTGGTGCGCCCCGGCGTGGGCGTGTACATGTACCGGCCCTACCAGAAGGACTACATCATGTACGACCCGGACGTGGTCCGGGAGCGCTTCGGCTTCGAGCCGCTCCAGATGGTGGAGTACAAGGCGCTGGTGGGCGACACCTCAGACAACATCCCCGGCGTGAAGGGCATCGGCGAGAAGGGCGCCAAGGCGCTCATCAACCGCTACGGCACGCTGGACGAGATGCTCGCCAACCTCGCGGAGATCGAGCCGAAGCGCACCCGCACCGCGCTCGAGAACGGCGTGGACGAGGCGATCCTCTCGAGGGAACTCGCCACCATCGTCCGTGACGTCCCGGACATCGAGTTGGACCTGGACGCCTCTCGCCTTCGCGACTACGACCGCCAGGCCGTCGTGGACCTCTTCCACGAACTCGAGTTCCGCTCGCTCCTTCCGCGCCTGCCGGCGTCCGACTCCGACGAGGCCGCTGTCCCCACCGACGAGCCCGAGGGCGACTACGAGACGGTCACCACACGCGCCGCGCTCGATGCGCTCGTGGCGCGCGTGCGGAAGGCGGGGCGCTTCTCCTACGTCGTGATCGCGGACGACGCGCATCCTGTGCGCGCCTCGCAGACGCTCGTGGGGATCGCGATCGCGGCGGCCGAGGAGAGCGCGTCCTACGTCCCCTTCGGCCACGCGCTCTCAGAGCAGGGCCGCCTCCTCGCCGACGACGACGCGGAGGGCGGCGGCGGCGGCCAGTTGTCGCGTGACGAGGTGTTCGACGCGCTGCGCCCGATCTTCACCGAGGCGGGCATCGAGCGGATCGCACACGATAGTAAGTACGGGATGATGGCGCTCGGCATGGCGGACGCGTCCATCTGGCCCGCCACGGACGACTTCGACACTCAGGTGGCCGCCTACCTGCTGGGCGACTCCAATATGTCGCTCCAGCGCCTGGCGTTCACGCGCCTGCGCAAGGACACCATCGAGCCGAAGTCGTTCCTCGGCAGTGCGAGCAAGGCGATCCCGTTCTCGCGCGCACCCATCGAGGCCGTCGCGCGGTACGCTTGCATCGAGGCGGACATGGCGCTGCGCCTCGTGGCGCCGCTGCGCGAAGAACTGGCGGAGGGCTCACTGCTGCGCGTCTTCGAGGACGTGGACATGCCGCATGTTCCGGTGCTGGCGCGCATGGAGCAGTGGGGCGTGGGCCTCGACGGCGAGGTGCTCGCGCAACTCGACCGCGAGTTGACGGAGAAGATCGTGGCGGCGGAACAGGCCGTGTACGACGCCGTGGGGCACGAGGTGAAGATCGGGTCGCCGCAGGAACTGAGCCACGTCCTGTTCGAAGAGATCGGCCTGCCCAAGACGCGCCGCACCAAGACCGGCTACACCACGGACGCGGACGCCCTGGAACCGCTCCGCCTGGCTCACCCGTGCGTGGAGGCGATCCTCAACTGGCGCGAGTTGACCAAGATCAAGTCGACCTACGTGGACACGCTGCCGCACCAGGTCAACCCGGCGACTGGGCGCGTCCACACCGTCTTCTCGCAGGTGACCGCTGCCACCGGCCGTCTCGCCTCGAACGACCCGAACCTCCAGAACATCCCCGTCCGCTCCGAGGTGGGCCAGATGGTGCGCCGCGCCTTTGTGGCGAAGGACTGCGGCGACGACCCGGTGCTCCTCGCGATCGACTACTCGCAGATCGAACTGCGGGTGCTGGCGCACATCAGCGGCGACGAGGAACTGCGCGCGGCGTTCCAGGCGCGCAAGGACATCCACCGCTCCACGGCGGCCAACGTCTTCAAGAAGGAGGAGGCCGCCGTCACCTCGGAAGACCGCCGCCGCGCCAAGGTGTTCAACTTCGGCGTGCTGTACGGCCTGACCGCCTTCGGCATGTCCACGCGGGAGGGCATCCCGCGCGACGAGGCGGAGTCGTTCATCACCGCCTACTTCGAGGCGTATCCGCGCGTCCAGGAGTGGCGCACCAGCGTGGTGGAGGAGGCCCGCGAGCGCGGCTACGCCGAGACGCTGGTGGGCCGCCGGCGCTACATGCCGGACCTGCGCTCCCGCAACCGCGTGGTCCGCCAGGCCGCCGAGCGCATCGCCATCAACATGCCGATCCAGGGGACGGCGTCCGACATCATCAAACTCGCCATGAACCGCATCGACGACGAGATGCTGGAGCGCCGCCGGCAGGGCGCGAAGGCGCGCATGATCCTGCAGGTCCACGACGAACTGATCTTCGAGACGCCTCGGTCGGAACTGGACGACGTGCGCGAACTGGCGCACCGCCTGATGCCCTCGATCGACCTCGCCGTGCCGCTGGACCTGGACGAGAAAGTCGGCCGCTCCTGGGGCGAGATGGAGTGAGGGCGCATGGCGCGCTTGCTGTCGCCCTCGTCGCCGCCTACTGCATCGCCTGCTCGCCCGAACCAGCGCCCGAGGTCATCGATGTCGAAGCGATGCGAGCATCGGGCGCATCCGACGAAGTCATCGAGGGATGCCGGACGCTCGTCGCCGAGACTGACCGCGCGCACGCGGCGCTCGCGGAGGCGCCTGACGAACACGGCGTGCGCCGGTACCTGGAGCGCATGGACCGGGTGCTCTCGGATCTGGAGTTCAACGGCGTCACGGAGGAGGCGTTCGTGCGCAGCATCCTCGGACGCCGCGCGAACGTGCTCAGGTTCCGCGTGCTGCTCGACGCGGTCCCGTTCGAGGACGTTCAGGGCGCGATCGTCTCCAGTACCGGCAGGTACGGCGACTTCGCCCCGGACGAGTACTACGTGCAGGTCGCGCGGGATCAACCGGAGTCGTTGACGGACACCCTTCGATTCATGGTCCACGCCCCGATCTGCCTGCCGGCGACCGACGCCTGATGCCCGAACTCCCTGAAGTCGAGACGATCCGGCGCGACCTCGCGCCGCTCATCGAGGGGCGGCGGATCGTGCGCGTGCGCATCCACGCGGGCGCCGAGCGGCTGGCGATCACGCACAGCCCGCGGGAGATCGAGCGCGAACTCGCCGGGCAGCGCATCCAGGAGATCGGGCGGCACGGCAAGTACCTCCTGCTCCACCTGGACGACGGCCGCACATGGGTCGTCCACCTGCGCATGACCGGCTCGTTGACACACGCAGCCGCCGAGGCCCCCGACCATCGGTACGAGCGCGCCCGCATCGAACTGGACGACGGCAGCACGCTGCGCTTCAACGACCTCCGCAAGTTCGGCACGTGGCACCTCGTCGAGGAGCCGCGCGAGGCGATGCCGGCGTCCGGCCCGGACGCCCTCGCCGAAGGCTTCACGGACGCCTATCTGATCGCCCGCCTGAAGGGCCGCACCGCGCCGGTGAAGGCGCTGCTGCTGGACCAGCGCATCACCGCGGGCGTCGGCAACATCTACGCGGACGAGGCGCTGTGGATCGCGCGCGTGCATCCGGGCACGGCCGCGGGACGCCTCGGGCGGGAGCGCGTGAAGCGGCTGCGGGCCGCCGTGCTCCAGACGCTGGAGGAATCGCTGGGCGACCGGGGCTCCTCGTTCAGCGACTACCGCGACGGCCTGGGCGCGGAGGGCATGCATCACGTGCGCGTCCACGTGTTCCGCCGCGAGGGCCAGCCGTGCGAGCGCTGCGGCACGCCGATCCGCAAGGTGCGCCTCGCCGGGCGTGGCACGCACTACTGTCCTCGGTGCCAGCGACCGTAGATCACCATAAGTCGAGGTGGGGCGCTATCACGCCGGCCGGCCATGCCTAACTGACACGTATCACGATTGCGGGGCGATACCTACATAACAGCCTTGTCGCGGAGCCCCCTCCGCTGTTACGGTTCCGACATCTCGTCCCGAGGTGACGGCCGCCGTCACCGCAGGCGGGGGCGGAGAACGAGAGAACGCTGTCCATGGTTTGGATCTTCATCGCGGTAGCCGCGCTAGTGGCGCTCGTGATCCTCTTTGCCGCCGTGTACCTGGCGGACGCCCTCACCGGCGGCCGGCGGACGCGCGTGCAGGGCACGCCCGCGGACCTGGGCCTGCGTTATGAGGAAGTCCAGTTCCTGACCGCAGACCGCCTCACCCTCCGCGGCTGGTTCCTGGAGTCCCCCGGCCCGCGCGCCACGGTGATCCTGGTACACGAGGCCGGCGCCACCCGCGCCGACCGCGAGCGCGGCCTGCTCCAACTCCAGCGCGACTACGTGCGTCGAGGGTTCTCCGTCTTCGCGTTCGACCTGCGCGCCCACGGCGAGTCCGGCGGGCGCCGCGACACGCTCGGCTGCCGCGAGCGGCTGGACGTGCAGGCGGCCGTCTCCTACGTGCGCCGTCGCTCCGGCCGCACGCCGATCCTCCTCCACGGCTTCGGCTACGGCGCGGCGCTCGCGCTGGACGCTGTCGCACGCGGCGTCGAGGTCTCTGGTATCGTCGCCGACTCCACGTTCACATCGATGCGAGCATTCCTGCGCGCACAGCACCCGCGCGTGCCGTCCGTAGTCTTCGCCGCCTCGTTCCTGGTGGCGCGCCGCCTGTTCAAGTGCGACGTGACGGCGCTCAGCCCGCTGCGCGCCATCGAGAAGGTGGGCGTGCCGGTGCTGTTCGTCCACGGCGAGGCGGACGAGGTGGTGCCGGCCACGCACACGCTCAACCTGGCGGCGGCGTCCCTGGACCCGCGCGTCCGCGTCTGGATCGTGGACGACGAGGAAGGCCACGCCACCGCGTACGCCAGCACGCCGGAGGCGTACATGCGCCGCTGTCTCCAGTTCATCGACGAGGTGGTCCCGGCGCGCACGGTGTTCGCCGTACCGCAGTCGGAGCGCACGGTCCCGCCGGCGCACACGGCCCAGGCCGCCGGCTAGCCCGCCCGCCGTCCGGACTCGAACGCCCGCGCCCACCGGTCCCAGACCGTAGACTGGCGCCCCATGGCAGCACTCGACGCGATCACGGACGTCCGCGGCATCCGCGTGGGCCACTGGACGGACCGCCGCGCCGCCACCGGCTGCACGGTCATCCTCTGTCCACCCGGCACCGTCGGCGGCGTGGACGTCCGCGGCGCCGCGCCCGGCACGCGCGAGACGGACCTGCTGCGCCCCGGCAACCTGGTGGAGGAGGTCCACGCGATCGTCCTCGCCGGCGGCTCCGCGTTCGGGCTGGAGGCGGCGACAGGCGTCATGCACTACCTGGCGGCGCGCGATGTGGGCTTCCGCTACGCCACCGGCGTCGTCCCCATCGTCCCTGCGGCGATCCTGTTCGACCTCGGCATCGGGCGCGCGTCGTGGCCGGACGCCGCCGCCGGCTACCGCGCCGCCGAGCGCGCCTCGGGCGGCCGCGTGGCGCAGGGCTCCGTGGGCGCGGGTGCGGGCGCGACCGTCGCGAAGATGGCCGGCATTGAGCGCGCGTGGAAGGGCGGCCTCGGCACCGCCAGCGAGCGCCTGCAGACCGGCGTGGTCGTGGGCGCCGTCGCCGCGGTGAACGCCGTCGGTTCGATCCGCGACGCCCGCACCGGCGAGGTCCTCGCCGCCCCGCGCGACGACGAGGGCGGCTTTCTGGACGTGGACGACTTGCTGCGCATCGGCCGCGGGCGCCGCCAGGTGGAGGCGGAGCACGAGCAGCACGCGCAGGCGGAGTCACAGGCGATGGCCGCCGAGGAGCCCTCGAACACCACGCTCGCGGTAGTGGCGACGAACGCGCGGCTGACGAAGACGCAGGTGAACCGCATCGCCGCGGTCGCGCACGACGGCTTCGCGCGATCGATCTGGCCGGTGCACACGCGCGCCGACGGCGACGTGATCTTCGCGCTGGCCACCGGCGAGCAGGAGATCACGGACGACCAGTACCCCTCGATCGAGGCGATGGCGGCGCGCGCCGTGGAGCGGGCCGTGCTGAACGGCGTCCGCGCCGCGAAGCGCCTCGGCGGCGTGCCCGGGCTCGCCGACTGACACGCGCGCGAGGCGTCGAGTGACCTCGATGCGTCGATGCGCGCCCGATCGCGGTCGTTCCCTCCGGTATCACGAGCATTGACGCGGCCGGTGGGGTTTCTATACTCGGGGTAACCGTACGTAGCCCGTCGACCCTTCGTGGCGGCGAGGCCTTTCCACCGCGGTCCACATCTGGTTGACGTCGCTCGACCAGTGGACTCACGGTTCCGGACGGACGATTTGATGCCCCGCCCAGTGACGATCCTCGACCTGCAGAAGATGCGGGAAGGGGGCCAGCCGATCACGATGGTGACGGCCTACGACTACCCAACCGCGAAGATGGCCGACGAGGCCGGCGTGGACGTCATCCTCGTGGGTGACACCCTCGGGATGGTGGTCCTCGGCTACGACTCCACGCTGCCGGTGACCGTGGAGGACATGATCCACCACGGCCGCGCGGCCGTGCGCGGGGCGAAGCGCGCCCACGTGGTCATCGACATGCCGTTCGGCTCCTACCAGGGCGGCTGGCAGCAGGCGATGGAGAACGCCACCCGCATCATCAAGGAGACCGGCTGCGGCTCGGTCAAACTCGAGGGCGGGCAGCGCTCGGCGGAGACGGTGCGCCGGCTGGTGGAGGCCGGCATCCCGGTGATGGGCCACATTGGCCTGACGCCGCAGTCCGTGAACCAGACCGGTGGCTTCCGCGTGCAGGGCAAGACCCCGCGCGACGCCGTGCACCTCATCTCGGACGCGAAGGCGCTGGCCGACGCGGGAGCCTACGTGATCGTCCTGGAACTCGTGCCCACGGCGCTGTCCCACATGATCACCCAGCGCGTAAAGGTACCCACCATCGGAATCGGCGCAGGGCCGTTCGCCTCCGGCCAGGTGCAGGTGTGGCACGACCTGCTGGGCCTGTACGACGACCTGAAGCCCCGCCACGCGCGCCGCTTCGTCGAGGGCGGCGAGATGATCCGCGGCGCCCTGCGCGAGTACATCACGGAGGTGCGCGCCGGCCAGTTCCCCACCGCCGACGAATCCTTCTTCATGGACGAGCACGCGCTGGAGTTGATCCGCCGCATGACCCCCACCGCCGACCAGGACATGAGCGAGGCGGAGCGCGTGCTGCGAGAATTGCAGGACGCCCCGGCCCCGGGCGTGGACGCGGAACGCTAGCGGTGTAGGCTCGCCACCTCCAACAGGCAGAGCAGCGCGTCGACGAGCGGCTCGGAGTCAGGTTGCACGCCACGTTGCACATCGCCCGTACGGTGCCGGACTTCCGCGCGCTGCGCCCGGCCCTCGACGGCCCGGTGGGCCTCGTGCCGACGATGGGCGCGCTGCACGAGGGCCATCGCTCGCTCATCCGCCGCGCGCGCGAGGACTGCGCCTCCGTCGTCGTGAGCATCTTCGTCAACCCCACGCAGTTCGGCCCCAACGACGACTACACGCAGTACCCCCGCACGGAGGCGGACGACCTGGCCGCGTGCCGCGACGAGGGCGTGACCGCCGTCCTGATGCCGGCCGTCGCCGACATCTATCCGGAGGGCGCCACCACCACCGTCAGTACCGGCGCGCTATCGACGGTCCTGGAGGGCGCGGCGCGGCCGGGCCACTTCGACGGCGTGGCGACGGTGGTGACGAAGTTGTTCAGCATCGTCCAGCCGGACCGGGCCTACTTCGGCCAGAAGGACGCGCAGCAGGTGCTGGTGATCCGCCGCCTCGTCCGCGACCTGCTGCTGCCCGTGGAGGTCGTCGCCTGCCCCACGGTGCGCGAGGAGGGCGGCCTCGCGCGCTCATCGAGGAACGTGTACCTCACGGACGAGGAGCGCATGCAGGCGCTGGCGCTGTCGCGCGGGCTCCGCCGTGCCGAGGCGGCGTGGTCAGACGGCGTACGGGACGCCTCCGCGCTCCGGGCGCTGGTGCAGGCCGAGATCGCCGTGCAGCCGCTCGCCCGCATCGACTACGTGTCGCTGGCGGATGCGGACGGCCTCGCCGAGTGTGAGGGGCAGGTGACGCGGGACGCGCTGCTGTCGCTGGCGGTGCGCTTCGGACGCGCGCGCCTCATCGACAACACGGTGCTGCGGGTGTCCTCGGACTGACGGGACATCGAGGGTCGGCGCGGGGGCGGTGTCCCGCTCGTTCGCCTCGCGGTAACATGGGCCTCGGAGCACCCGCGCCGGTACGCGGCACGGTGCGTGGTGAGGGTGGCGTGTGTCCGGACATTCCAAGTGGTCCTCGATCAAGCACAAGAAGGCTGCCACCGACGCCAAGAAGGGGCAGTTGTTCACGAAACTCGCCCGTGACATCACGATGGCGGCGAAGGCGGGCGACCCCGACCCGGACGTGAACGCGGCGCTGCGCCTGGCCGTGCAGAAGGCCAAGCAGGCCAACATGCCCGCCGACAACATCGACCGCGCCATCAAGAAGGGCGCCGGCGCGAGCGACGCCGACAACCTGGAGGAAGTCACCTACGAGGGCTACGGTCCGGGCGGCACGGCCGTCATCGTGCAGGCGGTGACGGACAACCGGAACCGCACCGTCGCGGAGGTGCGTCACGCCTTCTCGCGCGGGGGTGGCACCATGGCGGACAGCGGCGCCGTCGCGTGGCAGTTCGACAGCCGCGGTGTCATCACCGTCGCCGCCAACGGCCACGACCCGGACGACCTCCAGTTGCAGGCCATCGAGGCCGGCGCGCTGGACGTGGACGCCTCGGCGGAGGAGTCCATCGAGGTGGTCACGGAGGCCGCCGACCTTCATCGCGTGCGCGAGGCGCTGGAGCTGGCCGGGCTGACGGTGGAGAGCGCCGAACTCGCGCCGCTGCCGAAGACCCGCATCCAGTTGGACGAGAAGGACGCCGTGGCCGCGTTCCGCCTCTTCGAGCGCCTGGACGAACTGGACGATGTCTCCCGCGTCTATTCCAACGCCGACTGGGACGACGCGGTGCTGGAAGCGCTCGCAGGCTAGGCTGACCCGCGTCCGGTCGCCCTCGCAGGCGTCGGACCGCACGTGCGCACTCCCCAAGATTGCGCGAGGAACGCAGATGGACCGACCACCCGCGCCGCCTGCCGCGGCCGCCGCGCGGCGCGTCCTCGGCATCGACCCCGGCCTGGGCGTCACGGGCTACGCGATCATCGATGAGCGCGGTAGCGGCGGGACGCTGGTCCACTGCGGCGCGCTGCGCACGAAGCCATCCGAGCCACGCGCCGTGCGCCTCCACCGCATCTTTGACTGCGTCGCGGCCCTCATCGCCGAGTACCGGCCCGCCGAGGTCGCCATCGAGCAGCAGTTCGTTGCCGAGAACGTGAAGTCGGCGATGGCGATCGGCGAGGCGCGCGCCGCGTCCATGGTGGCCGCCGCCGCCGCGGGCGTCGCGGTGTACGACTACCCGCCGACGAGCGTGAAGGAGTCCGTGGCCGGCTGGGGCGGGGCGCCCAAGGAGCAGGTCGCCCAGATGGTGGCGATCCACCTCGGCGTGACGGAGGTGCCGGGGCCGCTCGACGTGACGGACGCATGCGCGCTGGCGCTCACCCGCCTCGCCGAGGCGCGCCTCGAGGAGGCGATGGCACGATGAGGGCGCGATGATCGCGGCGCTGCGTGGCAAGGTGACGCACTATGACGTGGACACGGCCACGGCGTGGATGGACGTGCAGGGCGTCTGGTACGAGGTGCGCATCCCCGCCTTCGCCGGCGACTGGGTCGCCTCCGTGGAGGGCGCGCCGGAGACGGTGGTGTTCACGTACTACCACGTGTCGGAGCGCAACCCGATCCCGCTGCTGATCGGCTTCCAGCACCGCGCCGAGCGCGAGTTCTTCCGCAAGTTCATCGAGGTGCCGGACGTGGGCCCCACCAAGGCCGTGCGCGCGCTGACGCGCCCCGTCTCCGAGATCGCCCGCTGGATCGAGGCCGGCGATGTGAAGGCGATCCAGCAGTTGCCCGGCATCGGCCAGCGCCTCTCGCAGACGATCGTCGCGCAACTCGCTGGCAAACTCACGCAGGAGGCCCTCCTCCGCGGCGCGGCGGACGGCGTCCCGACCCCGCCCGTCGCCCCGGACGACCTGCGCGCGGACGCCATCGATGCGCTCGTGTCGCTCCAGTACTCCCGCCGCGAGGCGGAGCGCGCGGTGGAGCAGGCCCTCGACGACCGCCCCGCCATCGAGACACTGGAAGAGTTGCTGCGCGCCGTGCTGGAGCACGAGGCGCCGGCGGAGGCGCGGTGATGCGTGACCGCCTCCGCGCGTACTGGCCGCTGGCCCTCGGCGCCGCGGTGTCAGCCGCGGTCCTCGCGTGGGGCGTGGCGGCCAGCGACGACGCGACGATCTTCGGGTGGTCCGCCTTCGGCATGAGCCACGACCTGTGGGGGCTCATCGCCACGCTGGCCGCGCTGACGCTGCTCACGCAGATGGTGGTGAACAGTCGCGCCGCCCTCCAGCGCGAGCGTCGCCTGGTGCGGACCGCCACGCAGTTGCGCGAGGCCTCGGCCGAACTCGACCGCCTCGCGCGCACGGACGCGCTCACCGGCATCCCCAACAGGCGCGCCCTGTTCGAGCGCTTCGGGGTTGAGTTCCGTCGCTCCCGGCGCTACGGCCGCGACCTGGCTGCGCTGATGATCGACCTGGACGACTTCAAGGCCGTCAACGACGCCTGGGGCCATCCCTTCGCCGACGCTGTGCTGCGCGAGACCGCGGAGGTCATCGCGGCCATCGTCCGCGAGTCGGACATCCTCGGGCGCTACGGCGGCGAGGAGTTCGCGCTCGTCCTGCCGGAGACGAGCCTGGAGGACGCGCTGAGCGTCGCGGAGAAGGTGCGGGCCGCCATCGCCGTGACGGAGTTCCGACCGGGCGACGTGCCGCCGCCGGACGCGGAGGCCGTGCGTATCACCGTCTCCATCGGCGTCGCCGCCCTCCCCGTGGAGGACGACCAGGACGAGTTCGAGTTGATCCGCCGCGCCGACCAGGCCCTGTACGAAGCGAAGCGCAGCGGCCGCAACCGCGTCACCGTCTTCACCAAGGCCGAGTTCGTCACGGAGGAGCAGGCCCGCGCCGGCTCATAGGCAGAGCCCCCACAGCGCTCCACTTCCCTGCCGTCCGCCGAGCTACTCCTGCACGCCCCACCACCACTACCGCGATCGTTACGCAGCCGATACGCCTCACCCCGCACCGGCGATGCCACCGACCGGATCGCCCCTTCAGCCTCGTACGCACAACCCGAACCCGCGTTCACCACGTCAGGAAGGTGCCTATGTTTGTGGCACGGGCTCTCCGCGGCCCGACTCTCGCACTCACGGCCATGACCGCCGCCCTCATTGCGGCATTCGGCCTCGCCGGATCCGCCGCAGCACAGCAGTTCTACGTCGTCCAGCCGGGCGACACCGTCGGCGGGATCGCCGCCGCGCACGACACGAGCGTCAGCGCCATCGTCGATGCCAATGACCTCGCGAGTGCCAACCGCATCTTCGTCGGCGAGTCCCTGGTCATCCCCGGCCCAACCGAGGGCAGCGACACTCCGCCGTCCAGAGGCACGGTCTACACCGTGCAGTCAGGTGACACGCTCGGCGCCATCGCCACGCGCCACGGCACCACCGCGAGCGCCATCGCACAGGCCAACGGCATTGCGAACCCGAACGTCGTCCGCGTCGGTCACGTCCTGGCGATCCCCGGCCACACGGAGGGCAGCGACACGCCGCCGTCGACCAGCGACACCTACGTCGTGCAGCCGGGCGACACGCTCGGTGCCATCGCCGCGCGCCACGGCACCAGCATCGACGTCCTCGCACAGGCGAACCGCATCGCCAACGTCAACGTCATCGAAGTCGGTCAGGTCATCGCGATCCCCGGCGCCGGTGATGGCGACAACGGCGACGACGGCGGCGCGATCCCGGCCGGCTTCACCCTCGCTGCGCTCGACCACACCGCTCGAGGCGGCGCCGGCGTTATCACCGACGTCCGCATTGCCCAGCATCAGGGCTTCGACCGCATCGTCTTCGAGTTCGCAGACGAGTGGGAGAACATCACGGTCAGCGATGGCGTCCCCGGCTTCACCGTCGGGTACGTTGCCAGCGCCGACGAGTGTGGCTCGGGCTTCGGCGTCTCCACGGAGGGCAGCTCCATGCTGCGCGTGAACTTCCCGCGGGCCTATGTCTACGACCCGAACACGGGTGAGTCGACCGTCCCCACGGAGTTCACGGAGGACCACCAGGTTGTCCTCCAAGCCCAGGAAATCTGCGGCTTCGAAGGTCAGTCCACCTGGATCCTCGGCGTGGACGGTGTCCAGGCCTACCGGATCTCAGAGCTGAGCACCCCAACCCGGCTCGTCATCGACGTAGCCACGAACTAACCGGCAGCCACGTACCACATGCGAAGGGCGTCCCGCGAGGGACGCCCTTCCCTCCTCTTCCCACGGATCGAGACTGCTCGAACGTCTGTTCTTGTTCTTGCTCCGGCGGTACACTGGATCGGCAGCACCGGGGGACCCAGTGACCACGAGCGAACCGCCGACCGTCGAGGCGCGACCGTTCCGGATCGTGTCTGACTTCCAACTCATGGGCGACCAGCCGGAGGCCGTCGAGGGCCTCGTGGACGGCCTCACGCAGGGCATGCGTTCGCAGACCCTCCTGGGCGCCACCGGCACCGGCAAGACCTTCGCGATGGCCAACGTCATCGAGCGCTACCAGCGCCCGACGCTCGTCCTGGCGCCCAACCGCACGCTGGCCGCGCAACTGGCGCAGGAGTTCCGCGAGTTCTTCCCGGACAACGCCGTCGAGTACTTCGTCTCGTACTACGACTACTACCAGCCGGAGGCGTACATCCCGCGCTCCGACACCTACATCGCCAAGGACGCGGACATCAACGAAGAGATCGACAAGATGCGCCACGCCGCCACGCGGGCGCTCTTCGAGCGGCGCGACGTGGTCATTGTCGCCTCCGTCTCGTGCATCTACGGCCTCGGTGAGCCGGGCGAGTACGAGTCCTTCATCGCGCGGCTCTGGCGAGGGCGGCACGTGAACCGCGGCTCGCTCGTGCGCCAACTCGTCTCGATGCAGTACGCCCGCAACGACCTCAACCTCGTGCGCGGCACGTTCCGTGTGCGCGGCGACTCGCTGACCGTCTTCCCCGCCTACGAGGACCTGGCGATCCGCATCGACTTCTTCGGCGACGAGGTGGAGCGCATCCAGACGCTCGACCCGCTCACGGGGGAGGTCCTGAGCGAGACGGACCAGACGGCGATCTACCCCGCCAAGCACTTCGTCACGTCGGAGGACCGCATGGAGGGCGCCATCGCCGCCATCGAGGCGGAGATGGCGGAGCAGGTGGCC
This sequence comes from Dehalococcoidia bacterium, assembly GCA_040880625.1. GTDB lineage: Bacteria > Chloroflexota > Dehalococcoidia > UBA2979 > UBA2979 > W-Chloroflexi-9. The sequence continues at coordinate 1,260 of JBBDIC010000078.1, read as the reverse complement.
CTCTTCCGGCGCGAGGGCCGCGTCCTGGAGGCGGCGCGCCTCGAGGAACGCACGCGCTACGACCTGGAGACGCTGCGCGAGGTCGGCTACTGCTCCGGGATCGAGAACTACTCGCGCCACCTCGCCGGCCGCGACCCCGGCTCCACACCGTGGACGCTGCTCGACTACTTCTCGGACGACTGGCTGCTGTTCGTGGACGAGTCCCACATCGCCATCCCACAGGTGCGCGGCATGTACGAGGGCGATGCGTCGCGGAAGCGCACGCTGGTGGAGTACGGCTTCCGCCTGCCGAGCGCCATGGACAACCGTCCGCTGAACTTCGCCGAGTTCGAGGACCACATCAACCAGGTCGTCTTCGTCTCCGCCACGCCGGGCCCGTACGAGCACGAGGTCTCCTCGCAGGTCGTCCAGCAGGTGATCCGCCCCACGGGGATCCTGGATCCGGAGATCGACGTCCGCCCGACGAAGGGCCAGATCGACGACCTCCTCAACGAGGTGCAGGACCGCATCGCCCGCCACGAGCGGACGCTGATCACCACGCTCACCAAGAAGATGTCCGAGGACCTGAACGACTACCTGCAGGAGATGGGCGTGAAGTCCATGTACCTGCACTCGGAGATCGACACGCTCCAGCGCATCGACATCCTGCGCGACCTGCGTCTCGGCGTGTACGACGTGGTGGTGGGCATCAACCTCCTGCGCGAGGGCCTGGACCTGCCGGAGGTGTCGCTGGTCTGCATCCTGGACGCGGACAAGGAGGGCTACCTGCGCTCGGGCGGGTCGCTCATCCAGACCACCGGCCGCGCCGCCCGCCACCCGCAGGGCCGCGTCATCATGTACGCGGACCACATCACCGCCTCGATGCGCTACGCCCTGGACGAGACGGAACGCCGTCGCGTGATCCAGGGGGCGTACAACGCCGAGCACGGCATCACGCCGGAGGGCATCCAGAAGACCATCCGCGACATCGGCGACCGCCTGCGCGGCATCGCCGAGGCGTCCACCGGCTACGACGTGGCGAGCGACCTCCCGAAGGAGGAGATCGCGCGCATGATCGCGGAACTGGAGCGCCAGATGAAGACCGCGGCGAAGGAACTCGACTTCGAGCGCGCGGCCCTCCTCCGCGACCAGGTCGTCGAGTTGCGCCGCGAACAGATCGGCGACGGCCTCCCCGAGTCGCTCCGCTCGATGTCCTCGCAACAGCGCCGCCCCGACAAGCGCAAGATGCGCGGCGGCCGCACCCGCCGCGGCCACAACTAG
>JBBDIC010000077.1:22326-24547 GCA_040880625.1 Dehalococcoidia bacterium | reverse complement strand
GCGGTCGAGCGGGGTCAGCCGTCCGTGGGGGCGGGGGCGCGATCGAGGCGGCGGAGGGCGTGCGCCAGGCCGATGTGGCCGTGGAAGCGCGCGGCGGCCTGGTTCTCGTCGGCTACCTCGACCAGGAGTTCCTCGCGGAGGACGGACACGGCGCGGGGCGCGTCGATGCCGATCTTCACGCGCTCACCGTCGATCGACAGCAGGCGGATGACCACGTTGCCATCGATGACGATGCCTTGCTCCGCCTTGCGGGTAAGAATCAGCACCCTGGCCTCCCTGCCTGCGGGTTATGTCCCGTGGTCGTGCTGCGCGTCCTCCTCGCGGAGGGCGTCGCGCCGCCGTACCGCGATCCCGTAGGAGGATCATCGGCATGAGGCGGCTGCATCACCAGCCGCGCGGTCGGCGCGGCGCGAAGGTCAGGCGGAGGCCTTCAGGGGCATCTCCTCGCCCGCGTTCAACGCGGCGGCCTGCGCCTCGGTGAACAGCGGCTGGCGCAGCGCGTAGTCCGCGTTCTGCACGATCACCTGGCGCGCCATGTGCGTGCGCCGGCAGAGCACCAGCGGGGCGAGCAGGTTCGCCGTGATCTTCGTCGGGTCCTCGTGCAGCGTCAGCACGCAGCGCACGAGTGCGTCCTGCGGTTCGTGCATGCCCAGCGCCTCCGCGTCCGCGTCCGTCAACTCGAACGAGTAGTCCGAGCGGAAGGAGAACGGCTCGAGGAGCGCAAAGGCGACCTCAGGATCCTCCAGCGACTGGAGCCACTCGATGGGCGACTCCGCCTCCGGGATCAGCGCGTAGCGCCGCAGCGACTCGAAGCCGCCGAGGCCGGGGTCGAAGGAGAAGATCTGCTCCTCCGCGACCTCGATGGTTTCCTCGACACCGAGGAAGTTCGTCCGTACCAGCATCTCCGCCTCCATTCACGGGCCCTCCGCCCGTGGCTATCGCAACCCTGTCCTGCACTTACCGCCCGGGCGTCAGCGCAGGAAGTCCAGCAGGCTCACGCCCAGCGACCGAGCGGTCGCGGTCAGCGCGGCCTGGAACGCCGTATCTCGCATCTGCAACTCCACGAGTTCCTCCGTGATGTCCACCTCCTCCAGGCCGGAAATGGTCGTCCGCAACGAGAACTCGGACTCATCGAGGCGTGCCCACGCCATGTCCAGGCGGCGCATGCGCGCGCCCACCTCGCCACGGGCGGTCATCACCTCGTCGATCTCGAAGCCGATCTGGGTGGCGGCGTTGTTGATGGCGGTGCGGTCGTCCGCCAGCAAGCCGTCCCGGAAGGCGATCAGGGAGGAGAAGACGCCATCGAAGAGCGCCTCACCCTGGATGTTCACGGCGATGCGCTCGCCCTCGCCGATCTCGCGCAGCACCTCGCCGCCGTCGCCGTTGTAGATGAACGCGGTGGGCGCGGCGGGAATGTCCGGGGTGAACGCCGCGCCGGCCTGGTGGCCGCCGAAGATGCTGCGGCCGCCCTGCGTGGTGTTCGCGATGGTGGCGACTTCCTTCAGCATCTCCGCGAGCTCCGTCGCGATCTGCTGGCGGCCCTCCGAACTGAGGCCGGAGGAGTCCGCCTGCACCGTCAGTTCCTGCGCGCGCGTCATGACCGCGCCCAGCGCCGCCAACGAGGACTCCGTGGCCGCGAGTTCCGTGGACGCGAGGTCCACCGTGCGCGTGTACTGCGCCACCAGGTCCAGTTGCGTGCGCGCCGAGAGCGCTCGCGCCGTGGCGAACGGGTCGTCCGAGGGCCGGTTGATCTTCCGGCCGCTGGCCACCCGCTCCTGCGTCTCGTTGAGGCGCATGGTGGCCTGCTGGATGTGCATCATCAGGCGGTCGGCCGTGCTGCGGTTGCTGATACGCATGGCTATCGCACCATCTGCATCATCTGCTCCAGCATCTCGTTGATGGCCTGGATGACGCGCGCGGCCGCCTCGTAGCCCTTCTGGTACTGGACCAGGTTCACCATCTCCTCGTCCAGGTTGACGCCGGAGACGCTGGCCCTGAGTTGAGACAGGTGCTGGATGGTGGCGCCCTGCGCGCCGGAGATGCCCTGCGCGTCCCGGACGGAGACGCCCAGGCGCGTGATCATGCCGTTGAAGTAGGCGTCGTACGTCTCGTTGCCGGCGGTCAGGTTCGTCGCGCTCTGCAGGTCCGCCACCGCCAGCGCGTTCCCGCCGTCGCCGGTGGCGCCCGGCCCGCCGGCCGCGGCCACCAGCGCGAGGTCGGC
>JBBDIC010000077.1:3591-22226 GCA_040880625.1 Dehalococcoidia bacterium | reverse complement strand
ACGTCCACGTGTCCGTCGTCGTGCTGCATGACGCGCATGTCCGTCAGGTTCGCCATGCGGTCCAGGGCCAGGGCGCGCTGGTCCGTGAGGTCGGCGGCGGGGTCGCCGGTGGCGCGGATCTGGACGATCTGGAGGTTGAGGGCGGCGATCTGCTTCGCCAGGTCGTTCACCTCGCCGACGGAGGCCGAGAGGCGCGTGTTGGCGTCCGCCTGGATGTCCGTGAGCGACGTGGCGAGGCGGTTGGCGGCGAAGGCCAGCGTCTCGCCGGCCTGCACCACCGCGCTGCGGGCCGCGCTCTGCTCCGGCGCGTTGCCCAGGTCACGCCAGGCGTTGAAGAACTGGGTCATGATCGCGCGCAGGCCGTTGTCGCTGGGCTCGCCGAAGGCGAGTTCCACGAGGCTGAGCGAGTCTGCGCGCGCGGCGTAGTCGCCGGCGGAGTGGCTCTGCGTGCGGATCTGGAAGTCCACGAACAGGTCGCGGACGCGCTCCACGGCCAGCATCTCCACGCCCTGGCCCACGCCGCTGCTGCCCGGGGGGGCCACGGCGGCCAGGTGGACGCGCTGGCGGCTGTAGCCGGGCGTGTTCACGTTGGCGACGTTGTGCGCGACCGCGTCCATCGCCTGCTGTTGCGCCAGCAGCGCCCGCACCGCCGAGTTCAGGCCGATGGAGATCACCACGAGGGGCCGCCTACGCCGACCGGTCCAGCGTGCGACCGCCGGCCGTGGTGGCGCTGCCGCCGCCGTTCGTATAGAGCGAGCCCGCCAGGACGGTGCGCAGGTAGTGGATCCAGCGGTCCACCAGCGAGCGGCTGGTGCGCAGCAGGTGCGCGTTCATGGCGTGCGCTTCCTCCAGCGCCACGGCCTCCGCGCGCAGTTCGCGCCCGGAGCGTTCCAGTGCGTCCGCCGCGTCGCTGGGCAGGTGCGCCGCGATCTCTGAGAGCGTGGCGGAGCCGGCGTCGATGCCGGTGGCGGACTGGATGGCCACGAGCGCCGTCATGCGCTCCGTCTCCAGCGCGCGCAGGTGGTCCAGGACCTCTTCCTTCTGCTCCACGAGCACGGTGAGGCGTTCCACGTCTCCCGCGACGATCGCTTCCTGCTCGTTCGAGGCGAGTCCGAGCAGCCCTCGGTAGAGGTCGCGCTGCGCGGCGATGACCTCGCTCAGGACGGCGACGCCCACGTGGAGGTCGTCGCGGCTCACGAGGCGATCCCTCGGTCCACCAGGAGCGCGGCGAGGCCGGTGTGGTCAACGGCGTACTGGCCCGTCTCGATCTGGGCGCGCAGCGCCTCCACGCGGTCCGCACGCACGTCCGGCGACTGCTGGACGGCGTCCATGATGCGCGCGAACTCGCGGGCGCCCTCCGACAGCGTGACGCGGTCCGTGCGGCGTCCGGCGGCGGACGTGCCGTCCGCGCGTCGCGACGCACCCGCGGCCTCGGCGGCCTCGGACTGCGCGACGTGCTGGCGGTAGATGCCGCTGGCGTCGTGTGGGCGGATCGGCTGGACCATGGTCGTTCCCTCTCTCGCGGGCCTAGACGGTGACGTCGTTGGCCTGCGACAGCATGTCCTCGATGGTCCGGAAGGCGACCATGTTCAACTGGTACCCGCGCTTGGCCATGACCAGGCCGGTCATCTCCGTGGCGATGTCCACGTTGGAGGCCTCCAGCCAGCCGCTGAAGACGGAGCCGATGCCGCCCGCGCCGGGGATGCCCGTGATGGGCGCCTGCGACTCCGGCGTCTCGCGGTAGCGGCTGTTGCCGATCGCCTCCAGGCCCGCCGGGTTGCTGAAGCGTGCGAGTTCGATCTGGCCGACGACGACGCGGATGCCGTCGCGCGGGTCGAACGGGCCGAGTTGCGCGAGTTCCTCATCCGTCTGGTCCCGGATCACGGAGACCTCGCCGTTGGTCTCAATGCGGAGGCCCTGGAACTGCGGGGGCAACTGCAGCGGCGGGTCCAGCAGTTCACCGCTGGCGGTGGTGACCTTGCCCTCCCCGTCCAGCAGGAAGATGCCGGAGCGCGTGTAGGCGGTGGAGCCGTCGTCCAGCAGGATGCGGAAGAAGCCATCCCCGCTGATGGCGAAGTCCATGGGGCGGCCGCTGGGGGTGAGGGTGCCCTGCGTGAAGTCGCGCGTCATGGCGGCGGTGGAGACGCCGGCCGACTCGCTCACGTCGCCCTGCTCCACGTTGCCGCTGAGTGCGGCGAACACGGAGGCGGAGTTCAGGATGTCCTGGAAGTGGATCTTCACGCGCTTGTAGCCCGTGGTGTTCACGTTCGCCAGGTTGTTGGAGATCGCCTCGATGTTGCGCTGCTGCTGGGCCATGCCGCTGACCGCGGCGTCGAGTGAAAGCGCCATGGGGTCTCCTACACGCGGCCGAGGTCTGTGACCGAGGTCTCCAGCGACTTGTTGATCTCCGCGAACACGCGCTGGCTGGCCTGGAACGTCCGCGCCACCGAGTACAACTGCGTGGCCGTCTGGCCCACGTTGACGTTCGCCTCCTCCAGCGATCCCTGGACGATGAACGTGTTGGCGGCCGGGAATTCCACCGGCGTCACGACCGCGCCGCCGGCCACGGTGAACTTCGACGCGCCCGCACGGACGAGGTCATCCGCACCGACGGTGACGATCTGCAGGCGCGCAACGAACTCCTCCGTGACGTCCACGGCAGTGGAGCCGTCCGCCTGCAGCGTCTCGGTGCTCACGAGGCGCGCGATGGAGCCGTCCGTACGGATGCGGATCTTGTCCGTGTCCAGGATGATCTCGTTGCCGGCCTCGTCCAGGACGGGCGCGCCGTCTGCGGAGATCAGGCGCTGCTGCTCGTCACGGTCAAAGTGGCCGTCACGCGTGTAGCGGATGCCGTCCTCCGTGTTCACCACGAAGAAGCCATCGCCGCGGATCATGGCGTCCAGCGCCGCACCGGTCTCGCGGTCGGCGCCCTGCCCCAGGAACGTGCGCACGTTCTCCACGAAGGCGCCCGTGCCCACGCGCCCGATCAGTTCGTCCCTACTCACCGGCATCGGCCCGTCACCGGGGCCCACGCGACGCGCGAGCACGCCGGCGAACGCGGTCTGGGCGGACTGGTCCGCCTTGTACCCCACCGTCGAGGAGTTCGCGAGGTTGTCCGCCACCACGTCCTGTTGACGCATGCCCAGCAGCATCCCGGAGGCGGAGGTGTAGAGCGCACGGATCATGCGGGCCTCCGGCTCAGGCGCACGCCCACCACCACGGACAGCGCCATGGCGCTGGCCAGGGCGCCCACGCGCACCAGGTCTGACAGGAGGCTCGGCGGGCCGGTGTTGGGCAGTTCTCCCGGCGCCTGCACGCCGCTGGAGACCTGGCCGTCCAGGCCGGCCTCGCCCACCAGTGAGAAGTAGCCGCCGATCGAGCGGCGCTCGGACGGCTGGGGGGCATCGTCCGGGTCCGGCTCCACGGTCAGGATGAGCAGGTCGAACCCGAAGTCCGCGATCGGCGGGAGCGATCCGCTGTAGGAGATGTGGCCGGTGGCGTCCGAGTTGAAGCGCCCGGCGGAGATCGCGTCGCCCACCTCGGAGTTGACGAGCCAGGCCTGGTAGACCTCGTCCTGGAGGCGCGGGAGGCCCTCCGCCTCGATGCGGATGATGCCCTCCGCGAAGATCAGTTCGGCGTCGCCATGCGCGTCCTGGGGGCCCCAGTTCGACAGGTCGATGTAGGTGAGCGTCACGGGGACGGGCACGCCGTTCGCGCTCGCCGTCCCCAGCGCGACGAGGGCGGCGACGGCCACCCCGGCGACGAGCAGCGCCAGGCGACGGATCACCCGCGGCCCCGCAGCCGCGCGATGCGCACTTCCTCGAGGCCCACGTGGAGTTCGCGCGCGATCGCGCGGTCGGAGAGCCCCTCGCCGGCCAGGCGCGCGACGCGGCCGCGCAGGTCCTGCGGGCCGGCGTCGTAGGCGGGGGTGTACATCGAGGACTCGTGCGTGAGCGCGGCGTGCGCGTCCGGAACCTGGGGGACGTATTCGCCCGCCGCCATCGGCCGTTCGGCCGCAGCGGCGGCGGTGGCGAAGACGGGCCGGCCGTCGCTCAACATGCCGGCCAGGGTGTCGCGCTGGTGGGACAACTGGTCCTGCATGTCGTCCACGGCCATCTGCAGGGCGACCAGCAGGTCCTCCGCGGACTCCGTGGCCAGCGTGTCCACGCGCTCCTCCAGCAGGTCCAGCGGCTGCCGGCTGAAGAGGTAGGCGTGATACAGGACGCCGAGCGCCAGCAGCATGAGCGGCACGCCCACGGCGAGGGTGATCAGGAGGATGGTGGGCGAGACGCTCATGCGGCCTGTCCCTGCTGCCGGCCCATCACCCCCGAGCGGAGGCGGCTGAGGGCCCGTGCGTGCAACTGGCAGACGCGAGACTCGGAGATGCCCAGCACCTCGCTGACCTCGCGCATGGTCAGTTCCTCCTTGTAGTAAAGCGACAGGATGAGCTGTTCCCGATCAGGCAAATCCCTAATCGAGGACGCGAGATCCCCGATGAGTTCCTGACGTTCCATGTCCACGGAGAAGTCCTGACCGTCCGGGTCCGCCACCGCCATGGGGCCGCCGGTGTCCTCCTCGCCGTCGGAGGCGCCCAGCGTGTCCAGCGAGACCGTGATCCAGGAGGACTCCACCTGCGTCTTGCGGTAGGCGCCCGGCTCCACGTTGAGGGCGGCGGCGACCTCCTCGTCGGTCGGGTCGCGTCCCAGTTCGTTCGTCAGGCGCAGGATCGCCTCGTTGGCCTCGCGCGCCTTCTGGCGCACGGAGCGCGGCAGCCGGTCCAGGGAGCGCAGCGCATCGATGATCGAGCCGCGGATGCGGGAGATGGCGTACGTCTCGAACTTCACGCCCTTGGTGTGGTCGAACCGCTCGACGGCCTCGATCAGGCCGATCGTGCCGAAGGAGAGGATGTCCTCGTAGTCCAGGATGGCCGGGAGCGAGATCGCCAGACGGCCCATGACGTACTTCACCAGCGGGGCGTACTGCAGGATCAACTGCTCCCGCAGGGCGGGGTCCTGTTCGTCGAAGTAGCGTTGCCACAGCGCCTGGTTGCTGCGCTGCTGCTCGCTGGGTTCCACCACGGCCAGTGCCGGCCGTCGCTTGCCGCCGGTTCGCTGTTCGTTCGCCACGGGTCTATTCCCTCACGCTAGGCCGCACGACGGTCGTCGGCGGAGGCGCTTCGCTCACCCCGCAACGCGGGGAGGTTGACCGGCACGTTGTCTTCGTCGTCCTCGTCCTCCGGGGCCGCCTGCGCCGCCGGGAGTTCCACTGCCTTGCGCCGCGCGGGCGGCGCCGTCATCACCACGATCTCGCCCAGGTACGCCACGAAGGCCAGCGCCATAAATGCCACGAGTCCGCGCAGCATCGCCACCTCGATGGCGTAGCCCGCGCCCGCCGACGCCCACGTCGCCCAGAGGGCGAGCGCGACCGCGAGGTAAAGCCCGAGGCGCAGGATGAGCATCAGATCACGCCCTTGCGGCGCAGTTCCGCCTGCTGGCGGTAGACATAGCGCACCAGGCGCTCGATCTCGGAGCGGTTCGGCTCCAGGAACTGGCAGTGCAGCCGGAAGTGCTGCGCGAACTGCCCCGGGGCCACGGAGGAGAGCACCAGCGCCGCCATGTCCATCTCCAGGGGCTCGCCCTCGAGTTCGAACGCGATGCGAATGCGGCCGCCGACGGGCGCCTCCTCGCGGGACTGGAGGAGGGCGCCGCCGCCGCTCAGGTCCAGGATCACCGCGTGCAGCACGCCGGCCTGCTTGCCGTCGTCGTCCAGCAGCGACACGCGCCGCGGCACGATGCGCGTCGCCAGCCGGTAGAAGTGCCGCCGCTCCGTGCGCTCCGCCTCGCGCGGCGCATCGATGATGAACGAGTCGTTCTCCACCTCGACCATGCGGGCGGTGGCGTGGAAGCGGTAGACGCGGCTGTGGAGGGTGGTGAACAGCGTCAGCGCATCGCCGGGCTGCACCTCCAGCATCTCGTCGTCGCGTCGCGGCATGCCCAACCGAAGGCTGGACGGCATCACGGAGCGGACCGTCGCCTCGTAGGCGGCGCCCAGCGGGTCGCCGGGCGGCGACACCTTGAGGCGCATTCCGGCCTGCAGGTCGACGAACGCGTCAGACACGGCCGGCTACCCCACCCGCGCCAGGCGGCGCGTCGCCGCGCCCACACTCGATGTCGCACCGGGCGCCGCCGCCGGCGCACCACTCGACGCGTCGAGCGCTGTCGCCGACGCGCCCCACCGGCCGTGGACGACGGCGGCGGCCAGCGCCATGTGGTCGCCCCCGGCCGGCGCGTCGCTCACCTGGTCTGACTGCGTCGTGTATGCGATGCCCGTCGCCGCCTCGATGGCCGCGCCGACGACTGCGCCGAAGTGCGCCGTCTCGTCGCAGCGGGTCACCACGAGGCCGTCGAGGCCCACCGCGCCGAAGGCGGTCGCGGCGTCCGCAAGGTCGGAGGCCTTCATGGTGGCGGGGACGGCCAGCAGCACGGTGCGCTGGCGCGCGACCTGCAGGAAGGCGCTGAGTTCCGCCATGCGGTCACGCCGCGCGCCGTTGTGGCCGGGCGTGTCCACGATCACGGCGTCCACCTCGCGGTCCGCCAGGATCGCCGCCAGTTCATTCGGCGTGTAGCAGAGGCGCACGTCCAGGCCGGTAGCGGCGCCGAAGGCCATCAACTGCTGGGGCGCGCCGGCGCGGTTCACGTCCGTGCCGGCCACCACCACGCGCAGCCCTTCCCGACGCTCCAGGTACAGGGCGAGGCGCACCGCCATCGTCGTCTTACCGGCCCCCGCGGGGCCGGCGAGGAACACGGCGCGGCGCATGGTCTGCGCCACCGGCGGCATCATGGAGGCGAGGCGGCGCTCCACGGCAGCGGCCAGCGCGCGCTCGTCCGCGGCGCGTGCGCCCGACTCGACGTCACCGAGCACCGAGGCGGCCACGTGCGCCGGCAGACCGTGCGCGACGAGGCGGTCCTTCATGGCACGCAGGCCGGCGGGACCGCCCTGGATGCGCGCGTCGAGGCGCTCCGACAGAAGTTGCTCCAGCATCCCCCGCATCTGGTCCAGCTGGCTGGACCACGGCTCCGCCCCGATGCGCGCCGGCGAGGGCTCGTCGACGTCACGCGCGCGCATCGAAGTGCGCATGGAGGGTGGCGCGGACAGGTCGTGCGCGGGCGCGACGGCCTGGAAGCCGGCGTGCGCGCTCGAGGCGGCGGAGGCGACGGGCGCGGCGGCGGAGGCCTCCGCCACGGCGCGCACCAGGTCGTGCGCGGCGGCGTCCTGGTCCAGCGTGGGGCGCGGTTCGGCGACGGCGGACGGCTCCGGCACGCGCGCCACCACCTCCACGAACTGGCGGCCGGGCTGGCCGAAGAGGCCGGGGGCGGACGCCGTGCGCGTGGACAGGATGACCGAGGACTCGCCCAGGTCGCGGCGGACCTGCTCGTACGCCTCGGCCAGGCTCGGGGCCTGGAAGCGCTTAGGCTGCTGCATGCTCCACCTCCACCTGGCCGACGGCCTCCACGTCCACCTCGCGCGCGACTTCCGCGAACGAGAGGACGGCGAGGGCCGGCAATGAACGTTCCAGCAGTCGGCGCAACGGGCGCCGGATGCGCGTTGAGGTCAGCAACACGGGCTGCTGCCCGGATGCGGCGGCGTGCTCCATCTGAGTGGCCACGCGGTTCATCAGGCGCTGCAGCAGGTCCGGGGACACCACCAGCGCCATGCCGTTGTCGGTCTGCGTCAGCGCCTGCGCCAGCGTCTGCTCCAGGCGCGGGTTGAGCGTGATCGCGTGCAGGCGGCCGTCCGGCGCGCGGTGCTGCATGCTGAGTTGGCGCGCCAGCGTCTGGCGCACGCCCTCCGTGAGCGCCTCGATGTCCTTCGTCTGGCGGCCCAGGTCCGCCAGCGTCTCCGCGATGCTGACCATGTCGCGCACGGAGACGCCCTCCGAGAGCAGCAACTGCAGCACGCCCTGCACCTCGCCCACGGTGAGGACGCCCGGGACGAGTTCCTCCACGACGGCGGGGTACTCCTCCTTCAGGTTCGTGAGGAGGCTCTGCGTGTCCTGGCGGGACAGCAGTTCCGGCGCGTGGCGGCGGATGAGTTCGTTCAGGTGCGTGATCAGCACGGAGGGCGGGTCCACCACGGTGTAGCCCATGAGTTCCGCCTGCTGCTTCTCGTGCTGCGCCACCCACTTCGCCGGCAGGCCGAACGCGGGTTCTGTGGTGGCCTCACCCTCGATGTCGCCGGTGGCGAGGCCGGAGTCCATGGCGAGGAACTGGTGTACGTGGAGCGTGCCGCCGCCGATCTCGATGCCGCGGAGGCGCACGACGTACTGGTTCGCGCCCAGGGAGAGATTGTCGCGGATGCGGATCATCGGGACCACAATGCCCATCTCCATCGCGGTCTGACGCCGCATGATCGTGATCCGGTTCAGCAGGTTCCCGCCGCGCTCGTCGTCCACCAGCGGGATGAGGCCGTAGCCGACCTCCACCTCCAGCGGGTCGACGCGGAGGACGGAGACCACGGAGTCGACGCTCTGCGCCTCCTCCACCTGCTCCACCTCGTGCGCCTGTGCCATCTCAGCCTGGCGGGTCTTGTTGCGTTCGCGGACCAGGAACCCCGCCCCCGCCAGCATGGCGGCCGTGATGAAGAATGGGGATTGGGGAAGTCCCGGGGTCAGGCCGAAGCCGGTCAGGATCGCCGCCACGATGAACAGCGCTCGCGGGTTGCCGAACAACTGCGTACCGATGTTCTGGCCGAGTTGCGTGTCCGAGGACGCCGCCCGCGTCACGATGATGCCCGTGGCCGTGGAGATCAGCAGCGCCGGGATCTGCGCCACCAGCCCGTCGCCCACCGTGAGGATCGAGTACTCCCCCACCGCGTCGCCCGGCGCCAGGCCGAGTTGGATCATGCCGATCGCCATACCGGCCACCAGGTTGATGGTGGTGATGATCAGACCCGCGATCGCGTCGCCCTTCACGAACTTGCTCGCGCCGTCCATGGCGCCGTAAAAGTCCGCCTCCGACGAGATGCGTCGACGCCGCTCCTTCGCCTCGGACTCCGAGATCAGGCCGGCGTTGAGGTCCGCATCGATGGACATCTGCTTGCCGGGCATGGCGTCCAGCGTGAAGCGCGCCGCCACCTCCGCGACGCGCCCGGCGCCGTTGGTGATCACCACGAACTGGATCACCAGCAGGATCAGGAACACCACGATGCCCACCACCAGCGACCCGCCGATGACGAACGAACCGAACGCATCGATCACCGAGCCGGCGTCGCCGGTGAGCAGGATCAGGCGCGTGGAGGCGATGTTGATGCCGAGCCGGAAGAGCGTGGTGAGCAGCAGCAGCGACGGGAACACGCTGAACGACAGGATGTCCTGCGTGTACATGGAGATCAGCAGGATCGTGATCGCCGCGGCCATGTTCACGACGATGAGCAGGCTCAGGAGCGCCGGCGGGATCGGGATGACCATCAGCGCGATGATCATCACCACAGCCAGCGCCATGGCCACGTCCGAGTTGCGCGTCACAATGTCCAGCAGCCCCGTGCGGGGCGCGCTGCGTGCGACTGACGATGTGGATGCCATGCGTGCGCTCTTCCTGTGCTCTCTGACCTATGCCGTCGCCCGCAGCACCCGCCCCTGCCGGAGCCGGTACACGAACGCGAGGACCTCCGCGACCGCCTCGTAGAGGTCGGCCGGGATCTCCTGGCCGATGCGGGACGCCTTGTAGACGGCGCGGCACAGCGGCGGATTCTGGATGACCGGGATGCCGTGCTCCTCCGCCACCTCGCGGATGCGCTGCGCCATCAGGTGCATGCCCTTGGCCAGCACCACCGGCGCGGTGGAGGAGGCAGGGTCGTACTTCAGCGCGACCGCGTAGTGCGTCGGGTTGACGATGACCACGTCCGCCTTCGGGACGGACTGCATGATGCGAGAGAGCAGCGCCCGCCGCTGACGCGCCATGGCGCCCTTCATCTGCGGGTCACCGTCCGTCTGCTTGGACTCGTCCTTCACTTCCTGGATGGACATCCGCAACTGGCGCGTCATGTCCGCGCGCTGGAAGACCATGTCGCCGATCGCCAGCACCAGGATGACCAGCGCCAGCCGCAGCGCGAGGTCGAAACTCACGTCCACGAGCACGCCGATCGATTCGCCGATGCCGGCCTGGAAGCCGAGCGTGGCGATCTCCTCCCAGTGCGACATGAACGTGAGGTAGGAGACGAGCCCCAGGACGGTGAACTTAAACAGCGCCTTCGCCAGGTTCACGTAGGCCTGGCGTGACGCGACGAGGCGCTTGGCGCCCTCCAGCGGGTTCATGCGCTTGAACTGCGGCTTCAGCGCCTGCTTCGCGAACAGCGGGCCGCCGGTCTGGGCCATCCCACCAATGACCGCGATGGCGGCGATGGCGCCCATCAGCGGCAGCAGGATCACCACGGAGCGGGCCATCAGGTCCAGGCCCACCTCGGACGTGAGTTCCACGCTCAGCGGGTTGCGGTTGAGGTGCGCCCAGGTGTCGATCGTGAGGCCCTCGAGGCCGCCCCACATGTAGCCGCCGGCGAACTTGAACACGCCGAGGCAGGCCAGCAGCACGATCGCGCTGTCCATCTCGCGCGAGTGCGGCACCTGGCCGCGCTTACGCGCGTCCTCCTGCCGGCGCGGCGTAGGGGCTTCGGTCTTCTCGCCGGACATCAGCGCACCACCATCGCGTTCACGTCCACGAGCGCGCGGCCGAACGTGGCGCCGATGAACGACGTCATCAGCGGCATGGCCGCGACGAGCACGATGAGGCCGACGCCGATCTTCAGCGGGAAGCCCACGACCAGCGCGTTCAACTGCGGCACGGTGCGGCTCACGATCGCCATCGCCAGGTCCGTGAGCACCAGCGCGCCGAAGACCGGCAGCGCGATCTGCACGGCCGCCACCAGCAGCGTGCCGAAGAACGGGATGACGCGGTCGCCCGCGATCACAGCCAGGCTCGCCTCGCCGGGCGGGACCACCTCGAACGTCCGGAGGAAGCCGCGGATCACGAGGTGGTGGCCGTTGATGGCGAAGAACACGAGGGCGATCACGACGCGGTAGAACTGCTCCATGGTGCCGGTCTGGGTCCCGGTGAACGGGTCGAACACCTGGCCGATGCCGAAGCCGATCTGCACGCTCACCAGCGACGCGGCCATCTCCAGCCCCTGGAAGACCAGCATCACCCCCACCCCGATCGCGATGCCCACCAGCACCTCCGACCCGAGCAGGGAGGCGAACACGAACAGGTTTGTCGGCGTGCTATCGAGGTTCTGCGAGTTCAGCGGCAGCACGATCAGCGACAGGATGATCGCCAGGCCCACCTTCATGTGGACCGGCACGGCGCGCGCGCCGAACAGCGGCGCGGCCACGATCGCTGCGGTCAGCCTCCCCAGGATCAGGAGGAAGTGCGCCGACCATTCCGGCGAGACGGCGAAGATCTCGCTCAGCACTAGCGGGCCAGTTCCGGAAGGGCCGTGAGCAGGCGCGTGGTGTAGTTCACCATCGTCCCGATCATCCAGGGGCCCATGAGCGCGGAGACGGCGAAGACGGCGAAGATCTTCGGGACGAAGGTCAGCGTCACCTCGTTGATCTGGGTCATCGCCTGGAAGACGGACACCAGCATGCCGACCGCGAGGCTCACGATGAGGATCGGCGCTGCGACCAGCAGCGTGGTCATGAGCGCGTCCTGCGCGATGGTGATCACGGCGGCGTCATCCATGGCGGCTGGACTCCTCTGTGGGAACGCGCATCAGAGCGCGAACGATCTGACGAGCGACCCGATGATCAGCCCCCATCCGTCCACCAGGACGAACAGCAGGATCTTGAACGGCAGCGAGACGACGACCGGGGGGAGCATCATCATTCCCATGGACAGCAGCGCCGACGAGACGACGATGTCGATGATCAGGAACGGGATGAAGACGATGAAGCCCATGAGGAAGGCCGTCTTCAACTCGCTGACGATGAAGCCCGGGATGATCACGTACGTCGGGACCTCGTCCACGCTCTGCGGGCGCGTGTCCTGCGACAGGCCCACGAACAGCGCGAGGTCCGCCTCGCGGGTCTGGGCGAGCATGAACGTGCGCAGCGGGCCCTCCGCGCGGTCGATCGCCTCGTCCTGGCCGATCTCCCCGGCGAGGTAGGGCTGGAGCGCCTCGTCGTTGACGGTGGTCCAGACGGGCGCCATCACGAACACCGTGAGCAGGAACCCGATGCCGATGAGCACCTGGTTCGGCGGCAACTGCGGCACACCGATGGCGTTCCTCACCAGCGACAGCACGATGATGATCCGGGTGAACGAGGTCACCATGATCAGCAGCGCCGGCGCCAACGACAGCGTGGTCAGCAGCAGCAGCAACTGCACGCCGGTCGCGCGCCCCGAGGGGTCGTCCACCGAGTCCGTGCCGAGGCCGGGCGCCGTGACCGAACCGTCCGGCGCCACGCAGCCCCCGGAGAGCACGGAGAGCGCCACCAGCAGCCCCACCGAGAAGGCGAGGACCAGCGCACGTCGTGAGACGCGCGGACGCCGGAGCACGGGGCGCCCTGGGAGCATGGTCTAGCCCGCGTTCCGGCGGGCGGCCGCGATGGCGCGCTGGAGGTCTGCGATCTGTGCGTCGCGCATACGGCCCCCGGCGGGGGCCGTGCGCGCCTCAGACGTCGAGGGCCGCGCGCCGGCCTGGCCGTAGCCGGTGCGGGCACGCAGGCCGGCCGCCGACGACGACGCCGGCGCGATCTCGAGCGCGTCGATGCTGGCGAGCGTGCGGTCGAACAGCGACTGGCGCGTCTCGGGCTCAGGGACGGCGGCGGCAGCAGCCCGTCGCGGACGGCGGGCGCCGGCGGACGCGCGCGACGCACGGCCGAGGGCGTCACGGAGGCCCTCGAAACGGCGCGCACGAGGAGCGGTGGCGGCCTCGGGCGGCGGGACGGCGGCGGCTCGCTGCGCCTTGAGCCGCGCGTTCATCTCGGAGCGGCGCGCGTTCATGGTCGCCACGCCCGTCACGAGCGAGGAGAACAGCGAGGGCACGCCGGGAGCGCGCGCGGGCGTCTCCTCGGGACGGTCGAGCAGTCGCTTCAGTTCGTCCGGGTCGTCCACGGACAAGAGGGAGGTGATGCGCTCCGGCGTGGCGCCCACCAGCACGGCGCGGTCGCCGAGGCGGACCAGGTGCAGCGTGCGGTTGGGGCCCAGCGCGTGCGTCTCGATCACCTCGAGCGCGCCGCGCCCGCCTCGACGCGCGCCGCCGTTCATGCGGCGCACGTACCAGCGCATGCCGGCGACGGCCACCCAGATGATCGCGATCACGACGCCCAGCCGCACGGCCAGGCCGAACCAGTCGCCCGCCCCGAACGACGTCACGCCGGTGCCCACGTCGCCGGTCTCCTGTGCGGACGCACTCGCGAGGGCGAGCGCGGCGATCGCGCCGGCCGCGACGGCGGCGGAGCGGAGCGCGGCCCGCATCGATGGGTGGTGTGATGCGCGGGGCACCCTAGGCCCCCATCGCCTGGGCGCGACGGCGCGGCGACACGATCTCCGTGACGCGCACGCCGAAGTTCTCGTCCACCACCACCACTTCGCCGCGCGCGATCAACTGCTCGTTGACCAGCACGTCCACGGGCTCGCCGGCGAGTTTGTTCAACTCCACGACGGAGCCGGGGCCGAGCGCCAGCACCTCCTCCACCGTCAGCGTGCTGCGGCCGAGTTCCACCGTCACCCGCATGGACACGTCCATGATCAGGTCCAGCGTGCGCCGCTCGTTGCTGAGAGACGGTTCGCTGAGCGGGGGGAACCGCACCGGGTGTACGTCCACGTCTTCTCGGGCTCCTGCTCCAAAGGTGCCTGCGGGGCGCAGGGGCGAGATGTTGTCGAAGTCGCGCGTCGGGTCGCCATCGAGGCCAAACGCGTCGTCGTCGTAGAGGTCGTCCGCCGGCGCGGCCATACGCGGCGTCGCGCCGGGCATCGGCGCCGGCGCCTCGTCGAGAGCGTCGAGGCTGTCGAGCGCGTCCATGCCATCCACGTCGTCGCCTGACTCGCCCCAGAGGCTCGTCCCGACAGCGGCGGGCGCTTCCGCCTCGTCCGCCGTGGCCGCCTCGATGCGCGCGACCCCGATGGCGTCGAGGAACGTCTGCGGCAGCAGCACGACGACGTGCACCGCCTCGCCGGACGCCAGCGCGAGAGCCATGTCGATGCGGACGATGCCCGCGTCGCCGGCAGACTGTGCGACCGCGCCCACAGTGGCCACTGCGTCGCCCGTGCGCACCGTGCCCGGCACCGCCTCGATGCCCTGCATGCCATCGACGAAGAGCGTCATGGACATGAGGTCGAAGAACTCGCGGGCCGAGGCGGAGACCAACTCCATCTGGGCGGACGCGAACTCCGCGTCCTCCATCTGTTCCGCGCCGGTCTCGATCGACACGAGCGCCCCGAGGTCCGCCAGCGGCACGAGCACCACGCCGGCAAGCGCGGCGCCGGAGGGCATCGCGAGGCTGACCTCGATGCCCGCGTGCGGGATCGCGTCGAACTCGGCTGCGACGCCGGCGGGGTCGGCCGCGCCGTACGAGACGTCGCTCAGCGCAGGGCGGCTCGTCGTGATGCTCTCGAGGCCGATGAGGACCTGCTCGCGCGCGACGGCAGCGATCTGCGACAGCGCGGCATCCGCATTGCTGTCGGGCGCGTCGCTGTCGGGCGTCGGGTGCTCCATCGGATCTTGTCCGTCGGCCACGGGGGTCCTCCTCGGTGCCGGCCTACTGGCCGGGTGTCTCCTGCGGTGCGTCCAGCGTCACGCCGAGTGACGCGGCGATTGAACTGATGTCGTCGTCGGTGAGCGCGTCCGAGAGCGCCACGTCGCGCGGGCTGAGCGGGCGGCGCGGCGCGAGGCCGGCCTGGTCCTCCACCACGTCCGCGATCTGCACGCCCATGCGGTTGCCCAGCACTCCGGGCAGCGCGCGGAAGCGCGGGTGTCCATCGATGAGCACGTCCAGCGGGCGGCCCAGGCGGGCGTCCAGCACGAACGTGTCGCCCTCCTGCAGGCCGGCCACCGTGCGCGCCGGCAGGTCCACCCCGCCGAGGCGCACCGCCAGGTCGATCTCGCTGCGGTCGATCAGGCGCTCCAGCGCCTGGCGCTCGTCGTCCGTGACCACGTGGCGCTGGCTGGAGGCGATCCACAACTGCGCCGAGAGGCCGTGGGCCACCGGCTCGATGACCGCGTAGGGCAGGCAGATCGTCATGGCGCTGCGGTGCGCGCCCACGGTGACCTCGAAGGTGGCGGTCAGGACCACGTCCGTGGAGGCGGCGACCTGGATGAGCGATGCGTCCTGGCCGAGGTCCTGCAGGGACGGCTCCACCGGCCGCACCGTGGACCACATCTCCTGCAGCGCGTGGCCGAACGTCCGCGAGAAGGAGCGCAGGATGCCGAACTCCACCTCGCCCAGTTCGCGGCCGCGGTCCACGAGGGCGCCGTTGCCGCCGAGCAAGCGGTCCACGACCTCGGCGGCCACGTCCACGCTGAACTCGACGACCAGGTTCCCGCTGAGCGGGCGCATGGACATGACGTAGCAGACCGTGGGGTTCGGGACCTCCGTCTGCCACTCCTCGTACAGCCCCTGCGCCAGGCTGGAGAGGCGCACCGAGACCAGCGTCCGCAGGCGCGAGGAGAGCGCGGCGCCCAGCATCCGAGCGAAGTGCTCGTGCATCGACTGCAGCGTGGCCCACTGCTCCTTGGAGAACTTGTCCGGGCGGCGGAAGTCATACGACTTGATCGCGGACGCCACGCCGCCCTCCGGGCGACGCCCGGCGCCAGCGGCCTCCTGGGCGTCCTCCGGGCGGTCATCGCCGCCCGGCAGGTCGTTCAGGAGCGCATCGATCTCCCACTGGGAAAGCGCCCGCTGTTCCACCATCGTCGTTGTCTCCGCTGCTCGTCCGCTGGTCGGCGGCTACTGGGTCCGGCTACTGGGTGTTCGGCTACTGGGTGATGAAGTTCAGGAACAGCACACGCGAGACGCGCTGCTCGTCGAAGAGGCGCTGCACGGCGGCCTTGATCTCCGCCTTCAGCGCTTCCTTGCCGGCGGGCGTGGCGATCTCGGAGGGCGTGTGCCCCGTCACGATCGTGGTGACGGCGTCCTCGATGAGTGAGCGGCCCGTGCCGATGCGGTGCTCGAAGGCCGCCATCAGGCCCACGAGTTCCGCCTCGCAGGGGTCGCCGGAGGCGCCGCCCGCGGCCGGGCCGCGTGCCGGCGCCGCGAGACCGCCCGGCGCCGCCGACGCGAGCGCCTCGGAGCGCCCGACGTCTAGGCGTGCGCCGTGGTCGTCCGCGCCGCAGCCGTGCAGCACGTGTTCCCAGCGCGGGTCCGTCGTCTCGAACTCGATGACGGTCTGCAACTTCAGGTAGACCGCGGGCGTGCCGGGCTCCGGGAGGAGGTTGAAGACACGGTCGCCGAGCGTGATGTGCGGGCCGAGTTTCCCGGCGACCCTGACGACCTCGGTGGGTGCGGCCTCCACCTCCTGCGCGCCGCCGCCCAGGAAGAAGGTGAACGCGGCGAAGGCGACGGCCACGCCGGCCACGGCTCCGCCGATGGCGAGGATGATGGGCTTACTCATTCGAATCTCCGATCGGATCGGCTGACGACGGTGAGGCCGTCTGGATGCGGGCGTCCGGGTACAGCAGCACGATGTCCGCACGCCGGTTCAGCGCGCGGCCCTCGGGCGTCAGGTTGTTCGCGATCGGGCGCTCCTCGCCGTAGCCGGCCGCAAAGGTGCGGCCGGGGTCCACGTCCACCGCTTCCGTCAGGTAGCGCAGGACGGCGGTGGCGCGGGCGGAGGAGAGTTCCCAGTTGCTCGGGTACTTGGCCGTCGCCAGCGGGATGTTGTCCGTGTGGCCCTCCACGCGGATCTCGTTGGTGACGGCGTTCACGCCGGCAGCCACGATCTCCAGCAGCGGCTTCGCGTCCTCGCGGATGTCCGCGCTGGCGGAGGGGAACACCAGGTTGTCCGCCAGGCGGATGACGATGCGGTCCTCGTCGCGGGAGACCAGGATCTGGCCCTGCAGGCCGGCCTGCTCCGCGCGCTCCGCCACGATGCGGCGGATCTGGTCCAGGTCGAAGTCCAGCATCCCGGCGACGTTCTGCTCCGGGATGATCCCGGTGCCGCCATCGAAGATCGAGGAGTCGCCGGCCTCGCCCTCCTTGACGCCCACGTTGAAGGCCTCCGCCAGGCCGCGGGCGAGCGCCTCCATCTTGACCGTGTTGGAGTCCGCGGTGGCGTACAGGATGATGAAGAAGCCCAGGAGCAGCGTGACCAGGTCGGCGTAGGAGATGACCCACCGCTCGTCCGGATGCTCCTCCGCGTGGCCTCGCGAACGGCGGCTCATGCGGCCGCCTTGCCCGCGTTGGCGGCCTCTTCTTCTTCCTCGGTGCTGCGGACCTCGGGCGCGAGGTAGGACTGCAACTTCTCGCGCACGATGCGCGGGTTGTCGCCGGCCTGGATGGACAGGATGCCCTCCAGGATCATCTCGCGCGTGGTCTGCTCCTCCGCCGAGATGGCCTTCAACTTCATCGCCATCGGGAGCAGCAGCACGTTGGCGATGCCCACGCCGTAGAACGTGGCGACGAACGCCGTGGCGATGCCGTGGCCCAGGTCAGCGACGTCGCCGCCGAGCCCGCCGAGGACGGTGATGAGTCCCAGCACCGCGCCCAGGACGCCCAGCGTGGGCGCGAACCCGGAGCCGGCCTTGAAGACCTCCGCCTTCTCGTTGTCGCGCTTCACCGCGCCCTCGATCTCGATCTCCAGGATCGAGCGCAGCGCCTCCGGATCCGTGCCGTCGATCATCAGCATCAGGCCCTTACGCGCGAAGTCGTCGCCGGCGGACTGCGCGTCCTCCTCCAGCGACAGCAGGCCCTCGCGGCGGGCCTTGTCCGCCATCACCACCAGGTGCGACGCCATCTCCGCGGGGTCGACGCCGCCGGCGCCCTTCAGCGTGCGCATGTAGGAGCCCGGGACGCTCATCACCTGGGACGGCGGGAAGGAGGCGATGGTGGCGCCCAGCGTCCCGACGATCACGATCAGGAAGCCGGGGACGTTGATCAGCGAGGCAATCGCGCCGCCCTCGACGACGAACCCGCCGAAGACGCCGATAGTGGCGATGACCAGCCCTGCGATCGTCGTAGCGCCCACACTTGCCTCCGCTGGCCTCGAGGCGTGCTGCCTCGGGCGACGTTTCTCGGACCGGACCTAGTCGCGCACCACGCTCAACGGCGGTCGCGTGACGCCGCCGTACACGGCGCGCCGGTAGTCCATGACGCGATCGACGATCTCCTCGTGGTCCTCCAGGACGACGAAGGAGTGGCCGTTGAACAGGACGATGTGGGTATCGGGAGTGCTCTCCACGCTCTGGATGAACTCTGCGTTCAGCGTGAATTCACTGCGGTCCAGGCGGGTGACACGGATCATCTGGGCCTCCCGACGCCATCAGGCCGCGCGTCCTTGCGCAGCCCGTTGCGTCGGCAGCCATTGTTCGGCCGTAGCCGCCCCTTCCGTATCGGGGACACCCCGCACTCCACGCCCCGCACACCCTGAGGTTCCTCTGACCCCTTCCCCCTTGAGGGGGGAAGGCGGGGATGGGGGTGCGCGGCG
>JBBDIC010000077.1:0-3581 GCA_040880625.1 Dehalococcoidia bacterium | reverse complement strand
CCGGGGGGGGGGCGGGGGGGGGGGGGGGGGCGGCGCCGCCCGCCCCCGCCTCTGGGGCCTGGGGCTACCTCAGCAGCCACGCGGAGCATCGAGGTACGCCCGCGCTCGCCCCTCGACAGGTCAGAGTGAGCGGACTGGGGCGGACGGCGGAGGGGGCCGAGGGCGCTCGTTACTGCGAGGGCCGCATGTCCTTCGGCAGCATCGAGGACAGCATGGATCGGAGGTCCGCGATCGAGAACGGCTTCGGCAGGAAGGCGTCCGCGCCGGCGGCCTTGATCTCGTGCTCCTGCAGGTCGTCGGAGTAGGCCGACATGGCGATGACCGGGATCAGGTCCCAGCGGCGCTGCTGGCGCACCTGGCGAGCCAGTTCCACGCCGCCCATGCGCGGCATGCGAATGTCCATGAGCAGCAGGTCAGGCTCCAGGCCCGCCTCCAGGCGCTCCAGCGCGTCCTGGCCGTCGATGCACAGCACCGAGTCGAACCCGGCGGCGCGCAGGGCGATGCCGAGCATCGCGCGGACGCTCTCCTCGTCCTCAGCGACGAGGACCACGGGTCGGCTGTCAGTTGTCGCTACCACAGTGCGCCATGTTGCCACACGTCAACCGACCGGACGACAACGCGCCCCGGCGCGGGGCGCCGGGGCGGTCATCCTTCACCCGAATGTCAGTGAATCGACAGTTGGCGCGCGCCCGGCGGGCGGGAGATCACCCCCACCCCAACCCCCTCAAGTGGGAGGGGTCGGAGGGAGGGGCCGGTGGGAACGACGGCGGCGGCTAGATGGCTTCGCGCGTCGTCTCGGACTCGCTGGCGTCCAGGCCGACGAGGCCGCGCTTGATGGCGTAGCGGATCAGGTCCGTGCGGTTCTTGGCGTGCAACTTGGTCATGATGTGGGCGCGGTGCGCCTCCACGGTCTTCACGCTGATGACCAGTTCGTCCGCGATCGCCTGGTTGGACATGCCCTCCGCGATCAACTGCAGCACCTCGCGCTCACGAGGGGTGAGCGTGTCGTAGCCGGTCTTGCCCTCCGGCTGCTTCGCCTGCATCAGGACGTCGTTCACCGAGATCTCATCGGAGACGGAGGTGGAGAAGTACGTGTTGCCGCGGCGCACGGACTGGATGGCCAGCAGCAACTCCTCCATGTCGGAGTTCTTCACCACGTAGCCGGCGGCGCCGGCGCGCAGGGCCTGCAGCAGGCGCTCGTCCTCCAGGTAGGCGGTGAGGATCAGCACGCGGGTGTTGGGGAGGCGCTTCATGATCTGGCGCGTCGCGTCGATGCCGTTGAGGCCGGGCATCACCATGTCCATGAGCACCACGTCCGGCATGAGCCGCTCGGCAGCCTCCACGGCGTCGCGTCCGTTGGTCGCCTCGCCGACGACCTCCAGGCCGTCCTGCGCCTCCAGCAGCATGCGCAGCGCCTGGCGCAGCAGCGCGTGGTCATCGGCGACCAGGAGGCGGATGTGCGATCCGCTGCGGGCGGCGGGGCGCACTCGGGTGATGGGGCTCGCGTCGCGGTCGCTGCGGTGCGTCATTCCGGTGCGGTCGTTCATGCCCAGTCGTTCGTTCATTGAGGTGCTCCGATGCATCGAGAGAGTACGCGCTGTTCGTGACTGCTGGGTAGGGCGGCGCCGGTCCGCGGCCGGCGCGTGGGCCTCGCGCGCGCTACGGCGCGGATGCCTTGGTCTCGCGGGCCGGCGAGTAGTACGCCGACGCCTGCGTCAGTTCTCGGTAGTCGTCGAAGCGGTCGGTGCCCTCGGGGTGCGCCGAGAAGACGCGATCCTGCCCGCAGCGCTGGCAGCGCCCGCTGATGGCGCCCGCCGCGGGCTCGCTGAGGAGCCAGTAGTGGACGCACGAAGGCGCCTCCGTCGCGACCCCCTGGGACGCCTCGACGTCCGCGCTGCCGGTGTCTGCTCTGCGGGTGCTGGTGTGGCTCTTGCCGGTTCCGTCCGTCATGGCCGCCTCCCGGGAAGGATTCCCTGTGCGGCACCATCCTAGGAAGACGCCCTCATCACCCTCATAGGGAGAACCCCTAAGGTTCCCCCGGCGCATCCCCGATTACGGACGGCGATACCGGCGAGGGCCATGAGGGAGTGCGCGGAGAAGTTCCGCGCGGGCACCCTCGGACAGCCTAGATGTTGTCTGGCTGAGCGTTGAACGAGTACTCGTAGTGGGAGTCTTCGTCCACGATGCGGGTCAACTCCGCGCGCAACGCCATGGCGTGCTCCATCTGCGCGGCGTCCTCCGCGTGGTCCTGGCTCTCCCACGCCCCGACGCGGCCGAAGCGGCTCGATGCCGCGTCCGCGCCCGGATAGGGCGAGAGTACGTAGCCGCCCAGGTAGCCGCCCTGCTCGCGGTAGAACGCGGACAACTTTTGCAGGACCTCCGTCAGACGGGTCTCCTGCCCCTGCTTCGGCATCATGTGGGATACACGCACGAACATGGTCTCTCCTCGCAGGCGCCTCACCGAGGGCGCGCGTCACGCCCCGGCGCGACTCGAAGCGAGCATACGCCCGCCGGCGCCGGGCACGGCGAACTGCACCGCTGCTCTCGCAGGGGTGCAGTCCGTCGTGTGCCTGATTGGGGCGCAGAGACTAGAGGCGGAGCTTGCCGTGGGACGGCTGACGGCGCCGCTGCTTGCCGGCGGCCAGACGCTCTTCCTCCTCGAGGTCCTTCGGGTCACAGCGCTGCGACTCGTGGACATAGCCACAGGCGACGCAGGTGCCAAACTGACCGTACCAGTCATCCTCGATAATCATCAGCCCACGACATCGCGGGCACTTCTTCGGCGGCGCACTAACAATCATGCCGCCCTCCTTCTGGAATCGTCCGCATCCGGCATCCCGCCGGCCGGGCTGATCCAGTCAGCCTCCGAGGTTAGCTGTCGGGTTCGGGCTGGTTCAGTATGCCCGTCCTGCCGCGGCTGTCCGCGGTATGGATTCACCCCAGGAAGTTGGGTCCCCCGGTCTCCTTTCGGAAATTAGGCCGGTCACGTATCACGAACGTTTCACCACTCGTGATTGTGACAACAAGAGCATAGACAGGTGACAACGCTTGTCAACCCTCAAGTTCCCCAAATCACAAAGTCGTTGGAGAATCTCGCGGGGTGCCTCACTCCGGTGCTCCTGCGCGGTGTGCGGTCCACACCTGTTCCCGGCGATCCTTCGAGGAAGGATCCCTGTCGTCCACTACCGTACAACGCGTGTATTTCGAACCCACAACGCGGGAGCGGGCGCGCCGTGTCAAAGCGGTGGACATATGGCGGCAGGAGATGCTGCTCACTGCACGCCGCCCTCGATGTCCGCGCCGCCTTCGTCATCCTCGTCGTCCACGAACTCCTCGCGCAGCAGGCCCATCACGATCGCGTCGTAGTACCGGCCGCCGAGGTACACCGCGCGCCGCTGCCGGCCCTCGATGGCGAAGCCGAGGCGCTCATAGGAGCGAAGGGCGCGCGTGTTGAAGTCGAACGTGCCGAGTTCGATCCGCTGGAGGCCCATCTCCTGGAACGCGAAGCGGCAGGCCAGCCGCATCGCCTCCGTGCCGTAGCCGGCGCCTCGATAGGCGGGGTCGCCGATGTTGATGCCAGC
>JBBDIC010000076.1:17672-24885 GCA_040880625.1 Dehalococcoidia bacterium | reverse complement strand
CGGTGTGGTCCGGCGGCTCGTTCATCTACGTGCCGAAGGGCGTGAAGGTGGACATTCCGCTCCAGGCCTACTTCCGCATCAACACGGAGAACATGGGCCAGTTCGAGCGCACGTTGATCATCGCGGACGAGGGTTCGCAGGTGCACTACGTGGAGGGCTGCACGGCGCCGATCTACTCGTCGTCCTCGCTGCACTCGGCGGTGGTGGAGATCGTGGTGAAGAAGGGCGCGCGCGTCCGCTACACGACGATCCAGAACTGGTCCAACAACGTCTATAACCTGGTGACCAAGCGGGCCTACGCCTACGAGGACGCCATCATGGAGTGGGTGGACGGCAACCTGGGCTCGATGCTGACGATGAAGTACCCGTCCGTCTACCTGATGGGCGAGCGGGCGCACGGCGAGATCCTGTCGCTGGCCTTCGCCGGCAGCGGGCAGCACCAGGACGCCGGCGGCAAGATCATCCACGTGGCGCCCAACACCACCAGTGCCATCGTCTCCAAGTCCGTCTCCCGCGGTTCCGGCCGCACCTCCTACCGAGGGCTGCTGAAGGTCTACGAGGGCGCGACGAACTCCTCTTCCACGGTGCGTTGCGACGCGCTGCTGCTGGACGAGAAGTCGCGCTCCGACACCTACCCGACGATGGAGATCGACGAGGAGCAGGTGAACATCGGCCACGAGGCGTCCGTCTCCAAGCTCGGCGAGGACCAGTTGTTCTACCTGATGTCGCGCGGCATCGACGAGGAGTCGGCGGCGAAGATGGTGGTGAACGGGTTCGTGGAGCCGATCGTGAAGGAACTCCCCATGGAGTACGCGATCGAGTTGAACCGGCTCATCGAACTCCAGATGGAAGGATCGGTGGGGTAATGGCGGACGTCACGACGACACCCGCCGGCGCCTACAGCGCCGGCCAGGTCGCGGCCGCCTCGACCGGTCGAGGCGAGCCCGCGTGGCTCGCGGAGAAGCGCCAGGACGCCGCGCGCGCCTTCGAGGCGCTGCCGATGCCGACGCCGCAATCGCGCCCGTGGAAGTACACGGACGTGACGGACCTGAACATCGAGGCGTACCCGCCGGAGGCCTCGTTCCTGCCGGCCGTGCAGGGCGCCGCGCCCGCCGGCGGCTACGCCGGCACGATCGCGGAGGCCGTCACGGACGACCGGCTGGCCGGCCTGGTGCAACAGCACCTCGGTTCGCTGATCCCGGCCACAGAGGGCAAGTTCATCGCTGCCAACGCGGCGCAGTGGACCGGCGGCGTGCTGGTGCATGCGCCTCGCGGGCAGGCGTTCGAGGCGCCCGTCTCGGTCGGCCTCGTCGCGTCGGCTGGTGCGGTCTACCCGCGCTTGCTGGTGGTGGCGGAGGCCGCGAGCGAGGTCACCGTGGTGGTGCGCTCGCTCTCAGGCGAGGCGGACATCCTGGCGGCCGGCGTGGTGGAGATCTTCGCCGGGCCAGACGCTCACGTGCGCGTCGTCTTCGACGTGGACTGGGGTGCCGCGACGCGCGAGTTCACCACCGTGCGCGCCCGCACCGACCGCGGCGCGACCGTACACGTCTCGACGCTCGCCATCGGCGGGGCGCTGGTGAAGCAGACGCTTGAGGGCATCCTGGAGGGCGAAGGCTCGTCCACGCGCTTCCGTGGGGTCGCCCTCGGGGACGCGGACCAGCACTTCGACTTCGTGACGCTGCAGGACCACATCGGCCCCAAGACGGTCTCGGATGTCGAGATCAAGACGGCGCTGGCCGGCTCATCGCGCGCCATCTACTACGGCGTGACGCGCGTCGAGGAGACCGCGTCCGGCGCGGCGGCGGAGCAGGAGAACCGCAACCTGCTGCTCTCCCGGCACGCGAAGGCAGACTCGGACCCCGTCCTGGAGATCCTCACCAACGAGGTGATCCGTTGCGGCCACGCCGCCACGGTAGGCCCGGTGGACCAGGAGGCGATGTTCTACCTGCAGTCGCGCGGCCTGGACCGCCGGCAGGCGCTGAAGTTGCTCGTGGCGGGGTTCTTCCAGTCCGTCCTGAGCGAGATCGGCGACGAGACGCTCGCGGACGAAGTGGCCGCCGAGGTCGAGCAGAAGTTGGCCACGGCCAGCCTGTAGGCGTCGAACACCCCGTGACGGATAGAAGGACAGACGTGAGCAACGAACGTGTCGCTGCGACCTCGGACGTGCCGGAGGGGCAGGTGCGGGTCGTGGAGTGCGACGGCCGGTCGCTCGCGCTGAGCAACATCGAGGGCGAGTTTTACGCGATCGACAACCTCTGTACGCACGACGGCGGGCCGCTGGGCGAAGGGCGCCTGCAGCGCGGACGCATCATCTGCCCTCGGCACGGTGCGGCGTTCGACGCAAAGACGGGCCGCGTGCTGACGCTGCCGGCGGTGCGCAGCGTCTCCGCCTACCGCGTGGTCGTCCAGGGCGACGACCTGCTGGTGGAGTGCGACACCGAGGCCGCCACGGAGAGCGAGGGCTGACGTGACACTCACGACGCCCAACCACCAATCGGGCCGGCGGACGGAACACGTCCCGTTCGACATCGAACGGATCCGGCGCGACTTCCCGATCCTGAAGCGGGAGATCCACCCCGGCCGGACGCTGGTGTACCTGGACAACGCCGCCACCAGCCAGAAGCCGGTGCAGGTGCTGGCGGAGATCACGCGCTTCTACCGGGACCACAACGCCAACATCCACCGCGGCGTCCACACGCTGTCCGTGGAGGCGACCGAGATGCACGAGGCGGCGCGCGCGAAGATCGCGCGCTTCATCAACGCCCCGCGCGCCGAGGAGATCGTGTTCACGCGCAACACCACCGAGTCGATCAACCTCGTGGCGCACGCGTGGGCGCGGAAGTTCCTCCAGGCGGGCGACGAGGTGGTGGTGAGCGAGATCGAGCACCACTCGAACATCGTCCCGTGGCAGATGCTGCGCGACGAGCGCGGGATCGTGCTGCGTTACATCCCGATGCTGCCGGACGGCACGCTCGACCTGGACGAGGCGCTGAAGATCATCGGGCCGAAGACGAAGTTGCTGGCCATCACGGCCATGTCGAACGCCCTCGGCAGCATCGTGCCGCTGGAGCAGATCGTGCCGCTGGCAAAGCAGCACGGGGCCGCGGTGCTGGTGGACGGCGCGCAGTCCGTGCCGCACCTGGCCGTGGACGTGCAGGCGCTGGGCGTGGACTTCCTCGCGTTCTCGGCGCACAAGATGCTGGGGCCCACGGGCATGGGCGTGCTGTGGGGGCGCTACGACCTGCTGGACGCCATGGACCCGTTCCTGGGCGGCGGCGACATGATCCTCACCGTCACCATGGACCAGTCCACCTGGGCGGATGTCCCCGCGAAGTTCGAGGCGGGCACGCCCAACATCGCCGGTGCGATCGCCTTCGGCGCGGCGGTGGACTACCTGGACGCCCTGGGCATGGACGCCATCCGCGCGCACGAGTTGGAACTGACGGACTACGCGCTGCGCCGCCTGGGCGACGTACCCGGCGTCTCGATCTTCGGGCCGCCGCGCGCGGAGGACCGAGGCGGCGTGATCTCGTTCGAACTCGAGGGCGTGCATCCTCACGACGTGGGGCAGGTGCTGGACACGCACGGTGTGGCCGTGCGCACCGGCCACCATTGCGCGCAGCCCGTGATGGCGGCGCTCACCGTCCCCGCGACGGCGCGCGCCTCGTTCTACCTCTACAACACGACCTCCGAGGTCGACCGGCTGGCGGTCGCCCTGGAGGAGGTCTCGAAGTTCTTTGGAGTCGCGGGATGACTCAGGACCCGATCAACCAGGACGCGCTCAAGACGAA
Organism: Dehalococcoidia bacterium; assembly: GCA_040880625.1. Lineage (GTDB taxonomy): Bacteria > Chloroflexota > Dehalococcoidia > UBA2979 > UBA2979 > W-Chloroflexi-9. The sequence continues at coordinate 21,094 of JBBDIC010000076.1, read as the reverse complement.
CGAGTCCGGCCTGCTGGACGAGTTGTACCGGGAGATCATCCTGGACCACTACCGCGCGCCCAAGAACCGCGCGGCGCTGCCCGTCCCCTCGTGCTCCGCGGAGGGCGCGAACCCGCTCTGCGGCGACACCGTGACGGTGGAGGTGCTGCTGGAGGACGGGCGCATCCAGGACATCGGCTTCAACGGGATGGGCTGTTCCATCTCGCAGGCCTCCGCGAGCATGATGACCGAGTACGTGAAGGGCCGCAGCGTGGACGCCGCCCGCGAGGGCGCAGACGCGTTCCGGCGCATGATGACCACCGGCGAGGCACAGGACGTCGAGGGCTTCGACGACATCGACGCCCTGCGCGGCGTGGCGAAGTTCGCCGCGCGCGTGAAGTGCGCCTCGCTGGCGTGGAAGACGCTGGAGCAGGCCCTGGAGGGCGGCGGCGCCGCCGCCGTGACCACCGACGAGAGGAACGACTCAGATGACTGACACCGAGACGACGACCCGGCCCACCGACGAGGAACTGCGCGAGACCCTGCGCGGCGTCGAGGATCCCGAGTTGCACATGAGCATCGTGGACCTGGGACTGGTCTACCGCGTGGAGATGGACGAGGACGGGATGGTGAGCGTGGATATGACGCTCACCTCGCCGGCGTGTCCCGTGGGCCCGATGCTGCAGGGCATGATCTTCCACAAGTTGAACCAGGTGGACGGCGTCGAGGACGTCGAGGTCAACCTGGTGTGGAGCCCGCCGTGGGATCCGCGGACGATGGCGTCCGAGGAGATCAAGATGGCGCTGGGTATCTGGTAGAGGGCATCCAGTAGCCGCTGCCCATCGAGGCGGCGCTAGCGGGGGAAGTCCTCCGCCAGCGCGCCCGAGGGGATGCGACGGGTCACCTCGGCGCCGGGCGGCGAGCAGGCGACCTGCTCCGCGCCACGACACGCGCCGAGCGTGACCTCCTTGAACTCGACGACATAACTCGTGCTCTCGCGGCGCACGTCCAGGCGATGGAGGTCGCTCGCCGCCCCCTCGTGGAGCGCGCGGCCATCGAAGGCGTAGCGCGCGTCCGAGCACGGGTCGACGAATGCGCCCAGCGGTACGTCGCTGCTCGATCCGGCGTCCTCGGTGGCGTTCCAGCGCAGGTTGCACCCGGTCGCGGGGTCGCGTGAGAGGAACGCGCGCGAGTCGCCGCTGAAGGGGACCGCGAGGAACGCGCCGTACGTGAAGCCCTCCGCGTCGTGCCCGAAGGACGGCACCGCGAGGAACTTCGGCAGGTCCAGTTGGAACTCCGTGTTGCGCACCCGGATCTCGCGGTTCGGCGATCCGGCGAACGACGCGACGCAGAGCCCGGTGAGCGCCACGAGCGCGACCACGCCGAACGCAAACGCGAACAGCCGCGGCCACGGGTTCGCCGGGCGCGTGGAGTCCGCCGGGCCGGCCAGCGCGTCGTCGCGGGGCCGCTCGCGGCGCGGGCGCACGGGCGGGCCGTCCGAGGGCGGGCCGAGTGGTGTGGTCATCCGCGGATCGTAGCCGCGAGGGACGTTGGGAGCGCGGGACGCCCGCAAGGGCACGCCGCTGGTACAGTCATCGGCGGTCGAGCGTCGAGGGTGGGAGCGAAGGCGATGAGGGGTCCGCGCCAGCACCACCGGGGCGATCTCGCCCGGACGCCACCGGGTGTCGCGCGCCCATGACGGCGCGGTACAGCCGCCGTCGCGCGCTGGGCCTGGGCGCCGGCCTCGTGGGGGCGGTCCTGCTCGGCTGTACCGGGGAGGACGAGCCGACCGGCCCGGCGGCGGACCCCAGCGGGCGCATCCGCGTCCGCACCTGGGCTGCGCCCACGCCGGAGGCCACCGCGCCCGCCTCGCCACGCCCGCCGATGACCCTCACGCTGGGCGCGACCGCCGAGGAGGCCGCGGCCACGGGGGGCCTCGGGCGCGTGGGGCGGTTCGTGACGTACTCGCGGCTGGTGGGCTTCGATCCGCGGAACGCCTCCGTCTATGGCGACCTGGCGCGCGAGGTGGAGTTGCCGGAGCCGCTCACAGTGCGCATCACCCTGCGCGACCGCGTCCACTTCCATCCGAACGCGGACGGCGTCGCGAACCCGCTGACCGCGCACGACGTGGTGGCCGAGGTGTCGCATCGACGCGGCGACGGCGTGTTCCTCTTCACGGACGTGATCGAGTCCGCCGAGGCGTCCAGCGACACAGACCTGGTGCTGCGCCTGCGCGCGCCGTTCAGCCTGCTGTTCGAGTTCCTCGCGCGGCCGGACGCGGCGATCCGGGGGCGCGGGCGGTACACCTCGGTGGACGCGTCGCTGGGCAGCGGCCCGTTCATGCCGCTGCGCCGCGAGGAGACGGACCTGGTGTTCGGCGTGAACCCGCTGCTGGAGGACGCCGCGCGGCCGCGCCTGAGCAACCTGCGCGTGCGCACGCTGGACCAGCCCGCCGACCTGGACTCCGAGTTCGCGCAGGGCGGCCTGGACGTGCGCGAGCACCCGGACGCCCAGAGCCGGCAGGCAGCGTCGGCGCGCACCGCCCGCATCGAGGCGTCGCGTCCGCGCCAGCGGATGCGCGGGCTGGCGCTGTCGCTCCTGGCGCCGCGCGACCAGGCGTCGCAGGCCACGGTGGAGGCATTCCGGGACACACGAGTGCGGCGCGCGCTGTCGCTGGCGCTCGACCGTGCGGGGCTGAGCGCTCTGGACGGCGGTGTCGTGAGCGGGCCGGTGGGGCCGGCCTTCGGCGGGGATGCGCTGCCGCGTGCGGAGTTGGAGTCGCACCCGCTGTACCAGCACAACGCGCAGGGGGCGCTAGCGCTGCTGCGGGCCGCCGGGCAGGACGGCCTGGCGGTGCGCATCGCCCACGCCGACACGGCGCAGATGCTGCCGTCCGCGCGCGCCGTGGCCGACCAACTGGCGGCGGCCGGGTTCACGCCTCGGCTGGTGGCGCGCCCGCAAGCGGAGTTCCAGGCGGCGTTCCTCGCCGGCGACTTCGAGGCAGCGTTCTTCGAACTGGACCGCCTCACCACGCCGGACATCGGCCTGCGGCTGCACACCACCGGCGGCCTCGACGGGCAGCGTTCGCCCTGGGGCTACTCGAACCCCGTGTACGACGCCGCCGTGCGCGAGACGCTGTCCGAGATCGACCCCGTCCTCCGCACGCGCCGCTCACGCGAGGCGCAGCGCCTGTTGCTGGACGACGTGCCTGCGATGCTCCCGATCAGCGCGCCCCTGGAGTACGCCTCGATGTCCGGAGACGTGGCCGGCTACGAGTTCGATGCCTACGACTTCAACGCCGGTGTGCTCTCCCGCCAGTGGGAGGGGCCGCGGGCGCCCTCTGCGGGGCGGGCGGGCTGAGCCGTTGCGGGGTGGGGGCCGCGGAGTTCCCTAGGCGCCCTTCGCCCGCCCGGCCTCGATCGACTCGGCGAGGATCTCGATGA
>JBBDIC010000076.1:13463-17572 GCA_040880625.1 Dehalococcoidia bacterium | reverse complement strand
CCCTAGGCGCCCTTCGCCCGCCCGGCCTCGATCGACTCGGCGAGGATCTCGATGACGTGGCGCACCTCCGCGTCGACGCCGTGGCGGCGGGCGCCGGCCTCGATCTGGAGGGTGCAACCGGGGTTGGCGGTGCATACCGTGTCCGCCCCGGTGGCGGCGATCGTGCCCATCTTTGCGTCGAGGACCTGCGCGGACATCTCCGGCTGCACCACGGAGTAGATGCCGGCGGAGCCGCAGCAGCGGTCCGGGTTCGCCATCTCGCGCAGCGCGACGCCGGGGATCGCGCGCAGGATCGCGCGAGGGGCCTCGCGGATCTTCTGGGCGTGAGCGAGGTGGCACGCGTCCTGGAGCGTCACCCCGCGCTCGACCGGCCCGAGGCCGCGCGCGAAGTCCTGCCCGGCGACGTACTCGAGGGCGTCGCGCACCGTCGACGAGAAGCGCTCCGCGCGCGCGGCCCACGCCGGGTCGTGGCGCAGGAGGCGGTCGTACTCCTTCATCGCCGCGCCGCATCCGGCCGCGTTCACGATGACGGCGTCCACCTCGGCCGCCTCGAACGCGGCGATGTTGCGGCGGGCGAGGGCGCGCGCGGTCTCGGCGTCGCCGGCGTGGGTGTGGAGCGCGCCGCAGCAGACCTGGGCCGCCGGCGCGACGACCTCGCAGCCGACGTGTTCGAGCGCGGTCACGGTCGCCTCGTGCATGCGCGGGTACATCTCGCCGTGGATGCAGCCAAGCAGCATCGCGACGCGGGCGCGCGGCTGTGCGGGGCGCGCAAGGACGCCCGTCGTGCGGAACGGCGCGGCCGTGAGCGAGGGCATCGACGACTCCATCACGCGGAGGCGCTCCGGCAGGAGGCGTCCCAGCGGCCCTCGGACAAGCGCCTGCGCGCCGGAACGCGCGTACAGCCGTCCGAGGGCGAGCGCGACGCGGAGGCAGCCGGGGTGCGCCAGCACGTGCCGCAGCGCGAACGCACGCCAGCGCCAGCGCGGCGGCTGCTTCGGTGCCGGGTTCGCCATCAGGGCGGCGCGGGCATCCTCCATGATGCGGCCGTAGGGGACGGCAGACGGGCAGGCCGTCTCGCAGGCGCGGCACTGGAGACACTGGTCCAGGTGCCCCAGCGTGCGGTCCGTCGCCTCGATGCGGCCGTCGCGGATGGCGCTGATGAGGTGCAGCCGCCCGCGAGGCGACTCGAGTTCGTGGCCGGTGGCGATGTAGGTGGGGCAGGCCGGCAGGCAGAAGCCGCAGTGGATGCAGTTCGCCAGGTCCTCCGCGGTCGGCGTGTCGGGGCCGGTGAACTGGAAGGTGGTCACAGGCCCGCTCCCCAGCGGCCGCGGTTCAGGGTGCGCGTGGGGTCGAAGCGGTCGCGGAGCGCCGTCACCAGCGCCAGGTCGCCCGGCCCTCCCGGATCTACTTCGCGACGGAGGGCGGCGGGAGCGCCCTCGACCTGCAGGAAGCCGCCGCGCGCCTCGGCGGCCGCGCGCAGCCCTCGGACGGCTGCAGCGTCGAGGTCGCGGCCGTGCATCACGACGGCGCCGGAGGCCACGTTCGCCCACGCCAGCACGTCGAGGCCACGCGTGGCATCGAGCATCGCCGTGAGCGCGGAGGGCGGCACGCCGGCGCGGAGCACGGTGGCGTGGGGGTCGCCCTGGAGGCGGCGCAGATGCGGCCACGCGGCCGGTGAGGCGTCCGTGAACGGGCCGATGGCGGCGAGGTCCGCCGTGGAGCGCTCGACGGCGGCGCGCGATCCGGCGAGTTCGACGATCACCGTCGGCGCGGACGAGACGTCCAGGCGGCGGGCGGTCTCGCTCGTGAGCACCGTGATCGCGCGCACGGGCAGCGCCGCGTCCCACGCGCGGCGCGCGAGGGCGCACGCGGCATCGAGGTGGCCCTCGGACGCCGCGAGCGTGGCCGTTGCGGCGGGACGCGGGGCGACCTTGAACGATGCCTCCACGATCACGCCGAACGCGCCGAGCGCGCCCGTGTGCATGCGGTGGAGGTCGTAGCCCGTGACGTTCTTCACCACGCGCCCGCCAGACTTGATGCGGTCGCCGGAGGGCAGCACCGCCTCGATGCCCAGGACGAGGTCGCGCGCGCCCGGGAGATGGCCGCGCCACGCGCCGGAGCGGGCGGTCGCCAGCAGGCCGCCCACGGTGACGTGGTCGTCCGGGGCGGGGTCGACGGGGAGGTACTGGCCGTGCTCCGCGAGTTCGTCCTGCAACGCGCGCAGGCTCATGCCGGCCTCGACCGTGACGGTCAGGTCGTCGGGAACGTACTCGACGATGCGGTGCAGGCCGCGGAGGTCCAGCGCGACGTGGTACGCCTCCAGCGGGCGGCCGGCGCGGAGGGCGGTGCGGCCGGCCTGCGGCGCCACGGCCAGGCCCAGAGCGGTCGCGGTCCGCAGGAGGAGCGCCACCTCCGCGCGGTCGTTCGGCGCGAAGCCGGCCACCGGTTCCGCGCCGTCGATGGCGTAGTGGTGCGGGCCGCGCTCGGTGTCCGCCGGGAGTGCGTGCCGGAGCGGTTCGATGGAGGGCGTGGGCGGGCTGGTCATCGCCGTCACACGTACACGCCGCCCGCGAGGTGCCGCACGACCTCCGCGGCGTGCCCGGAGGCGCAGCCGTGGCCGCCGGGGAGCACCTTGCAGGGGTTGAAACGCTCGCGGCCGCCAAAGGCGTCGCGCACCACGTGCATCGCCGCCAGGTCGGCCGGGGTGAACACCCAGTCCATGTAGGAGCGCTTCTCCAGGCCCACGCCGTGCTCGCCGGTGATGGAGCCGCCGGCCTCCACGCAGACGCGCATGATCGCCTCGCCCAGCGCCAGGACACGGTCGGTCGCGTGCTCCTCGGCGGGGTCGAACATGATGTTGGGATGGAGGTTGCCGTCGCCGGCGTGGAAGACGTTGGCGCAGCGGAAGCCGTGCTCCGCCGACAGCGCCATGACGCGCGCCATGACCTCCGGCAGCCGCGTGCGCGGCACCACGCCATCGAGGAGGTAGAACGCCGGCGCCGCCCCGCCGATGGCGCCGATCGCGGCCTTCCGCCCCTCCCACAGCCGCTCGCGCTCCGCCGCTTCCGAGGCGGAGCGCACCTCGCGCGCGCCGGCGTGGCGGCAGGCGTCCTCGACGATCTGCGCGTCCAGCGCGACTCCCTCCGGGACGCCCTCGACCTCGATCAGCAGCACGGCGCCGGCGTCGAGGGGGTAGCCGGCGTGGATGCGAGGTTCGACTATGCGGATGATCTCGCGGTCCAGCATCTCCATCGCCACCGGGATGATGCCGCGGCGGATCACGTCCGAGACGGCATGCGAGGCCGCCTCCACGCTCTCGAAGATCGCCAGCAGCGTGCGCACAGCCGGCGGCATGCGCACCAGCCGGAGCGTCGCCTCCGTGACGATGCCCAGGGTGCCCTCCGACCCCACGAGGAGGCCACGCAGGTCGATGCCCAGCGCGTCCGGGACGCGGCTGCCGAAGCGGGCGACGCGGCCGTCCGGGAGCACGACCTCCAGCGCCAGGACGTGGTTCACGGTGGAGCCGTGGGCCAGCGTGTGCGGGCCGCCGGAGTTGTTCGCCACGTTTCCGCCGATGGTGCAGACGCGCTGCGAGGACGGGTCGGGCGCATAGGTGAGGCCGTGCGGCGCGAGCGCCTCCTGCAGGTGCAGGTTGATAACCCCCGGCTGCACCACGGCCACACGGTCGTCCGGGCTTACCTCCACGATCGAGTTCATGCGCGTCAGGACCACCAGCATCCCGCCGCGCACCGGGACGGCGCCGCCGGAGAGGCCGGTGCCGGAGCCGCGCGGGACGATGGGGACCTCGTGCTGGTTCGCGATGCGGACGGCGGCGGCGACCTCCGCGGTCGTCCGAGGGAACACCACCACGTCCGGCCGCGCGCGCTCGATGGTGGCGTCGTACTCGAACCCCACGAGGTCTTCCGGAGCGTCGAGGACGTGCGCTTCGCCGAGGGCGGCACGAAGGTCGCGGGCGAGCGCCTCGTACGGCGGGCGGCGCTCTGGCCCGCGGGCTGGGCGGGCGGCGCCGGAGGTCGTCGTCATCCGCGTGACCCTTCGATGGGCTGCGAGTGTAGCATCGGGCATCGGCCCGGCCGCCCGCGGGGCCG
>JBBDIC010000076.1:11708-13363 GCA_040880625.1 Dehalococcoidia bacterium | reverse complement strand
GCGCTGCACATCCTGGTGAACAACGCCGGCATGACGCACTTCATCCCGCACGAGCGCATGGACCTGGTGACGGACGAGGTCTGGGACGACACGTGGAGCGTGAACGTGAAGGGCACGTTCAACTGCACCCGCGCCGCCGCGCCGCACATGCAGAAGGCCGGCGAGGGCGCCGTGGTGAACGTCGCCTCGATCGCCGGGGTGCGTGGCGTGGGGTCATCGATCCCGTATGCCGCCTCGAAGGCCGCGATCATCAACATGACGAAGTCGCTGGGGCGGGTGCTGGGGCCGGAGATCCGCGTGAACTGCATCGCCCCGGGCTTCATCGACACGCGCTGGCTGCGAGGCGGGATGGGAGAGCGCTACGACCGCGCCAAGGAAGCGGCCGCCGAGCGCACCCCGCTCAAGGCCGTCGCGACGCCGGAGACCTGCGCCGACGCGATCCTGGCGTTCATCCAACTCAACACCTTCGTCACCGGCCAGACCGTGATCGTGGACGGCGGGGCCAGCCTGTGAGGCGCACCGCCGCCGTCGTCGTGGGCGTGCCGTGACGCCCCCGCCGCCGGGCGGAGCGATCGACATCGATGCCGTGCGCGACGGCCTCGAGGCCGCAGTGAGCGAGGCGGCGGAGGCGATCCGGGACGTGATGCGCCAGGCGACAGTGCGCGTGGGCCACAAACCCGGCGAGGGCCCCGTCACCGAGGCGGACTACGCCGCGGACGATGTGCTGAAGAAGCGCCTGCTACCGCTGATCCCGGGTTCGCACTGGATCTCGGAGGAGTCGGACGCCGAGAAGCGCGTCGTCCACGGCGAGCCGACGTGGGTCGTGGACCCGCTGGACGGCACGCGCGAGTTCCTGCGCGGACTGCCGGAGTTCGGCGTGTCCGTGGGGCTCTTCCTCGATGACACGCTCGTCCTCGGCGGGGTCGGGCTGCCGGTGCAGGGCGAGGTGTACTCCGGCATCGCGCTGGGCGACCGCCGCGAGGCCCGCCGCGACGGCGTCCCGCTCCCGGCGCTGCCGAACGACGGCGATGTGCGGCGCGTGGTGGTCTCGCGCCACGACTACGAGCGCCGACGCATCCAGCACGCGCTGCCGTACGAGGCGTACCCGCTGGGCTCCGCCGTGCTGAAACTGGTCCACGCCGCCACGCAGGACGCGGACCTCTACTTCTCCACCGGACCTCGGTCGGTGTGGGACGTGGCCGGCGGGGCGGCGGTGCTGATGGGCGTGGGCGGGTTGTTGATGCAGGTGGACGGGCGCCCGCTGGACCTGTCGCCGCAGGAGATCTCCGTGCCGCCCTACGTCGCCGGCGCCCCGGAGGACTGCCGCGCGCTGCTGCGCCGGCTGGGCGCGGACATCGAGGACGAGGGGGAGGACTGACGGCGCGCCTCGATCCTCCGGAGCAATGAAAGACCCCCGGCGTCCCGGGGGTCTTTCGATCTGTCGGCTCGCGCCGAGGAAGAGTGTTACTTCTTCTTCGTGGCGGGCTTGGCAGAGGGCTTCGCGGCCGGCTTGGCAGCAGGCTTCGCAGGCTTTTTCGTAGCAGCCAAGGATGTGTCCTTTGACTACCCGGCGCGCCGCGGATGCGACGTCCGGAACCCATGGGTGGAGCGAGGACCGGGCCCTGGTTTGCTCGCTTCGGTGTATTAGAACGCAA
>JBBDIC010000076.1:5280-11608 GCA_040880625.1 Dehalococcoidia bacterium | reverse complement strand
ACGCAAGCGCGCCTTGTGGAGTTGCCCTTCCGGCGCGTTGGGGCAGGAAATTTTCGGCGGCGAGTTGTTCGTCGTCCGGGGTGTCGTCCGGGGTGTCGCCCGGGGTGTCGCCCGGGGTGTCGCCCGGGGCGGATCGTCCTCGATCTGCCGTGTGCTACCGGGGCCGTGTTGCTGGGCGCGGATCACCCCGGTCCGCGGTGTGCTTCCGGTGGTTCTCGCTGGGTGCGGATCACCTTGGTCTGCCGTGTGCTTCCGAGGGTTGTCGCTGGTGGGGGGGAGAGGCCGGGCCGGTCAGCCCTCGGAGCGTTGGGCGAGGACGACCCAGAGCGGGTCGGCGTCGGGGGGCGAGCGGTCGAGGAAGACCGGGTCGCCGAAGTTCCCGGCGAGGCCGAAGTACGAGGCGATGAGTCGCACCCGGTCGTCGCGGCCGAGGCTGCGCCAGACCTCCACGGCCTTCGTGGGGAACATGCGGTGGGAGAACGCCACGAGGAAGACGCCGCCCGGCGCGAGCACGCGGCCCACGTCACGGAAGACCTCGACGGGTTGCGTGAGGTACTGCACCGACACGGCGCATAGCGCGACATCGAACGAGGCGTCGTCGTAGGGCAGCGTGGCGTCCGTGTTCAGGTCGTGGACGGCCCAGTCGCTCAGTTGCTCGTTGCCCTTCAGTTCCTCGGCGTTCATGCCGAGCCCGGCGACGCGGGCGTAGGAGCGGTCCGGTGGCAGGTGCGACACCCACGAGGACATGAGGTCCAGGATGCGCGCGTCCGGCGGGATCGTCTCGCGGTAGAACGCCGTGAGGGCCTCGATGGTCGCGTCGTCGATGTGGGTGACGAAGCGGGGCACGTCGTAGAAGAAGCGGTCCGCGGACATGTCCTCGCGGCGAAAGAAGTTCGCGGGGAATCGAGGGGCCTCGGGCCGTTGTGCGCCGTCGCCCGCGGTCATCCGGCGGGGCCGACGATCAGGTTGCCGTGCAGGCCCTCGTGGCCGGGGATGGCGCAGAGGAAGGCGAGGGCGCCGTCCTGCGGGACGCGCAGGCGGATGACCGTGTCGCCGTCCGCGCCCACGGACTGGTCCATCTCCGAGCCGGGGGCCGCGCCCGTCAGCACGAACGCGTGCGGCGACCCCGCCGACCCGGCCAGCACGAACTCCACGACGCTACCCGGACGCGCCTCGATGCCCGCGAGGTCGAGCGAGCCCGTCGAGGCGTCGATGGTGTAGCGCTGGTCCACGGCGGCGGCGGAGAGGTCCGTGGCGAGCACGGGGGCAGCGTGCTCGTGTGCGCCCCAGGCGAACGCCCACGCCACGGCGAGCGCGAGCATGCCGCTGAGGGCGGCCCGACGGCGGTTCCACCTCGATGGCGGCGACCACCTCGAAAGGAGCGTGGGGACGGGGATGCGGACCATGTCTCGATGGTACCGCGCGTCAGTCGGCGACGTAGGCGCGGAGGTTCTTCGCCGTCATCAGCACGACCAGCCCGAGGATGGCGAGGGTTGCGCCGTAGACGATCTGCGCGACCTGCACGCCCTGTGCCGCCGCCAGCAGCCCGCCCAGCGACGCGCCCGCCGACACGAACGCGCGGTCGAGGGAGAGCAGGCTGACCACGCGGCCGCGCATGTGCTCGGGCGCCGCGGCCAGCATCGCGGCGTTGGAGAGCGAGAAGTACACCGTCTGCATCGCCCCGACGAACGGGATCACGAGGAACGGCACGACCAGGCCGAGGGCGCCGGGCAGGTAGGTGGTCAGCGAGAACACGACGAGCGCGACGCCCATGAGCGTCACCGAGACCGGGAGGATCAGGCCCAGGCGCTTGGGATACCGGGACGCGATGAACATCGTCCCCGTGAGCGCGCCGATGGTGCTGGTGGCGATGAGCAGCGAGAAGCCGATGGCGCCGATGTCCAACGTCGTGCGGGCGAACAGCGGTGCAAAGACCTGCAGGTAAGACTGGCCGAAGACGAAGAACAACAGCGACATAAGCAGGACACTGCGGATCACCGGCACGCCGATCGCGTACCGGAGCCCCTCCTTCAGGCTCTCCGTCATGCCGCCGAACGACATGGTGGAACCTGCGATCCGGTTCGTGGGCACGCGCAGGAGCGCGGTGGACACCACCGCGCCGGTGTAGACGACCGTGACCGCGATGAACGCGCCCTCGATGCCCAGGGTGGCGATCACGGCGCCCGAGGCGAGCACGCCGACCATGCGCATGACGTTCTGCGTGGACGACATCAGCGCCACCGCGTTCGTCAGGATCTCGCGCGGCACGATGCTGGCGATCATCGACTGGCGCGCCGGCTGGTCGAAGGCCATGAACGAGCCGCGGATGAACGAGGCGACGTAGATCATCCAGAGTTCCATCAGGCCGGTGACCAGCAGCGTCACGAACACCACGTTGAGTGTGAGCACGCCCACCTTGGTCGCGAGCAGGATCGTCTTGCGGTCGAACTGGTCCGCGAGCACGCCGGCCCAGACGCCGAAGAACATCTGCGGCAGCGTGCGCATCGCCACGACGCCGCCGACGTGGGCCGCGCTCTCGTTGGTGATGTTCAGCACCAGCCACGGGCGCGCGATCTGTTCCATCCAGAGCGCCGCGGCGTGGCTGGCCTGGCCGAACCACAGCAGCCGGTAGTCGCGGTACCGCAGCGATGCGAACGTGCCGTGACGCCCGCTGCCGCCGCCCGGCGGGCCTTCATCGAGGGCCGCGGCGCGCGCGGAGGCACCAGGCTGGGGCGGGGGATCGGGGGTGCGCGTGCTCACGTGACGCCAAACCTATCCCGCACGTGAGAGTCGGTCTAGCGGCGGGGCGTCTCGCCCTCGCGAGACGGCGCCGGCGGCGCGCCGAGGACGTCCGCGAGGTGGTGCAAGTCGCGCACGCGCTCCACGCGCGGGTCGAGTAGGACGCCGGCGCTGCGCGGCCACTCGCGGAGGAACACGCGAGCGCTCGTCCGCTGCGCGAGCAACTGCGCCGTGCGCGGGTCGTCGTCGACGTGCTCCGCCGCGTCGAGGACGGCGAGCGCCTCCACCTTGTAGTGCGGACTGCTCATGCGGCCTTCGTTCACCATCACGCGCTCGAAGAGGTCCAGGAATCCGTGACGGTTGAGCCACCAGTACGGGTACGTGCGGCGGCCCGTGACCACCACCAGGCGGCGTACCTCGTGCAGGCGGCGAAGGGCGTCGCGGGCGCCGGGGAGCGGCCGGCGCGGGTTGAAGCGCACGTGGTCCAGCGGCGTCGCGAGCCACCTCGGCGGGACGGTGGCGCCGGGCGCGTCCGCCGTGGGGTCGAGGAAGGTGCGGTGGATGCCGGCGTTCCAGCCGAAGAAGGGGCGGCAGAAGACGCCGTCCATGTCCACCGTCAGCACCGGGCGCGCCTCCCCCGAGGACGCGTGGAGTGGCTCCGTCAGCGGCAGGACGGGCGGTTCCTCGGGGCCGGCGGGTTGCGGTTCCGTGGTCATCGGTCGGCAGCGCTAGACGATGATGGGCGGCTCGGGCGGGGGACTGGGCGGGATGCCCGGCGGCGTCGGGTAGGGCCCCTGCCGCGGCATCGGCACGTGGCCCTCGGCGCTCGCCGCTCCCGGGCGGCGCTCGATGAGCGTGGCGAACTGTGCGAGGCGGTCCTCCACGCGTCGGTAGATCGTGCCCTCCGGGAAGTGGCCGTCGCCGTTCCGCGCCTCGCCGGCCGGGATGCCCGTGAGGATCTCGATGCCCTCCTCGATCGTGTCGACGGCCCACACGTGGAAGCGGCCTTCGTCGATGGCCTGCGCGACGTCGTGGCGCAGGACGACGTTGTCGATGTTGGAGCGGGGGATCATGACGCCCTGGTCGCCCGTCAGTCCGCGCAGGCGGCAGACCTCGTAGAACCCCTCGATCTTGGCCGCCGCGCCGCCGATCGGCTGCACGTTGCCGAGTTGGTCCACCGAGCCGGTGACGGCGACGCGCTGGTCGATGGGCGCCTCCGCCAGCGAGGAGAGGAGCGCGTACAACTCCGTGGAGGAGGCGGAGTCGCCGTCGATGTCCCCGTAGAGTTGCTCGAACGTGAGGCTGGCGTGGAAGAAGGCGGCGCGGTCCTGCCCGAAGCGGTGGGCGAGGAACCCGCGCAGGATGAGGAAGCCCTTGTTGTGGATGCGCCCCGCCATCTCGCTCTCGCGCTCCACCATGACGATGTTGCCGCGGCCGGCCGAGGTGACGCACGTGACGCGCGACGGCCGGCCGAAGGCGATGTCGCCCAGGTCGTAGACGGACAGCGCGTTGATCTGGCCGGTCGCCTCGCCCGCCGTCTCCACGTGGATCGTGCCGTCCTCCATGGCGTCCATGAGGCGGTCCGCGATCAGTGACGAGCGGTAGACGCGCTCCTCCAGCGCCCGCAGGATGTGGCGCTCGTGGACCTGGCCCGTCCCCTCCTGTCGCGCCCAGTAGTCCGCCTGGCGCACCGTGTCCAGGAACCCCGCCATGTTGGCGGAGAGGCGGCGCTGATCCTCCACCATGCGCGAGGAGTGCTCCACCAACCGGCAGACGGCCGCGCGGGTGAACGCGAGCAGGCCCGCCCGGTCGCACTCGGCGCGCACGATCGAGGCGAGGCCGCTCGTGTTCTCACGCGTCCTCGGAAAGGCCGTCTCGAAGTCCGCCTTCACGCGGAAGAGTTCGCGGAAGTCCGGGTCGTGGCGGTACAGCAGGCTGTAGAGGATCGACTCGCCGACGAGGACGACCTTCACGGCGAGCGGGATCGGCTCCGGGCGCAGGCCGGTGGTGGGGATCAACTGGTAGTTCTCGGAGAGGTTCTCCACCGTCAGCATGCCGGAGGACAGCGCTCGCTTGAGCGCCTCCAGCGATGCGAGGTTCGTCAGCAGGTCGCGGATGCGCACGACGAGGTAGCCGCCGTTCGCACGTGCGACCGACCCGGCGCGGATCAGCGTGTGGTCCGTGATGGCGGAGCCCATCGTCCCCTGGTACTCGATGCGGCCCATGAGGTTGTAGTACGTCGGGTTCGTCTCGAGCACCACGGGCGCGCCCTGCTGCGCGTCGTTCGCGACGAAGACGTTGACCTCGTAGCGGCGCATCGGATCCTGCGCGGGCATCCGCATCCCCGGCGGCGCCTGCTGCTGCTGCTCCTGGCGGAACTCGTCGCGCTTCTCCGCCAGGTCGTCGCGCACGGCCTCCAGGAACTCGCGCACGTCCTGGTCGTTGCCGTAGCGGGCCATGAGGTCCTCGAAGAGGTGTCCCACGGCGAACGCGGCGGTGTCCGCATCTAGTTTCTGGACGGCCTCCTGCGCGGTGCGCTCCCGGCCGCGGAGGGCGAGCAGCGCGTCCTGCACCTTCTTCTCCAGCGTGCGGCGGGACTCCCCCAGGCGCTCCTTCTCCTCGTCCGAGAGCGCGTTGAACTTCTCCTCGGTGGCGGGTTCGCCCTCGATCAGCGGCGCGGACTGGATGCCGTCCGAGCCGATCTGGAGCGCGAAGCCGAGTTCGTCGGCCGTGGCCTGGAGTTGCTGGAGGAGTTCGCCGCGCTGCCGCTCCAGCACGTCGACCAGTTCCTGGCGCAGCCGCGCGTACGAGTCCGACTGGAACGCCGCCACGATCTCGCGCGCCGCCGCCTCCACAGCGTGGCGCACGGCGTTGGCCAGCGCGTGTCCCGTCCCGGAGGGCAGCGCGATCGCCGCCGGGCGGTCGGGGTCCTCGAAGTTGTGGACGTACACCCAGTCCAGGGGCGACGGGCGTCCGCCCGCGCGGCGGCGGAGGAACATCTCCACGATCGTCGACTTGCCGAAGCCGTCCGGCCCCGAGGCGTAGAGGTTGTACCCGCGCGCGTCCATGCCCAGCGCGAACTCGATGGAGCGCACGGCGCGCTCCTGCCCGAACACGGCATCGAGCAGCGGTACGTCGTCCGTGCTCTCCCACGGCAGCCAGCCGTCCTCGACGGTGGCGGTCACCTGTGCAGTGGAGAGGCGGCGCTCGGCGCGGAGCGCGGAGGGTGCGGTCGTCTGCTGGGGGGTCTCGTCGGCCATGGTTCGTCGAGGGCCTTCCCGCTACCGGCCACGTCCGCTCAGGCCGCACGCCTCCGCGATGCTAACAGCCTCCCGAGGTGAGCCGAAGGCCCCGGCGGGCGAGGGAAGGCGTCGCCGGGCGGGAGAGGGCGCAGCACGCTGCGCCCCTACGGGAGAGGGAGGCTCCCTCTGAACCCCCTCCCCCTTCACGGGGGAGGGCGGGGTGGGGGTGCGAGCGGATTGAAGGGCGGCCGGTGTAGCATCGGGCGGCCCGTCTCGAACGCCCGTGCATGTTCGGAGGACCCATGCGAGCAGCCGTCATCACCGCGCCGGGAGGCCCGGAGGTCTTC
>JBBDIC010000076.1:0-5180 GCA_040880625.1 Dehalococcoidia bacterium | reverse complement strand
CGGAGGACCCATGCGAGCAGCCGTCATCACCGCGCCGGGAGGCCCGGAGGTCTTCGCCGTGCAGGACGTGCCGGATCCCGTCGCGGGGCCGGACGAGGTGCTGGTGGCGGTGAAGGCGAGCGCCCTCAACCGCGCCGACCTCATGCAGCGCCGCGGTCGCTACAACGGTCCGTCCGGCACGCGCAACGACATCCCCGGCCTGGAGATGGCGGGCGTGGTGGAGGCGGTCGGCGAGCGCGTCACGGGCTGGCGCGCGGGCGACCGCGTCATGGCGCTCCTCGGCGGCATGGGCTACGCCTCGAAGGTCGTCGTCCACGAGCGGATGCTGATGCCGGTGCCGCCGAACCTGTCGTTCGAGGAGGCGGCGGGCGTGCCGGAGGTCTTCCTGACGGCGTACGACGCGCTGTTCCTGCAATGCGGCCTGTCCATGGGCGAGTCCGTGCTGATCCACGCGGCCGGTTCCGGCGTGGGCACGGCGGCGATCCAGATGGCCGCGGCGCAGTCGTGCCAGGTCTTCGGCACTGCGGGCTCGCAGGAGAAACTGGACCAGGCGACGGCCCTCGGCATGGACGTGGGCATCAACTACCGCGAGGCGGACTTCGCGCGCGTCATCGAGGAGCAGACCGGCGGCCGGGGCGTGGACGTCATCCTGGACGTGATCGGCGCTCCGTACTGGGACCAGAACCTCGCCTCGCTTGCCCTCAAGGGCCGCATGATCATCGTGGGCTCCATGGGCGGCGGCACGGTGGAGCGGATGACGATCGGCGCGCTCTCGGCGAAGCGCGCCTCGGTGCGTGGCACGCTGCTGCGCGCGCGGCCGCTGGAGGAGAAGGCCACGCTCGTGCAGTCGTTCATCCGCCACGTCATGCCACTCTTCGCTGACGGCACGGTGCGCTCCATCGTCGACCGTGTGTTCCCGCTGGAGCAGACGTCCGAGGCGCACGCATTCATGGAGTCCAACGCCAACTTCGGCAAGATCGTCCTCAAGATCGACGACTGACGCGATGACCCCCGCGCGCGGACTGACCGAGGCGGGACGCGCACGCATCGAGGCCGTGGCGCGCGAGCATCTCGACCGCGGCTGGCACACCGGCGCGCAGGTGGCCGTGTACCGCGACGGCGCGCTGGCGGTCGACGTCCAGGTCGGTGAGGCGGCCGGGAAGCGCATGCTCTGGTTCTCCGCGACCAAGCCGGTCACCGCCGTGGCGGTGCTGATGCTCGTCGAACGCGGCGCGGTGGACCTCGACGCCCCGATCGCGGCGATATGGCCGGAGTTCGCGCAGGGCGGTAAGGGCGCATGCACCGTCAGGCACGTGCTCACGCACCAGGGCGGGTTCCCCGTGCTCCCGCGCTCCTTCGACTGGGCGCACATCGACGACTGGGACGCGGCCGCCGCTGAGACCGCCTCCATCGAGGCGACGTGGGCGCCCGGCACGGACGCCGGCTACCACCCGGTGACCTACGGCTTCGCGCTGGGCGAGGTGATCCGCCGCACGGACGGCCGCACGCCTCGCGAGTTCTTCCGCGACGAGATCTTCGGGCCGCTGGGCATGGACGCCTCGCTCGGCACGGACGATCCGGACGGCGTGCTCCTGCCGCAGGCGATGAGCGAGGTGACGCTCCAGGACCCGGACGGCGTCGAGGCGCGGACGAGCGACATCGTGCGTCGCTTCGTGGCGCCCTCCACGCTGCGGGCGCAGATGCCGGCGGCCAACGGCATCGGGACGGCGGCGGCGCTCGCGCGCTTCTACGCGCTGCTCGCGGCCGGCGGCGAACTCGACGGCGTGCGGCTGCTCTCGCGCGAGACGGTCGCCGAGGCGACCCGCGCCCACGTCACGAGTGACATGGACCGCACGAGCGGCCTGCCGTCCTCGTACGGCCTCGGCTTCCTCGTCGGCGGCATCTTCCCGCCGTTCGACGAACCCGGCGTGTTCGGCCACAGCGGACAGCAGTGCGCCATCTCCTACGCCGACCCGGCTCGCGGCCTCGCCGTCGCCTACCTCACGAACGGCCTCCACGACCCGTACGTCGTGCAGGTACGCACGGAGGAGATGGCGTGGGCCATCCGCGAGGCGTGCGCGGAGGGATAGCCCGCTACGGCCGCTGAGGCGTGAGGACGTGAAGCCCGTGGCCCCGGCCGAGCGTGCGATCCGTGACCACCGCGCCGGTCGCGAGGTCGACGACGCGGACACGCTCGCAGTCGGCTGTGCAGTTCGTGTTGTCGATGTACCACTGGTCCATGCCGGGGCCGTCGCTCCGCGCGTAGGCGTAGCGGCCGTCCGCGCTCAACGACGCGGCGCGGAGGGCCTCCCCCGGCCAGAGGTGATGCGCTACCTCGAATGTCGCGAGGTCGAGGACGAGCAGGCCGTCTCCGAGGGCGCGGTTGCTCGCGCGCGGATCGTCCGGCGGTTCGGCGGGATGCCACGAGCCGTACCCGATGAGGCGCCCGCCGTCCGCGCTCACCTCGAATGTGGCGATGTCCGGGTCGCGGAACACCACCTCCAGCGTCTCGAGATCGAGCACCGTGAGGCCGGCGGGGCGGGACTCCCACGGTTCGCCCGCCTCGACCGTCTCCGGAGTGCCGCGGACCGTCGTCCCCGAGACCAGCAGGTGGCGGCCGTCCTCGGTGAGCGCTGCCTGGCGGTAGTAGGCCGGCCCGCCCTTCGCGTGCGCGACGCTCACGAACTGCGACCGCAGCCACGACCCGAACCGCCCCAACGCCGACGGTCGCTCGGCGAACGACCGAGTCTCCTCGACTGCCATGCGAGCGAGGTCGACGACGGTGACCACGTCCTCCTCGGAGTGGACGAGGTAGAGGCGTTCGCCGTCCGGCGAGATCGCGATCTCCGGGTGGTACCGCGCGTACGTCCCCTCGACCCCGAGCCAGTGGCGTGGCTGACCCACGTAGAGGTCGGGCAACGCCAGTTCCGCCGTCACCTCGCCCGTCGCGAGATCGATCCGCGCGAGAAACGGGTCGCTCTCGGCGCCGATGCCGCAGCAGATGTCCGTGCGGAGCGCCAGAGCGTACGCGTACGCGCCGTCTGGCGCGATCGCCCTGGTCGTCGCCGAGAAGTCGAACGTGGCCAGCCGCTCGACGCGGCCATCGAGGCCGACGCGCGCGACGCCTCGATCCCATTCGCCCAGGCAGACGCCCTCCGCGGCGGGGCTCCCGCAATGGTCGAACCACGCGTAGAACGCATCGGAGTCCGGCGCCCACTGGCCCGGGTACCCCTCGAACTGGTCGAGGCGTGCGGCCTCCCGCCACGTGGCGCGCTCGTAGATAACCAGGTCACCGGGTATGACGCGCGCACCTGTGATGACCTGCTGGGTGCGCGTGATGACCCAGCGCCCGTCCGGCGAGACAGACGCGACCCACCCATCGATGTCGACCGAGCCGGGGACGACCTCGAGGGTCGTCGGGTGCAGTGGCGTGGCCTCGCCGCTATCCCAATCGAGCAAAAGTGCGCCCACAGGCTCCGAGGGCGCCGCGCCGCGAGCATCGGGCGTGGCCGCGGGGGTCGACGACGCCTCGGCGGCGGACGCGATCGGCACCACAGGTGTCGAGGCGGCGACGGGTGGGGCGTCAGGCGAGCACGCGAGGCCCAGGAGCGCCGCCACGGCCAGCATGCCGAGCGCTGACGATAGGAATCGCGGCTGCATATGACCTCCTTGCCGCCCCTGCCTACCGATACACCACTCGGGGCGCGGAGGTTCCCGCCGTGCCTAGCGCCGGCGGCGGCGGTCGCGGCGGCGGCGGACGTGGTCCGGGCGCGCGGTGCGCGGGGGCACCTCGGTGGGACCGCGGTCGGCCTCCACCCTCGCCCGGCGCTTGCGCGCCGCGCGCTCGATCAGCGGCTGCATGAGGCGGTTGATGACGCGCAGCATGCCGAAGGTGAAGACGAAGAACATCAGGCCGGTGGTGGCGAGCACGACCGCATCGCGCTCGCCGCCCACGTACTGGATGACCGTGAAGACGACGGCCGCGAAGGCGGTGTAGATCAGGTTGCCGCGGGCCGAGTTCACCGGCGTACCTCTCGATGCTCGCGCATGCTACCCGCCCAGTTCGGTCGCGAGCCACCTCGAGAGCGCCGTGATGAACAGGTCGCGGCGTGCGGCCTGCCCGCCGGCATGCTCCGAGATGATGCGTTCCTTCATCGCCTGCGGGTCCTCGTCGTCCGGGACGTGAAAGATCTCGATGGGGTCGCACGCGATCTTCTGGTCGACGCCCGGCCGGAACGACAGGTTCGCAGGCATCTCCAGCCGGCGGGCGACGGCGGGCCAGGTGGCGTCCACGGTCATCCAGTCACCGGCGACGGGATCGTGCTGCACGCGCAGGAAGTTGTGCACGTCCGGCACAGGCGCCAGGCGCACCTCGGTCGCCAGGTGGGGCGGCAGCCACGGCGCATTCTCGGCGGTGAACTCGTGCGTGGCGATGATGATCGTCGCCGGCAGGCCCAGTTCCTGGAGCAGGTCGCGCAGCAGGTAGTGCTTGCCGGAGCACGTCCCCTGCCACTCGCGCAACACCGTCTCCGGCTGCCGGTCGGAGGCACGCCGGTACGGCATGTCGCGCACCAGCCGGAACGCCACCGCCGGCGTCACGCGCTCCCCGGCGTCGAGGAGCCCTCGACGCGTCGCTTCGTCGCGGAGCAGCGGCACGAGCGGCATCCGGCCAGCCTCTCAGGGTGCGAGCATCGAGGTGATGGGGCGAGTCTACGACCCCGGACGGTCGAGGGCGGTTACGGCCCGGCGTTCCGCATGTTGCCGCGCCCGCGGTCCGCGAACGCCTCGATGAGGCGGGCGATCTGACCGAGGTGCTGCGAGTCGTGGTAGGCGGCGTGGTTCAGGACCTCCGCCGCGCTCACCTCGCCGGCCACGGAGTGCATGCCCGTGCGCCGCAGCGCGTCCGCATCGAGCGACGCGTACCACTCGAGGTCCGTCAGGCGCTCCTCGGCGAACGTGTCGACCAGGACGTGCGTCTGCTCCGCCAGCAGCCCGGACGCCTCCAGCGACTCCCACTCGTCGACGCTCGGAATCTCCGGCCGCTCCTCGGTGATGATGCGACGCAGGCGCCCGACCTGCCGCCGGTGACTGTCGACGAGGTGCGCCGCGACCACCTGGATGCTCCACGTGCCGGCGCCGGCGTCCTCCTCGGGCGCCTCGTCCAGCACGTCCTCCGGCAG
>JBBDIC010000075.1:14938-24980 GCA_040880625.1 Dehalococcoidia bacterium | reverse complement strand
CCCACTACGACCTGGTCGTGGTCGGGTCCGGGATCGCGGGGCTGTACGCGGCGCTCCAGGCGCGCGAGGCGGGCGCGAGCGTCCTCGTGGTCACGAAAGGCGGCATCGACGAGGCGAGCACGCGCTACGCACAGGGGGGCATCGCCGCGGCGGTGGGGCCGGGTGACTCGGCGGAGGAGCACCTGCAGGACACGCTCGTCGCCGGGGCGGGGCTGGTGGACGAGGAGGCGGCGCGCATCCTCTGCACGGAGGCGGCGGATCGCGTCGCGGACCTCGTGCGGTACGGCGTGCACTTCGACTCGACGGACGGGGCGGTGGCGCTGGGCCGCGAGGCGGCGCACTCGCGGTCGCGCATCCTGCACGCGCGCGGCGACGCGACGGGGCTGGAGATCGAACTGTCGCTTTCCACGCTGGCGCGGGCGCAGGTCACGATCCTCGAACACACGCTCGCGAGCCGGCTGATCGTGGACGGCGGCGGCATCAGCGGCGTGGAGGTGTACGCCAGCGAGGAGGGCGCGCATCGCACGTACGGCGCCGGCACGGTCGTCCTCGCGACGGGCGGGGCGGGCCAGGTCTACCGCACCACCACGAACCCGCCGGTCTCCACCGGCGACGGCGTCGCGCTCGCCTACAACTGCGGCGCGGAGGTGATGGACATGGAGTTCACGCAGTTCCACCCCACGGCGCTGGTGCTGCCGGACCGACCGGTGTTCCTCATCTCGGAGGCCGTCCGCGGCGAGGGGGCGCTGCTCTTCAACACGCGCGGGGAGCGCTTCATGCCTCGCTACGACGCAGAGCGCGCGGAACTCGCGCCGCGCGACATCGTGGCGCGGGCGACGCTTCAGGAGATGCTACAGACGGGCTCGGACCACGTGCTGCTCGATGTCACGGCGCACGACGCGGCGTGGCTGGCGGCGCGCTTCCCGCAGATCTACGCGCGCTGCATGGAGTCCGGCCTGGACATGGCGCGCGACCGCATCCCCGTGTCGCCGGCGGCGCACTACACCATGGGCGGTGTGCGCACGAACACCTGGGGCGAGACGACCGTCGCCGGCCTGTTCGCCGTGGGCGAGGCGGCCTGCACCGGCGTCCACGGTGCGAACCGGCTCGCCTCCAACTCGCTGCTGGAGACGGTGGTCTTCGCCCACCGCGCCGTCGAGCGACTGCTCCGCCCACCGAGCCCCGTGCCGCCGCCGCCCGCGCCCACGCCGGACGCGCGACAACTGGCGCCCCCCGAGCCGGACGGCCCGCCGCCCACCGCCGCCGAGGTGAAGGACCTGATGTGGCGCGAGGTCGGCATCGTCCGGGACGGCGCGGGCCTGGCGCGCGCGGCGGAGCGCCTCCGCCGCTGGGACGCCTCGACGCCCGCGCCTCGCGACCGCGACGGCTACGAGTTGCGCGCGATTCTCACGTGCGCGCGCCTGGCCACAGAGGCCGCGCTGCTCCGCCAGGAGTCGCGCGGTGCCCACTACCGCACGGACTACCCCGCCACGGACGACGCCTGGCGCCGCCGCATCGTCTACCGGCGCGCCGAAGGAGTCACGACACCTTCATGATCGGAGCACCCCCATGACCTCCCAGCGCGTCCCGCAACCCCCCGCCGACGCGGTGGCGATGATCGTCGCCGCCGCGCTCGACGAGGACCGCGCGTCCTTCGACGTCACGACGCGGGCCACCGTGCCGGACGACCAGCCGGGCGAGGCGACGGTGCTCTACAAGCAGGCCGGCATCGTCTGCGGCCTGGAGGTGCTGGCGCAGGTCTTCCAGCAGGTCTCTGAGGAGATCGAGGTCACCTCCGCCTTCGAGGACGGCGCGTGGGTGGAGGCGGGCACGGCCGTCGCGGAGGTGACCGGGCCGCTGGCCGCGATCCGGTCGGGCGCGCGCGTGGCGCTAAACCTGCGGCCGCGCCTCTCCGGCAGCGCGACGGGGGCGGGGGCGGCGGGGGCGGCGGCGGCGCGGGGCGGGGCGGGCCGCGTGGTGGACACGCGCAAGACCACGCCGGGCCTCCGCGCCGTGGAGCGCTACGCCGTCCGCGTCGGTGGCGCGCACAACCACCGCAACACGCTGGAGGACGGCGTCCTGATCAAGGACAACCACATCGCCGCCGGACTGCAGCGCGGCCTGGACCTGACCACCGTCATCGCCCTCGCACGCGCGGGGGCGCCTCACACTCTGCGGATCGAGGTGGAGGTGACAGACCCCGTGATGGCGCGCGAGGCGGTGGCCGCCGGCGCGGACGTGGTCCTGCTGGACAACATGCCGCCCGATGACATGCGCGCCGTCGTCGAGGAGCACCGCAGCGACCCCTCGACGGCGCGCGTCCTGTTCGAGGCGTCGGGCGGCATCACGCTGGAGACAATCGCGGCGGTCGCGGCGACGGGGGTGGACCTGATCTCGTGCGGCGCGCTGACGCACTCGGCGCCGGCGCTGGACATCTCGCTGGACGTGCGGCCCGCGTGAGGCCGCTGCTACCCTCCCCCGGCGGTAACGAGGGGGACGACATGACCTTCCGACTGCGCGCACCTCGACTGCTGCTGTGCGCCACGGGCGCACTGCTGCTGCTCGCAGCGTCGCACGCCACGCCCGCCCGCGCCCAGGCGCCCGAGGCGGACACGATGGCCATCGAGTTCGGCATGTCGGGCGAAGAGGCGGAGTTCCTCGGCGGCGAGGTGTTCGTGTTCGCGGACGGGCTGTTCTGCGCGAGCGCGCCGGTCCCCGGCGAGGCCCTGGTGCTGGGTGAGGCGGACCAGCCGCCGCAGTGCGCTACGGACAGCGCGATGATCACATTCGCAGCGGCGAACGGGCAGTTCCTCTTCGAGACGGCCACGTTCGAACCCGGTACGTCGTTCAGCCTCGTGAACACCGTCCCGCTTCCGCCCGGCGTGCTGTATCCCACCTACATCTGCGACTTCTTCGCCGCGGAGGGCGTCGAGTCCACGGCCTGCGAGATGGTGGGCCCACCCGGCACGCGCGTGGTGCAATGGGACTTCGACGCGGTCGGCATCTTCCGCGACGAGCGCGTGGTGATGGCCTTCCTGATCCTGGTGGACACCGCCCGCATCGAGGCGGCGTGGGACGGTCCGGTCGCCCTCGGCTACCGCAACCCGCAACTGGAGGCCAGCGCGCCCGCCGACGCCGCGCAGGCGCTGATGCTGCTGCAGGCGGCGGGCGTGGCCGACATGGAGGGGCGCATCCGCATGGAGGTCCTGCGCCCCTGCACCGTGTGGGTGCCCGAGGGCGTCGAGGACGAGGCGATGTTCGTCGCGCTCGCGACTGCGCTCGGCGAGGAGATCGCGGTCGTCCTCGCCGGCTTCGGGATCGACATAGCGCCGTGCCACGTGACGCACGAAGCAGTCGGGGACCTCTCCGTCTTCGACGTGGACACGTTCCCACCCGCTCCCGCCCGCACCAACACGGACGAGGACTCCTTCCTCGCGTTCCAGTTGCCGCCGCCGCCGATCACCCCGCCGCCGGTGTCCCCGACGCCGGTCGGGCCGCTGCCCGCCGACTCCGGCCACGGCGTCGCTGCCGAGGGCGCCTGGGCGACCTCGATGCTCGCGCTCGCGGCGGCGACGCTGCTGCTGGCGGGCGCGCGGCGCGCGACGCGGCCGGGCCGGCGCGGGTGAACCAGGTCCTGATCCTGACGGGGCCGCCGGGCGCGGGGAAGTCCGCCGTCGCGGAGGCGATCTGCGAGCGCTTCGACCGCATGCTCCACGTCCAGGTGGACGACCTGCGCCACTGGGTGAAGGCCGGCTACCGCCGCCCGTGGGACGGCGACGCGCAGGCCGCCGAGCAGCGCTGGATGGCCGTCGCGAACGCGGCCGCCCTCGCGAGGAACGCCGTGGCGTTCCGCTATGCCGCCGTCATCGACGACGTCGTCCACGGCGAGGCCGTCGAGGCGTATCGCGAGGCGCTGTCCGGGGGTGTCACGGGGGCCGCGGAGGTCCACTTCGTCACGCTGCTGCCGAGCGTGGAGGCGGCGCTGGCGCGGGACGCGCGTCGAGGGGCGGCGTCGGTCCCGGAGCGCGTGCGGGCCGTCCACGCCGAGTTCGTCGCGGCCATCGAGGGCGGCGCGCACCCGGGCGCGGTGCTGGACACGAGCGCCGACGCGGACGCGGCGATGACGGCAGACCGCGTGCAGGACGCACTGTCGAGGGGCCTCGCGCGGTTCGTGTAGCGCTCGGTGCGTGGTTCGACACGGCGCGGGGAGCAGAGCCGCGGGAGCAGACAGCAAAGAGCCCGGCTTGCGCCGGGCTCTTCGTTCACCGCCTGCCATCCGAATCAGCGGGCGGCGTGAGTTTCTTGTGCTGTCTCCGGAGAGACGTGGGCCAGGGGCCCGTCACAGAGGCCTAGTAGCGGTCGCGACCGCCGCCACCGCCGTAGCCGCCACCACCGCTGCGGCCACCGCCGCCGCCGCCGTAGCCGCCGCCACCGCCGGTGCGGCCACCGCCGCCGCCGCCGTAGCCGCCACCACCGCCGCTGCGGCCACCGCCGCCGCCGCCGTAGCCGCCACCACCGCCGCCGCCGCGGTTCTCGCGGGGCTCAGCGGGGTTGACGCGCAGGTTGCGGCCGCCGAAGTCGACGCCGTCCAGTGCGCGGATGGCGGCCGCAGCCGCGTCGCTTTCCATCTCCACGAACCCGAAGCCGCGCGGGCGGCCCGTGTCGCGGTCGGTCGGAAGGGCGACGCCGATCACTTCGCCGTGGGCGGCGAACAACTGCTCAACCTGCTCCTCGGTGGCCGAGAAGGGAAGGTTTCCTACATAGATACGTTGGGTCAAAGGGACATTCTCCACGCCGGCAGAGCCGGACCAAAATGACCGCCGAGTGGCAGTCTTCACATTCTCACCAGCGCGCACGTGGAGGCTCGGATGACACGACCATGGGCGGACTGACAGGCACCGATCTCGTGATCGATGCCTATTCACAATAGCCCCACGCCTCGCGCACGTCGAATGTGCTTCTGGCGCATATTCAGCGTCCGGCGCTCGCAGATCCGTGACGCGGGCGCTCCAGGTCGTCAGAATCGAGCAGGATCGTGACCGGTCCGTCGTTCACCGCGTCCACGAGCATGTGCGCGCCGAACCGCCCGCCCTCCACCATCACGCCGCGCGCCCGCACGGCCGAGGCGACACGATCCACGAGGGGCGCCGCGACCTCCGGAGGCGCCGCGTCCGTGAACGCCGGGCGTCGGCCGCGCCGCGTGTCCGCGTACAGCGTGAACTGCGAGACCAGCAGCACCGCGCCGTCGGCCTCCAGCACGGAACGGTCGAGGCGGCCCGTCTCGTCCGGGAACACGCGCAACTCGACGACCTTCTTCGCCAGCCACTCCACCTCGCGGTCGCCGTCCACCGGCGCGATGCCGAGGTACACGAGGAGGCCCGCCCCGATCTGGCCGGTGGTCTCGCCCTCGACGGTGACGGCGGCGCGCAGGACGCGCTGGACGACGGCCCGCATCGATGTGCGTCCGTGGCCCGGGCGGAGGCTAGTCGGCGGCCCTGACGCGCTCGGCGCGCTTGGCCTTCGTCTCGGCGGCCTTGCCGGAGTCGCCGCCGGACTTCGCGTCGCCCTTCGAGTCGGACTTGGAGGAGCGCGCGGCGCTCGAGGCGCCGGAGTCACCCTTCGACAGGTCGCGGCCGGAGGTCTTGTAGTAGCCGGAGGCCTTGAAGACCAGCGGCGGCGCGACGAGCATGCGGCGTGCGACCTTGCCGCACTTCTCGCACGGGTGCTCCGGCGCGGAGCCGAACGGCTGCACCTTCTCGTACTTGTGGCCGGACTCGCACTTGTAGTCGTAACGGGGCACGAGGGACCTCCGCGCGGTAGCGCTGCCCGAGGACGAACCGAGGACGAACCGTCCGAGGTGGGCTGCACAGGCGCGTGCCGGCTGCTGTCCGGCCGCACCGATGTCTGTGTGACACCCATCTTATGACGGCAGGCCCGGTTATGGCACGTGCGACGCCGCGCTGTCATACTGATGGGACGTACCGCCTCCGCGCGGCACGAACCGGATGATACGAGAGAGACAAGCCGGCGCCTGCCCTCGCGGACCAGCGGGGGTAAATCTATGCGCTGGAGGAACTGGGAGCAGTAAGCCATGACGGCAGGTATCTCCATGCGCCAGATGCTGGAGGCCGGGGTCCACTTCGGCCACCAGACGCGGCGCTGGAACCCCCACATGGGGCGCTACATTTATGGCGCCCGCAACGGGATCCACATCATTGACCTGGCCAAGAGCGTCCGCGCCCTCGATGAAGCCATCGAGAAGGTGCGCGAGGTGGTGTCCTCCGGCGAGCAGGTGCTCTTCGTGGGCACCAAGAAGCAGGCGCGCCGCATCGTGGAGCAGGAAGCGGAGCGCTGCGGCATGCCGTACGTCAGCAACCGCTGGCTCGGCGGCACGCTGACGAACTTCACCACCATCCTGCCGCAGATCACCAACTACGTGGCGCTGGCGGACCGCATGGCGCAGGGCGACGAGGCCTTCGGCAGCATCACCAAGCGCGAGCGCATGATGCTGACCAAGGAGTTCGAGCGCCTGGACCGCTTCTACGGCGGCCTGCGCGGCCTGAAGCGCGTCCCCGGCCTCATCTTCATCGTGGACCCCACCATGGAGGAGAACGCCGTAGCGGAGGCGCGCCGCCTCAACATCCCGATCGTCGCGATGTGCGACACGAACTCCGACCCTGACCTGATCGACTTCCCCGTGCCGTCCAACGACGACGCGATCCGCGCCATCCAGTTGATGGCCGGCCGTGTCGCGACCGCGGTCATGGAGGGCATCGCGGTCGGCGAGGTGGAGCAGCAGTTCCAGGCCGCCCAGACGGGCGATCAGCCGCAGGCCGATGAGCAGCCCCAGGCGGCAGCGCCTGCGGCCGCCGCGGCACCGGCCGCCCCAGCGGCACAGACGCCAGCGCCGGCCGGCGACGAGCCCGCTGCGGCCCCGGCCGCCCCGGCAACCGACGAGTAACGACCCTACGAGGGCGCGCCGCGCCCGGCATCGAGCAGCGGCGCGCCTCGACGCCCCGTCCGTCGTGCGGCATGGGCCGCACGAGCACGGGAGACTGAGGAGCAGACGGTGGTCAGCACAGAAGACGTGAAGCGTCTCCGCGAAGAGTCCGGCGCCGGCGTGATGGACGCCAAGCGCGCGCTGGAGGACGCCGGCGGCGACTTCGGCAAGGCCCGCGAGATCCTGCGCGAGAAGGGCATCGCCGCCGCGGCGAAGCGCTCCGAGCGCGCGACCGGGCAAGGCGTGGTGGAGGCCTACATCCACGGCCAGGGCCGCATCGGCTCCATGGTGGAACTCCAGTGCGAGACGGACTTCGTCGCGCGCACGGACGCGTTCAAGCAACTCGCCAAGGACGTGGCCATGCAGGTCGCGGCGATGAGCCCGGCCGCCCTCACGCCGGAGGAGGTCCCCGCGGACGCCGCCGGGGCGCCGGAGGAGAACGCGCTGATGACGCAGGCGTTCATCCGCGACGGCAGCAAGACCATCGCCGACCTGGTGCAGGAGACGATGGCACAGACCGGCGAGAACATCCGCATCGCCCGCTTCTCCCGCTTCGAACTCGGCCAGGGCTAGCCTCCCCGCTCACGCTGCCTCCCCCGTAGGGGCGCAGCGTGCTGCGCCCTCCGCTTCCCGCCCGCGCTCCCGCTCCCGCTTGCCACTACAGCCACCCCGGAGCGTGGGGTATCGTGAGCAGCGGCGGCGCGGCGGGCGCGCGAGCCCGGTGGCGGCAGGAGGGCGCGATGACGGACGAGATCCTCCTGGAAGCCGAAGAACGCATGGAAGCCGCGGTGAACGCGGCGCGGCGCGACCTGCAGGGGCTCCGCACGGGGCGCGCCTCCACCGCCCTCGTAGAGCACATCTCCGTGGACGCCTACGGCTCCAAGATGCAGTTGATCCAACTCGCGAACCTGGCGACGCCCGAGGCGCAGTTGATCACCATCACCCCCTTCGACAGGGCCACCGTCGACCCGATCATCAAGGCCCTCCAGCAGAGCGACATTGGCATCACGCCCAACAGCGACGGGCGGATCATCCGCCTGCCGATCCCCCAACTGACGGAGCAGCGCCGCAAGGAACTGGTGAAGCAGGTCCACTCCAAGGCGGAGGACGGCCGCATCTCCATCCGCAACGTCCGCCGCTCCGCCAACGACTCCCTGAAGAAGGCCGCGCGCGACGGCGACGTCTCAGAGGACGAGGAGCGCAGCGCGCTCGAGGAGATCGACAAACTCACGGCGCAATACGTCGGCCAGGTCGAGACGCTGGCGAAGGAGAAGGAGCGCGAGCTCCTGGAGGTCTGACCGCCTGTGGTCGTGAACCCTCGCCCGTCCGCTCCACCGCTCCCCGACATGGCGGTCACGCCGCAGCACGTCGCCGTGATCATGGACGGCAACGGACGCTGGGCCACCTCGCGCGGCCTCTCGCGCTCGGACGGCCATCGAGCGGGGGCGGAGGCGATCCGGCCAGTCATCCAGCGTCTGGCGGAGCACCGCGTGCCGGTGCTGACGCTGTTCGGCTTCTCAACCGAGAACTGGGGCCGCCCGCGCGCCGAGGTGGAGACGATCCTCCGGCTGGGCGCGGACTTCATCGACTCCTACCTCGATGAACTGGACGAGCACGGCATCCGCGTGGCGCACCTGGGCGACATCGCCCGGCTGCCGGTGTGGCTGCGCCGCCGCGTGAAGAAGGCGATCGAGGCCACCGCGCACAACGACCGCATGCTGGTGAACCTGGCGTTCAACTACGGCGGCCGCGGCGAGATCGTGGACGCCGTCCGCCGCCTGATGGAGGACGGCGTGCAGCCCGCCGACGTCACGGAGGAGGCCATCGAGGCGCGGCTGACCACCGCCGGACTGCCGGACGTGGACCTGCTGGTGCGCACGGGCGGCGAGCAGCGCGTCTCCAACTTCCTGGTGTGGCAGTCCACCTACGCGGAGTACTACTTCACCGAGACCTTCTGGCCGGACTTCGACGCCATCGAGGTGGACGCGGCGCTGGCGGAGTTCGCGCGACGCCACCGCCGCTTCGGCCTGGTCGACCCGGACCGGCCGCAGTAGGCATGGCCGCCCTCCCCTGGTCCGTGGGGTGCTGATCCAGCGCGTCGCCGTCGCGGCCGTGGGGCTGCCGCTGCTCGCCCTCCTGCTGTGGGCGCCCGAGCCCGCCTTCGCCGTGGCCCTTGAGGTCATCCTGGCGGTGGCGGTGTTCGAGATGCTGCGCGCGCTCGCGCCGGACCGCCCGCTCTCCTACGCGCTGTCGGCGGCGGCCGCCGTGACGCTCTTCGTCGCGATTGCGCGGGTGACGCCCGCGCTGCCGTTGTGGTCGTTCCTGGCCGTGGCGGCGCTGGCGCTCGCGATGATCCTGCGGCCGGGGGGGCGGCTCGGCGAGTCGCTGGGCGGCTGGTGGATCACGGCGAGCCTCTACGTGGGCGTGCTGGGCGCGCACCTGGCGCTGCTGCGACTCGAACCGGAGGGACAGGGGTGGCTCGTGGTGCTCCTCGCGGCCACGTTCGCGACGGACACGGGCGCGTACGCGGCGGGACGGCTGTTCGGCCGTCACATCCTGGCCCCCGCGATCTCGCCGAACAAGACGTGGGAGGGCGCGGCCGGCGGCCTGCTCGCCGGCGGGGTCGCGGCTGTCGCGGTCACCCTCGGCATCCCGTCCATCGAGGTGGAGCCGGTGGGGCTGGTGCTGATCGCGCTGCTGCCGGCAGCGGCGATCGCGGGGGACCTGCTGGAGTCCGCACTGAAACGACGCATGGAGGTGAAGGACATGTCCGGCCTGCTGCCCGGGCACGGCGGCCTGATGGACCGCCTGGACAGCGTGCTGGTCGTGGGCGTCTGCCTATACTGGATCGTGCGATGGCTCCAGATCTGATCCGCGTCGCCGTCCTGGGCTCGACCGGCTCAGTCGGCGAGCAGGCGCTCGACGTGGTGCGCGGCCTGAACGAGCGCACACCGGGCCGCATGCAGGTCGTCGCGCTGGCCGCCGGCAACAACGCTGGCCGGCTGCGCGAGCAGGCGCTGGAGTTCCACCCGAGCGCGATCT
>JBBDIC010000075.1:3874-14838 GCA_040880625.1 Dehalococcoidia bacterium | reverse complement strand
AACAACGCTGGCCGGCTGCGCGAGCAGGCGCTGGAGTTCCACCCGAGCGCGATCTTCTGCCGGCCCGGCCGTGACGCGGACGCGCTCCGCGCAGAGACGCACGCCGCCTGGCAGACCCTCGATGAACTGGCGACGCGGGACGACGTGGACGTGGTGCTCGTGGCGACCAGCGGCCTCGCGAGCCTGGAGCCGACGATCGCGGCTCTGCGGGCCGGCAAGAAGGTGGCAATCGCCAACAAGGAGACGCTGGTCGTCGGCGGCCATGCCGTGCGCACCGCCCTCGAGGAGGGCCGGGCGCGCGGGGCAGAACTGCGGCCGGTGGACTCGGAGCACTCGGCAATCTGGCAGTGCCTGTGGGGCGAGGCGCCGGAGGCGGTGCAGACCCTGACGCTGACGGCCTCGGGCGGGGCATTCCGCGACTTCGACCTGCGCGCGCTGGAGGGCGTCACGGCGCGCCAGGCGCTGGAGCACCCCACCTGGAAGATGGGCCCGAAGGTCACGGTGGACAGCGCCACGCTGTTCAACAAGGGCCTGGAGGCGATCGAGGCGCGCTGGCTGTTCGACATCCCCCTCGACCGTGTGGAGATCCTCCAGCATCGTGAGAGTGTGGTGCATTCGATGGTCACGTTCCGCGACGGGTCGGTGAAGGCGCAACTGGGGGAGCCGGACATGCGGCTGCCGATCCAGGTGGCGCTGCTGTACCCGGACCGCGGCGACGCGCAGCCCGCGCCGCCGCTCGACCTCGCGAGGCGGGGCGCGCTGCACTTCGGCGAGGTGGACCACGAGCGCTTCCCCGCGCTGGGCATCGCCATCGAGGCGGGACGGCGCGACGACACCTCGGCGGCGGCGGTCGCCGGGGCGGACGAGGCGGCGGTGGAGCACTTCCTGGCAGGGCGCATCAAGTTCACCGACATCGCGCGCCTCCTCGGACGCGCGCTTGAGGCGCACACGCCCGCGCGGGAGCCGGACCTCGGCGGCCTGCTGGCGGCGGAACGGTGGGGACGGCAATTCGTGGACGAGGCGGCGGCAGCGGGGGTCCGATGAACGACAACTGGCGCGAGGAGCCCTCGACGGGCGGCCCGGACGGCGCACCTCCCGGCGGGACGGGCGCGACCGGCCCTCAACGGCGGCACGCGATCACGGCGCTGTTCGTGCTCATTGGCCTCACGGTGGCGTTCTTCATGGCGCAGGACGCGTTCACCAGCGGCCTGCTGTTCGCCACGATCCTGATCGCGCTGGTGCTGGCGCACGAGGCCGGCCACTTCCTGACGGCCAAGGCCTTCGGCGTGCGCGTCCACGAGTTCGGCGTGGGCTTCCCGCCGAAGGTCTGGGGCAAGCGCATCGGCGAGACCGAGTACACCGTGAACTGGCTGCCGATCGGCGGCTTCGTGCGGCTGGAGGGCGAAGAGAACCCCACGGGGCCGCGATCGCTGGCGGCGCGCCCGGCGTGGCAGCGGCTGATCGTGCTCGGCTCGGGCGCGGTCATCAACCTCATCCTGCCGGTGCTGCTCTTTGCCGCCGCGCTCACCATCCCCCACCAGGAGCCAGAGGGCCGCGCGATCATCACGGAGGTCATCGCGGACACGCCCGCCGCCGCCGCCGGCCTCCAGGAGGGCGACGTGATCCTCGCCATCGAGGGCCGCGACGCCGCGACGCTCGTGGAGGCGAGCCGCTACGTCCGCATCTACCAGGGCCGCACGATCGACATCGACGTCCGGCGCGCCGGCGAGGTGCTGACCATCCCGGTCGAGGCTCGATGGGCGTTCCCGGAGGGCCAGGGGCCGACGGGCATCACGATTGCGCCGGAGGCCGTGAACCCCGTCGACGGGCGTCCGTTCACGGTCACGGTCTCTGATCCGCCGTGGGTCTCGATCCCGGAGGGCTTCCGCCTGACGGGCGACACGCTGATGCTCGCGCGCAACCAGATCATCTCGTGGTTCAAGGGCTCCGCCGGCCCGGAGTTCCAGGGCCCCGTGGGCATCGCCCAGACCACCGGCGAGGTGGCGCGCTCCTCGGACAGCGCCACGGGCGCGATCTCGCCGCTGCTGGAACTGGCGGCGCTGCTCTCGATCAACCTCGGCGTCCTGAACCTGCTGCCGCTGCCCATGCTGGACGGCGGCCGCATGTTCTTCGTCTTCGTGGAGGTCCTGCGCGGCGGCAAGCGCATCGCCCCGGAGCGCGAGGCGATCGTCCACCTCGTGGGGTTCGTGGCGTTCATCGCGCTCGCGCTGGTGGTCACGTTCTTCGATGTCGCGCGCATCGCGTCCGGCGACTCGATCCTGCGGTAGGAGCGGGCTGCGGTAACCTGAGGAGCAGGCGCCCTCAGGGCCAGCCAGAAGCAGAGGTTCGCATTGCCCTCGATCCGTCGGAAGCCCACGCGCGCGGTCCGCATCGGCACGATCCAGGTCGGTGGCGGCGCACCGATCGCCGTGCAGTCCATGGCGGCGACGAAGACGCAGGACATCGCCGCCACCACGCGCCAGGTGGAACTGATCCACGCCGCCGGCGCGGACCTGATCCGCATCGCCTGCGACTCGAAGAAGGACGTGGAGGCGCTCGCCGAGATCCGGGCGCACCTCGCGGACTCGATCGCGCCCAACCTGTCGGTGGACCTGCAGGAGAACTACCGCCTGGCGGAGGTGGTGGCGCCGCACGTGGACAAGATCCGGTACAACCCGGGCCACCTCTGGCACCACGAGCGCGAGAAGTCCGTACGCGACAAGGTTGCCTACATCGCCGGCATCGCCGCGCAGCATGACGTGGCGCTGCGCGTGGGCGTCAACTGCGGCTCCATGGACCCGGAGCAGGCCGCGCGCTTCGGCGACGACGACGTGGGCGCGATGGTGGAGAGCGCGCTGGAGCACACGAGGATGCTCGACGACCTCGGGTTCACGCGCTACGTCGTCTCGATGAAGGACTCCGACTGGCGCAAGGTGGTGGAGGGCAACCGCCGCTTCGCCTCGGTGCGCCCGGAGGTGCCGCTGCACCTGGGCGTGACGGAGGCGGGGATGCCGCCGGACGGCATCATCAAGACCCGCATCGCCTTCGAACAACTGCTTTCGGAGGGCATCGGCGACACGCTGCGCGTCTCGCTGACGCTGCCCTTCGACCGCAAGGGCGAAGAGGTCACGGTCGGCCGCGAGATCATCGAGGACATTTACGCCGGCCGCTTCCGCTCCGTCCCGGCGAACTTCGGCGAGGGGCTGAACATCATCTCCTGCCCCTCCTGCTCCCGCGTGGAGAACGAGGCGTTCGTGGAACTGGCGCAGGACGTGAAGGCGATGGCGGAGTACGCGCGCGAGTACCGCGTCACCATCGCCGTCATGGGCTGCCGCGTGAACGGCCCCGGCGAGACGGACGACGCGGACATCGGCCTGTGGTGCGGCCCGCTGGGCGTCAACCTGAAGCACGGCGAGGAGACAGTGGGCCACTTCCCCTACGACGAGGTCCTGGCCCAGACCCGCACCCTGCTGGACCGAGTGATCCAGGAGCGCGGTCTCGCTCCGGTCCCCTCCCCCCTCGCGGGCGAGGGTTAGGCTGGGGGCAGTCCGAGCGCCTGCTGGATCGCGGTCGTGACGCCTTCGAGGTTGGTCGGCACGTCGCGGTTGGTGAACCGCAGGACTCGAAATCGCTCCACGCGCAGGATCCCGGGCTGCATCGTAAGCAGCCTGCTCGACGTGATGGGCGCCGTCGACCTCGATGATCAACCGCCGCTCCAGGCAGATGAAGTCCACGATGCACGGACGCACGCGGTACTGTCGGCGGAACTTGTGGCCGTCCAACTGGCGGTCGCGGATGGCGCGCCAGAGCGCCCCTTTCGCATCCGTCAGGTCTGACCGCAACCGTCGTGCGCGCCGCGTGCCCTGGCGTACCGTCACCGCTTCTCCCATCCCAACCCTCGCCCGCGAGGGAGGACGGGGCCAAACCTACGGAACCTTGCCATGACCGCGAAGGACGATTTGGCACCCCCACCGCGGTCACTTGTCGCGCTGTCCACGATGTGGGCGATGCAGCCGCGTTTCGAGCGCGACCTGCCGGCGTTCATGGCGCGCGCGGCCGAACTCGGCTTCGACGCGATCGAGGTGAACCACTCGATGGACGCGAGCCAGGCCGGCGCGATCCTGGGCACGGCCGCGGTGCATGGCGAGGGCGTCCCGCGCGTGACGGGCGTCCACGCCCCCGCGCCGCTGGAGCGCCACCCCGGCCGCGGCGAGAACCGCGGGCTCAACCTCGCGTCCACGGACGAAGAAGAGCGCAGCATTGCCGTGGGTTACCACCTGCGCTCGATCGAACTCGCCGAGCAGGCGGGCGCGTCCGTGGTGGTCGTACACCTCGGCGGCATCGGGAGCCGGCTGCTGGACGGCGAGCGTCGCCTGCGCTCGCTCTACGAGCGCCGCGACCGCGTCCCGGAGGAGTGGGGCGAGGCCGTGGACGCCACCGTCCGCGAGCGCGCCGCGCAGGCGGCGCCGTGGCTGGAAGCCGCCCGCGCGAGCCTGGAGGAGATGGCGCGCGAGGCCTCGATGCGCGGGGTGACGCTGGGCATCGAGACGCGGCTGCACTACCACGAGATCCCGCTGCCGCAGGAACTCGCGGCGCTGCTCGCGCCGTACCCGGCGGACGTGGCGGGCTACCTGCACGACACCGGCCACGCCGAGGTCCATCACCGGCTGGGCGTGATCGACCGCTCGGCGTGGTGGGACCTGCTCGGCCGCCGCCTCGTGGGCCTGCACCTGCACGACGTCCGCGGCCTCACGGACCATCGCGCCCCCGGCAACGGCGACGTGGACTTCCACTGGCTGGCAGACCGCATCCGCGAGGCGAACCCCATGGCCGCCCGCACCTTCGAGGTCGACCAGCACGAGAGCGACGAGGACCTCGCGGCCGGCCTGCGGCTGCTGCGCGACGCCGGGGTGGTGTAGCGCCGGCCCTCGAGAGCGCTACGTCTGCGGGACGGGACGGCGCTCCATCTCCGGCAGCGGCGCCCCATCGCGCTCGCAGACGCCGGCCTGGTCACGCAGGTCCTCCAGGCGCGCCGCAAACGCCGCCACGTCCAGCTCTCGATGAGTCGCGCCGTGCGAGTCGATGCGCGCGAGCGCGCGTCCGAGGAGCGCGACGACGCCGTGCGCGTTGCCGCGCAGCCAGTGCGTGTACCCGGCGCCCAGTTGCGCGAGCCCCTTGAAGAACTCTTCCTCGTCCGTCCCCTTCGCGAACGCCCAGCAGGTCTCCCACGCCTCGTGCGCGCCGAAGTAGTTGCCGGCGTCGAACAGCCGGATCGCCTCGGCGTGGCACTCGTCCAGTGTCATCGCATCGAAGTTCGGGAGGTGCAGGCGCGTGGGGGCGTCCCACGCCAGCGGGCGGCCCGCCTCGTCACGGGGGCGCTCGGGCTTCGCGGCGGGCGGCAGAGGGCCCTCGGGAAGATCGTCGCGCGCCGGTTCGTCGCTCGTCATGCGGCTATCGTACCGGCGCACGACAGGAGTACCGATGATCCTCGAAGCCGCCATGCTGCACGTGATCCCCGGCCGCGAGCCTGAGTTCGAGGCCGCCTTCCGCGAGGCGTCCCCGATCATCGCCTCGATGCCCGGCTACCGCGGCCATCGCCTCCGCCGCTGCATCGAGGCGTCCTCGAAGTACCTCCTGACGGTGGACTGGGAGCGGCTGGAGGACCACACGGAGGGCTTCCGCGGTTCGCCGGAGTACCAGCGCTGGCGTGCGCTGCTCCACCACTTCTATGACCCGTTCCCGGTCGTGGAGCACTTCGAGGAGGTGGCGCTGTCGTGACGCGCGACGAGGTCGCGTACGATCTGAGTCCCGCTTCGTTGTCACGGTCATGGACGACTGGACGGCGCAGTAGGAGGTCGCGATGCACGTCACGTATGAAGAAGAGGGCGACATCCTTGCGGTGGACTTCGGGGAGCGCACCGAGCGCACGGGCTCACGGGACTTCGGCGGCGGCCGGTTCGTGGAGTTCAACTCGAACGGTGATCCAATCGGCGTGGAGTTCCTCTCGGCCAGCCGCGGCATCGACCTGACGGACATCCCTCGCGGCGACGAGATCCACGATACCTTGCACCGGCTGGGCGCCATGCTCGACAGCAAGGTGCAGTCGCCGGCCTGATGTAGCCGTCCCCCCCTCGCAACGCTGCCGCATAGCCGCCCTGTCCGCGGGCCCGTAGGATCGCGGGCATGCGAATGTCACGGCTGTTTGGGCACACCCTCCGCGAGTTCCCGACCGAGGCGGACACGCCGAGTCACGCGCTGCTCCTGCGCGGCGGGTTCGTGGACCAATTGATGGCGGGGGTCTACTCGTACCTGCCGCTCGGCAACCGCGTGCGGCTGAAGGTGGAGCGCGTCATCCGCGAGGAGATGGAGCGCGCCGGCGGCCAGGAGGTGCGGCTGCCCTCGTTGCAGCCGGTGGAACTCTGGGAGCAGTCCGGCCGCAAGGCCGCCATGGGCGACGTGCTGTTCCAGTTGCGCGACCGCAAGGAGCGCGGGCTGGCGCTGGGCCCCACCCACGAGGAGGTGGTGACGCGCCTCTTCAAGGACCACGCGCAGTCCTACCGTGACCTGCCCGTGACGCTCTTCCAGGTGCAGACGAAGTTCCGCGACGAGGCCCGCCCGCGCGGCGGGCTGGTGCGCGTGCGCGAGTTCACGATGAAGGACGCCTACTCCTTCGACGTGGACGACGCCGGGCTGGACGAGTCCTACCGCGCCATGTTCGAGGCGTACCGGCGCATCTTCGCGCGCTGTGGCGTGCCGACCATCCCGGTGGAGGCGGACTCCGGCGCCATTGGCGGGAAGGGGTCGCAGGAGTTCATCTTCCTGACCGAGTACGGCGAGGACACGGTGGTGTTCTGCGACTCATGCGAGTACGCCGCGAACACGGAGAAGGCGGAGTTCGTGCGCCCTCCCGCCGTCGAGGGCGACGCGCTGCCCGTCGAGGAGGTCGAGACGCCGGGCATCACGACGATCGGCGACCTGGCGGCGTTCCTGGGGGTGGAGCCGCGTCAGACGGCGAAGGCGGTGTTCTTCATGGCCACGCCCAAGGCCGGGAAGCCGTTCCCGGTCTTCGCCGTGGTGCGCGGCGACCTGGACGCCAACGAGGTGAAACTCGCGAACGCGCTGGGCGGCGCGGAACTGCGCGCGATGACGGACGCCGAGGTGGAGCAGCACGGCCTGGTGGCGGGGTACGCCTCGCCGATCGGGGCGGGCGAGGACATCCGCGTGGTGGCCGACCTCAGCATCCCGCGCTCGCCGAACCTGGTCGCCGGCGCCAACGTCCCGGGCCGCCACCTGCGCCACGTGAACTACGAGCGCGACTGGCAGGCCGAGGTGGTCGCCGACATCGCCACGGCCGAGGCGGGCTACGGCTGCGCTCGCTGCGGCGGGACGCTGCACACGACCCGCGGCATCGAGATGGGGCACGTGTTCCGCCTCCAGTACGTGTACACGGAGTCGATGGAGGTGGCAGTGCAGGGCGCCGGCGGCGAACCCGTGCGCCCCACGATGGGCTGCTACGGCATCGGCGTGGAGCGCATCATCGCGGCTGCGGTCGAATCGCACCACGACGACGCCGGGATCGCGTGGCCGCCCTCGATCGCGCCGTACGACGTGCTGATGGTGGGCATCGGCCTGGACCGCGACGAGGCGGTGCGCGCGGACGCCGACGCGCTGTACGAGGAACTCGGCGCCGCCGGCCTGGAGGTGCTCTTCGACGACCGCGACGAGCGTCCGGGCGTGAAGTTCAACGATGCGGACCTCATCGGCGTGCCGCTGCGACTCACCGTATCCAGCCGCAACCACGGCAACGGCGTGGTGGAACTCAAGGTGCGCGACGGCAACCCCGACGCCGAGGCCGTCCCCCGCGCCGAGGTGATCGCACGCGTCCAGGAACTCCGCCGCGGCCTCCTCGACCGGCTGACCGTCGAGGCCGTGGAGGCGCTGGCGCGCCCCGTGCCGTCCGAGGACGCCCCGACCGCGAGCGCCTGAGGGCTACGCCTCGCCTGGACGCGAGCCGAAGAGCGCGGCCACGGGCGTCACGCCCGCTGCATCGAGGCGACCTCGACGGCGCCAGTACCAGAGGAGCGCGACGCCCAGCGCGGCGCCGGCCAGCCCGCCGATGTTGTTGGTGGTGGCCTCCGCCATGCCGCCGGGCTGGAGTTCCGTGCCGAGGTACTCGTCCAGCAGGTACTCCTGCACCTCCCACAGGCCGTGCACCGCGAAGTACGCGAGGTAGGCGAACAGCACCGCGCCCCAGAACCCGCGCACGAGGCGCCCTCGACGCTCCAGCGCGAGCACCAGCAGGCCGACCACCACCATCAGCGGAATCGAGTTCGTGACGTGGAGGAAGTCGTCGAACCACGTCCACGTGCCGTACCAGTGCAGGTCGTTGCTCACGATGTCGAACGTGACGCCGAAGACCAGGCTCATGTCGAACAGCAACGGGTACGGCCCCTGCCGACCGCGCAGCGCGTATGTCACCGGCACAATCGCGGCGATCGAGGGGTAGACGATCGTGCGCCACGTGAGCGACTTCGCCTCGAACTGGGAGAGGTCCGGGAACGCGAACATGAAGATCACGGCCGCCAGCAGCAGGACGCGCACGAGGACGACGCCCGCGACGCTGAGCGTGCGGCTCGCGCCAGCGCCCGCCCACGACCCGACGAGGGCGCCCGTCGACAGGATGAAGCCTGCGAGGAGCGCCAGGCCCACCACCTGCACGCCGCGGCCGTCCTCGAAGAAGCGGAGCACGCCGCCGACGCCGTCGTCGCCTTCGTCCGCCCACGCGAGGGCCACCAGCGCCGCGAGCGCCACGACGACCGCCGCGGCGACAGCCACCTCGATGGCGCGGCCGCGGTCAGATGGCGCGGCGGTGAGGTGCGCGTCCATGGTGGAAGTATGACAGACGGCGATGGCGGGGCGGGGCGCTACGCGGCGAGCGCGCTGTCGACCGGCACCGGGGTGACCGCCGGGTCCGAGGCCAGCGCCACGTCCACCGGCGGGATGCGCGTGCCGTCCGCCGTCTCGAAGACGCGTACGACCGGGCGGTCGCGGCCGGTGGCGTCCAGTTGGACCACCACGCCCCGGGCGCCCTCGTGCGCGCCGCCGCGCAGGAGCACCTCCGTGCCCAGCGGCCAGCGCGGGAGGATGTCCAGGAAGCGGGCCACCACCTCCGCGTTCAGGCGCGAGCCACCCTCCGAGGCGATGATGCGGCGCGCCGCCGCAGGCGAGAGCGCCACATTGCCCGGCGCAGGCGACACCATGCGCTCGTAGCGGTCGGCGAGGGCGACGACCTCCGAGACGAGCGTGATCGGCCGGTCCGCGTCTGTGTTCGCGGGGCGCAGGATGCGGTTGAGGCCGCGCATCCCGCGCGGGTAGCCGCCGCCGGACTGCTCCTCGTGGTGCTCGAGCGCGACGACCGGCAGCGCGGGGGCGCGGCGTTCCAGGGGGCGCAGGATCGCCTCGCCCAGCAGGGTGTGGTCCTGGTAGCGGCGCTGCTGTGCGGGAGTCCGCTGCGCCGCGGGGGTGCGCCGGATCTCCTCCGGCACCATCAGCATGCCGGCGTCGTGGAACACCGCGGCGAGCGCCGTCCATGCGAGGTCGCTGCCGCTGAGGCCGAGTTCCGCGCCGATGCGCACGGCGAGCGCCGCCACGCCCACGGAGTGGCCGTAGAGGTCGTCCGTCGCCTGGCGCTCCGTGACGAAGCCGGCCCCAGGGCTGATCGCCACGCTCCGCGCCGCCAGCGCCCCGGTGGCCGCCCGCAGCGCCTCCATCGATCCGGTGGCGTCGAGTTTGGCGATGATGCGATGGCCGCGCAGGTCGTCGATGGCGCGGCTGGTGGACTGGCGCGCGGGCGCCTCGACGAGCCGGGCGACGAGCGCGAAGGTGTCCTGGAGCGCGCGCAGGACCGCCTCGTCCTCCCCGGTGGCGTCCACGAGGGGCGCGAGCGGCACGCCGATGCTGGCCGCGTCCTCCACGAAGCAGACGCTGACGCCGTGCTCGCGCAGCGCGCGCGCGGCGCGCGCGGACAGGCGCAGCCCCGCCCGGGCGAGGACATCGCCGGCGGGCGCGTGCAGGTCACGGACGAGCAGCGTGCCGTCGACCCGCGGATCGTCGATCAGCATCCGGCGCATCGGCCCTCCCGACATTCCTTCCTTGAATCTTCGGCAGGAAAACGCAAGACAGAAGGGGTGCTGATGGCCGAATGATGGTGAAATACGGGCCGCGCTCGCACCTCGCGACAGCGCGGAATCAGTGTGCGGCGCCTGGCTGCGCTGTATTGAGGGTGAGCGTGCGCGGGTGCTACGATGTCCAGGCAGCGCCTCTCCTTGAGACGTGGGCCCGGTGCCCACGTTTTTTATTGGAGCGCGTGCCGCCCCCTGGGGCGGACGTGCGCGGGATCGCTGCCCTCACAGTTCGGGACGTCGGATCGGCGCTCCCTGTAGCCGGACGCTTCCGCGGCCGGACACGGATCAGGGCATGAAGAACGAGTTCGTCATCGCGATCACGCAGTTGTCGGCCGAGAAGAACCTCGACTCCGGCACCGTCTTCTCCGCCGTCGAGGCCGCCATGGCCTCCGCGCTGAAGAAGGACGAACTGCAGTACGCCGAGATCGTCGTGAAGATCGACCACGACACGGGCGACATCGAGTCCTGGCGGCGCTACATCGTCACGGACGACGACGAGATCGAGGACGACGAGATCGAGGTCTCGCCGGAGCGCGCCGCGAAGATGGGCTTCCCCGGCAAGCAGCCGGGCGACGACATCCTGGAGCCGCTGGAGGCCGCGCCGAACCAGGGCCGCATTGCCGCGCAGACGGCGAAGCAGGTGGTCCTGCAGCGCCTGCGGGAGGCCGAGCGCGAGTCCGTCTTCGAGGACTTCACGGGCAAGGAAGGCGAACTCGTCTCCGGCACCGTCCTGCGCGTGGAGGGCGGCCGCCGCCAGGTGATCCTGGACCTGGGCCGCAC
>JBBDIC010000075.1:0-3774 GCA_040880625.1 Dehalococcoidia bacterium | reverse complement strand
ATTGACCCGATCGGCGCGTGCGTGGGCGTGCGCGGCGCGCGCATCCAGAACATCATCAACGAGCTCGGCGGCGAGCGGATCGACATCATCCGCTGGGACCCCTCGGAAGAGGCGTTCGTCGCCAACGCGCTGAGCCCGGCGGAGGTCGTCTCGATCCGGCTGGACCGTGAGACGAACACGGCGTTCCTGGCGGTGCCGGAGAAGCAGTTGAGCCTGGCGATCGGCAAGGAGGGCCAGAACGCCCGCCTCGCCGCCCAGTTGACCGGCCGCCGCATCGACATCCGCTCTGAGGCGGCACTGATCCAGGCCGGCGAGGACCTGTACGCGCCGCCGGAGCCGAACATGGAGGCGCTCCCGGTGGAGGCCCCCGCCGCCGCGGCCGTGCCCGGCGCGCCGCGCACCTCGGACGCCGTGGCGCCCTCGCAGGCCGGCTACGCGCGACCCGGACTGCCCGGCGAGTTCCCGCGCATGCCCGTGGAGGAAGAGGTCAAACTCACCCCCGAGCAGGAGGTCCTCGCGGAGATCGTGGAGACCGAACTCGAGGAAGAGGTGGAGACCGCCGAGCCGGAGCGTCCGGTCCGGCCGGAACGCCCCGCCGCAGCCGCCGGTGGCCTGCGTTTCGCCGAGGAGATCGGCGAGATCCAGCGCAGCACGGACGACGACGACGAGGCCGGCCGTGGCCGCGGCGACCGCCGCCCGAAGCGCCGCGGCGGCGCAGCGCCGGCGGGCCCGGCACGCGGCGCCCGCGGCCCGCAGCCCCGCCCCGGCCGTCGCTTCGACCTGGGCGAGGTCGACGAGGACGAGATCGAGGCCGCGTTGCACGGCGACGACTACCTGGACGACGACGATGAAGGCGACGACGAGGACGAGTTCTAGCGCGCACGCGCGCCGGCAGCCGCAACGCACCTGCGTCGCGTGCCGGCGTACGGGCGAGCAGGCGTCGTTCGTCCGCCTCGTCCGCACGCCAGAGCAGGCCGTGGCAGTGGACGAGGGCCGGCGGCATGCTCCCGGACGGGGCGCGTACCTCTGCCGTGACCTTGCCTGCTGGGAGCGCGGCCTGCGCGGCGCCCTGACGGGCAGTCTTCGGACGGCGTTGACGGAAGACAACCGCGAAGCGCTGCGGACCTACGCGGCCCGCTTCGCGACCACAGACGATTCCCCGCCAGCGGCGGGCGAGAGAGAAGGCAGGGACCAATGACGAATCAGCAGCAGGGCGTGCGCATCCCGCCCGCCATCGTCGTGGGCGACCTGGCGGAACTCCTGGGCGTCACCGGCATTGATGTCATCAAGGAACTGATGAAGAACGGCGTGATGGCCACGATCACGCAGGTGATCGACTTCGACACCGCCGCCGTGGTCGCCACGGACCTGGGCTTCGCCGCCGAGGAACAGGGGGACGACGCCGCCACCGTCACGGCGGAGGACGGCACGGAGATCGCCGCGCCTCGCACGCTCCGCATCGTGGAGGAGGGCGAGGGCCAGGTGACGCGGCCGGCGGTGGTGACGGTGCTGGGCCACGTGGACCACGGCAAGACCACGCTGCTGGACCGCATCCGCGAGGCGAACGTGGCCGGCGGCGAGGCCGGCGGCATCACGCAGCACATTGGCGCGTACCAGGCCAAGGGCCCGGACGGCAGCGTGATGACGTTCATCGACACGCCCGGCCACCAGGCGTTCAGCAAGATGCGCGCCCGCGGCGCCATGGTCACGGATGTCGCCATCATCGTGGCCGCCGCGGACGACGGCGTGATGCCCCAGACCCGCGAGGCGATCGACCACGTCCGCGCCGCCGGCGTGCCGATGGTGGTCGCGATCAACAAGATCGACGCCAACAACGCCAACATCGACCGCGTGAAGCAGCAACTCAGCGAGGCCGGACTGGTGCCCGAGGAGTACGGCGGCGACCAGATCGTCGTGCCGATCTCCGCCCTGAAGGGCGAAGGCATCGACACCCTGCTCGAGAACGTGCAGGTGGTGGCCGAACTCCAGGACCTGAGGGCCAACCCGAACCAGGACGCCATCGGCGTGGTGCTGGAGGCCCAGACGGACCGCCATCGAGGCGTGGTGGCAACGTTGCTGGTGCAGACCGGCACGCTGAAGCAGGGCGACACCATCCTGGCGGGGCTGTCCTACGGCCGCGTGAAGGCCATGACCACCGCCACCGGCGGACGGGTGGCGGAGGCCGGCCCCTCCATGCCCGTGGAAGTCCTGGGCCTGAGCGAGGTGCCGCCGGCCGGCGAGCGCTTCGTGGTGCGCAAGAGCGAGAAGGAAGCCCGCAACGAGGCGGACGACCGCCGTCGCGCCCAGGAGGCGGGCCGCGAGGAGAAGGCCGGCGTCACGCTGGACACGCTCTTCGGCGAGATCCACAAGGGCAACGTGAAGGACTTCAACCTGGTCCTGAAGGCGGACGTCCAGGGCTCCATTGAGCCGCTGGTGGGCGCGCTGGAAGACCTGACCGTCGAGGAAGTCAACGTGAAGGTGATCCACGCCTCGGTCGGCTCGATCACCGAGTCCGACGTGCAGCTGGCGGTGGCGTC
Source organism: Dehalococcoidia bacterium (assembly GCA_040880625.1). Classification (GTDB taxonomy): domain Bacteria; phylum Chloroflexota; class Dehalococcoidia; order UBA2979; family UBA2979; genus W-Chloroflexi-9. The sequence continues at coordinate 1,237 of JBBDIC010000075.1, read as the reverse complement.
AGCCGGCGTGATCATCGCCTTCAACACGACGACCGAGCCCGGCGCGCGACGCCTCGCCGACCAGGAGAAGGCGGAGATCCGCGAGTACTCGATCATCTACGACATCGTGGAAGACGTGGAGCAGGCCGTGAAGGGCATGCTGGCGCCGATCTTCCGCGAGGTGCAGGACGCCACCATCGAGGTGCGCCAGATCTTCCGCCTGGGCCGCCGCAACGCCATCGCCGGCTGCTACGTGCGCGAAGGCACCGCCCGCCGCGGCTCGCGCGCGCGCGTGGTCCGCAACGGCGAGGTGCTGCACGAGGGCCAGGTGGACAGCCTGAAGCGCGTGGACGAGGACGCCCGCGAGGTGGCCGCCGGCCTCGAGTGCGGCATCATGATCTCCAACTTCAGCGACTTCGAAGAGGGCGACCAGATCATCACCCACCACCAGGAGCAGGTGCGCTGAGCCGCCGCCAGGAGCGGGTGGGAGACCTCGTGCGGTCGGTCCTGGCCGACGTGGTCCGCCTGCGGGTGAAAGACCCCAGGCTCACCGGGGCGCTGTTCACGTTCACCGAGGTGGACGTGGCCCCCGACCTGTCGCACGCGCGCGTCGGCGTCTCCGTGATGGGCGACGCGGACGTCAAACGCGAGGTCATCCAGGGCCTCACGAGCTCCGCGCCGTTCCTCCAGCGCGAGATGAACCGGCAAGTCCACCTGCGGCGTGTGCCCGCCCTCCAGTTCCACCTGGACGAGTCCATCGAGGAGGGCGACCGCCTGACGCGGATGCTCCGCGACGTGGCCCAGTCAGAGGGCCGCGACCTCTAGCAGCCGGAGGGCTGAGGAAGCACCGCGCGGGCGGATAGCACGGCAGGCCGATGGTGCGAGGCTTCATCAACGTGGACAAGCCGCAGGGCATGACGTCGTTCGACGTGGTGCGCCGCATCCGCCGCGCCGCGCAGACGCGCAAGGTGGGCCACGCCGGCACCCTGGACCCCAACGCCACCGGCGTCCTCCCGATCGCGCTGGGCGAGGCGACCCGCCTGATCGAGGAACTCGTGGATGCGCGCAAGCGCTACGAGGCGGAGATCGTCTTCGGCGCGGCGACCGACACCTACGACATCGACGGCGCGGTCACGGAGGAGCACGACGCCTCCGCCGTGGACGAGGCGGCGCTCCGGGCCGCCCTCGCGCCGTACGCGGGCGAGGTGATGCAGCGCCCGCCGGCCTACAGCGCCGTGAAGCGCGAGGGCGTCACCGC
>JBBDIC010000074.1:0-3903 GCA_040880625.1 Dehalococcoidia bacterium | reverse complement strand
GTACAGCGCCAGGTTGGAGGCGTCGCGGGTGGTCTCGGTCAGTTCGATGCGCACGGAGAGCGGGACGTTCAGGTCCGCCGGGACGGTGATGTCGTACAGGCGGCTGAGCGCCACGAGGCCCTCCGGCAGCGGCGGGATGTCGTCGCGGGCCTGCGCCGGGATGTCGCCGTCGCCATTCCCGTCGCCGCCGCCGAGCACGGAGACGGGCGACCACGGCAGCACGAGCGCGATGATGACGATGCCCAGCACCGCGATGATCCCCAGCACGCGCAGCAGCCCGGCGTCGCTCTCGTACTCGCCGCCCGGGCGGACGGAGCGGCGGCGCGACGCCTGGTCGTCATCGAAGACCACGGGTGCGAACGGCGAGGACTCGCGGCCGGACGGGCGCGCCTCGTACGTCTCGCCGTCCTCCTCGAAGTCGTCGTACTCGTCGAACTCGTCGTCGAAGTCGTCCGGCGGCAGGTTGGTCATGGCCGAGCCTCCATCAACGTCGGTCCTTCCTCGGTGGTGGTGCTGCGCGTGGGAGCGCTGGTGGGAGCGTCATCCGGGCGGCACCTCCGCCGCGCCGATCGGTCGAGGTTGCACGGCCACCTCGTAGAACGCGCCGTCGCGCCACACGGTGAGCCGCGTCTGCGCGCCGTCCGGCACGGCGCCCAGCAGGTTGGGGAAGGGGCTGTTGGAGGTGATGTCCGCCCCGTCGACCTGGACGACCACGTCGCCCGTGACGATCCCCACGTCCTCCGCGGGGCTGCCCTCCGCCACATCGATGATCAGGGCGCCCGCCGTAAGGGGCACCCCCTGCTCCGCCGCGGTCTCCGGCGTCAGCGGCACATGGTGCCGCCCGACGCGCTCGATGCCAATGCGCCCTCGAGGGCCGGCGCCCGTGGCGATGACCGCGTCGATGAACGGGCGCAGGTCGTCGATGGCGTGCGCCATGGCGACGCCCTGCACCGGCTGCGCGTTCGCGTTGGAGCGCACCACGGACGTGACGAGGCCGATGACCTCGCCGTCCGCGTTGATCAGCGCGCCGCCCGAGTCGCCGTTGTTGACCGCGGCGTCGGTCTGCAGCATGCCCTCCAGGATGATGCCGTCGCGCGGGAACGGCAGGTCGCGCGACGAGATGATCCCCACCTTCGCCTGGTTCTCGAACGACACGATCCCGCTGGCGATCACCGCCACGGGGTCGCCGGGGGCGGCGCGCGACGACTCGCCGAGGCGCGCCGTGCGCAGGCCGCGGCCGTCCGTACGGATCAGCGCGACGTCCTGGAACGGCGCGTCGTCCGCCACCGGCACGGCGTCGCGCTCCTCGCCGGTCGGCAGCACGATGCGGATGCGCGAGGCGCCCTCCACTACGTGCTGGTTCGTCAGCACGAGGCCGTCCGACGTGACGACGATGCCGGTGCCGAAGTGCTGCGTCTCGATGACCCGCCCGTCCCCGGACGGCCGTGACGGCAGGTCCACGAGGATCGTGACGACGGCGTCGAGCGACGTGGCGATCGACTCGCGCAGGCGCTCGGAGGCTGGAGGCGTGGGCGCGGCGACGAACGGCGTCGGCGCAGGGGCGACGGCCGGTGCGGGATCGTCGTCCAGGTTCGCGACGAGCAGGCCGCCGGCGGCGCCGCCGACGAGCCCGGCGCCGAGGACGATCGCGGCGAACCCGAGGATGCGGATAGGCGTGGCGTCGATGACACGCGCTCCTGTCGGACCCGCCCGGCCCGATCGTTCCCCCGCCGCTGCGAGTCTACACGCTCAGACGCGTCGAATGCGGCACGTGTTCAAGCACTCGAACAGAATTGCAGAACGCGTCCGGCATCTGTAGTATCCGCTGCCGTCGCGGACGTGCCGAGGGCGGGTCCGCATTCTGTTTACACGTTCGGGCAATCGAGGCAGGCCGGCCGTGGGGCCGGCTCTCGCGTAAAGGCGATGGGGCATGGTCGACGAACCTGTTCTCATGACCCAGGCCGGCCACGACCGGCTGGTCGAAGAACTGAACCACCTCAAGACAGCGCGTCGCGCCGAGGTGGCCGCGCTGATCCGCGAGGCCCAGGAACTCGGACCGGACCAGTTGGACGCGCAGTACGAAGACGCCAAGAACCAGCAGGCGTTCCTCGAAGGCCGCATCGCCGAGGTCGAGCGCGCGCTGGAGTACGCCTCGATCATCGACGAGGCGTCCGCGCACAAGTCCAAGACGGTGCAGGTCGGGTCGAGCGTCACGATCAAGGGCGCGGACGGCAAGAGCCGCAAGTACCAACTCGTGGGCCCCACGGAGGCGGACCCGACGCAGGGCCGCATCAGCCACAAGTCGCCCGTCGGACGCGCGCTGATTGGCAAGAAGCGCGGCGAGAAGGTCAAGATCCAGACCCCCCGCGGTGAGACCGAACTCACGGTGACGTCGGTCTCGTAGGCCGCCGCCGGGCGATCGCGCCACGCTCCCTAGTGCATCTCGCCCACCACGCTCGCGGCGCGTTCCGCGATGGCGTAGCGCAGCGCGCGGTGGTCCGGGGCGGCGAGGGCGGGGTCTTCGTCCAGGAGCGTCTCCGCCTCGCGGCGGGCGGCGTCGATGAGCGTGACGTCGAGGAGTGACGCGACGCGGAGCGTGGGCGCGCCGGACTGGGCGGTGCCGAAGAGGTCGCCGGGGCCGCGCAGTTGCAGGTCCGCCTCCGCCAGTTCGAAGCCGTCGCGCGTGCGCTCCATGATGCTCAGGCGCTCCTCCGCCTCCGGCGTGGGGTCGTCCGCGAGCAGGTAGCAGCGCGAGGCGTGCTCGCCGCGGCCGACGCGGCCGCGGAACTGGTGCAGTTGCGCGAGGCCGAAGCGGTCCGCGCCCTCGATCACCATGATCGTCGCGTTCGGGACGTCGATGCCCACCTCCACCACGGCGGTCGAGACGAGGATGTCCGCCTCGCGTGCGGCAAAGGCACGCATGACGCGGTCCTTCTCCTTCGCGGCCAGCCGGCCGTGCAGCAGCAGGATGCGGTCCGCCAACTCCGGGAACTCCTCCGTGCGCAGGCGCTCGTACTCCTCGGTGGCGGCGCGCGACTGGACCGTGTCCGAGCCCTCCACGAGCGGGCATATGACGAACGCCTGGCGGCCGGCGGCCACCTCCGCGCGCATCTCCACGAACGCCTCGCGCCGCTGGATGGGCGTGAGGTACTTCGTCTCGATCGGCGTGCGGCCCGGCGGCATCTCGTCGATCACCGAGAGGTCGAGGTCGCCGTAGACGGTGAGGGCGAGCGAGCGCGGGATCGGCGTGGCCGACATCGCGAGGAGGTGCGGGACGAGGGTGCCACCCCTCGATGCGGCGCTCTCCGCGCCCTTGCGGCGCAGTTCGCCGCGCTGCATGACGCCGAAGCGGTGCTGCTCGTCCACCACGGCGAGCCCGAGGCGGTGGTAGTCCACGCCCTCCTGGATGAGCGCGTGTGTCCCCACGAGCAGGTGCGCGCCGCCGTGCCGGATCGCGTCGACGGCCGCGCGGCGCTGCTTCGCCAGCGTGGAGCCGGTGAGCAGCACGACGCGGATCTGCCCGATCCCCGGCACGGTGACGAGGCCCGTGATCGGCGGCTCCGGCTCGCCCGACAGCAGGCGGCAGACGGTGCGGTAGTGCTGCTCGGCCAGCACCTCCGTGGGCGCCATGAGCACCGCCTGGTAGCCCTGCGCCACGAGCGTCAGCATCGCCGCCAGGGCCACCGCGGTCTTGCCGCTGCCCACGTCGCCCTCGAGCAGGCGCGACATGGGGACGGTGCGGGCGAGGTCATGGCGCACGTCGCCCAGCACGCGCTGCTGCGCCGCCGTGAGGGCGAACGGCAGCGACGCGAGGAAGGCATCGGCCGCGGCGTGGTCGTCGATGGCGGGGGCCTGGCCGGCGGCCTGCCAGTCGCGCTTGCGCGCCTGCACGCCCATCTGCAC
>JBBDIC010000073.1:13955-25432 GCA_040880625.1 Dehalococcoidia bacterium | reverse complement strand
CGACCTCCCGCCCAACACGAGGGTACTTCGCGCCACAAGCCCGCCCGCGAGCAGTGCTACGCTGCTCGTCCGCACATCACCCACGCACACAACACGGCCGAGCGCCACGCTCACGAACCGCGAGGAGCCTTCGATGGAACACGTGCGTCTCGGGCGGACCGGCTTGCAGGTCTCGAGGCTCTGCCTCGGGACGATGACGTTCGGCCTCCAGTGCGACGAGCCCACCTCGACGGCGATCCTCAACAAGGCCGCCGACGGCGGCATCGACTTCCTCGATACCGCGGACGCCTACCCGCTGGGCGGAGACGCGAGCACCACCGGCCGCACGGAGGAGATCGTGGGCCGCTGGCTGGAGGGCAAGCGCCACAACTTCATCGTCGCCACCAAGTGCTTCGGCGCGGTGGGGCCGAACCGCTGGGACCGCGGCGCGTCGCGCAAGCACATCCTGGACGCCATCGACGGTTCGCTCCGCCGCCTGCAGACGGACTACGTGGACGTCTACCAGTTGCACGGGTACGACGCGGAGACGCCCGTCGACGAGACGCTGCGCGCCCTCGAGGACGTCGTGCGGTCCGGGAAGGCCCGGTACGTGGGCGTGTCGAACTGGCTCGCGTACCAACTGGCGCGCGCGAACGGGCGTGCGGAGGTCCTGGGCGTGACGCGCTTCGACTCCGTGCAGCCGCGCTACAACATGCTCTTCCGGGAGTTCGAGCGCGAACTGTTCCCCTTCTGCCGCGAGGAGGGCGTGGGCGTCATCCCCTACAACCCGCTGGCGGGCGGCCTGCTGACCGGCAAGCACAGCCAGGAGAGCGGCCCCGCGGAGGGCACGCGCTTCACCCTCGGCAACGCCGGGCCTCGATACCAGGACCGCTACTGGCACGAGCGCGAGTTCGAGACGGTGGAGGACATCCGCCTGGTCGCCGACGAGGCCGGCCTGCCCATGGCGCAGATGGCCGTGGGCTGGGTGCTCGCGAACCCCGCGATCACCGCGCCGATCATCGGCGCCAGCCGCCCGGACCAGTTGCACGACTCGATCGCCGCCACCGAGCAGCGCCTCCCCGAGGACGTCAAGGAACGCCTGGACGACATCACCGAGGCGTACCGCCTCGGCGACGCCGCGCGCTAGGGCGCCGGCACCGGATGGGCGCCCGCAGGCGGAGGTCTACGCCGTCAGCCGGCGGCGCGCACGCCAGATGTCGTAGTCGCCCTGCAACCTCACCCACAGGTACGCCGGGACGCCGAGCGCCGCTTCGAGTTGGATGGCGGTCTCAGCGGTGATCGCCTTCTTGCCGGTCACGATCTCGCTGATGGCCTGGGGAGGGCGGCCGATCCGCGCCGCCAACTCGCGCTGGGTGATCCCACGCGCCTCGATCTCCTCCGACAGGAGTTCACCCGGATGGATGGCAAGGTCCGGCTCCACTCGGTTGGACCCGATCTCAGGGATGGTAGTTCACCACCTCTTCGACGATGACCGAGTGATCGTCCTCCACCGTCAGGATGAGACGCATCCGCCCGTCCAGGCGAATCGCGTGCTGCCTTCGACGGTCCCCCGCCAGGGGGTGGAAGTCCAGGGCGCGGAGGGCGTGAAGGGTCGGCCGCGCGCTCTGCCCTCAGCAGGATCTGGATGCGCCCGATTTAGCGGCCGACTTCGGGCCCCCACGCTCGGATGGCCTCGGCCTCCCGCTCCGCACAGCGTTCGAGACGGCGCGTGCGGAACCGGACATCCAAGAGCATCACCCCTGAGGTGAATCATCCGGGTGCGGCACCCGCGCGTCAAGACTCCCGCCCACTCACCGCAATTTGTCCCGCGCGTCCCGGCGAACGTACGATGCGGGCCAGGCGAAGGGGGTTCTCATGGCGGACGAGGTGCAGGGGCTGACCGTGGGGTCGAAGGCGACGTACACGGCCACGGTCACGCAGGAGAACATCGCGGCGTTCTCGGAGGTCACGGGCGACCGTAACCCGCTGCACACGGACGCGGCCTACGCCGCCCGTACCCGCTTCGGCAGTCCCATTGCACACGGGATGTTCGGAGCCGGCGCCATCTCGGCGGCGCTCGGCACCCAACTCGCGCCCGATGCGGTCGTGATCTACCTCGCCCAGAACATGCAGTTCCGCGGGCCGGTGATGGCCGGCGACGAGATCACGGCCACCGTCACCGTCACCAAGGTGGATCCGGAGCGCTCACGCCTCTCGCTCGATACAGTGGTGACGAAGCAAGACGGCACCGAGGTCATCCGCGGGGACGCCCTCGTCATGGTCGAGGCGCTCGCCTAGCGCGCCCATCGCGCAGGGCATCGCCGAGGGCCATCGAGCACCGCGCCGCACGACCTCATCGAGCACGGACTGACGATGATCAAGCCTCACCCCAACGGCAACGACCTGCAGGCCATCGGCGCCGCCCGCGCGGAGTGGGAGGAGCGCGCCGTCGCGAAGGTCCTCGCCCGCTTCCCGGAGCGCCGCCAGCGCTTCGAGTCGTCCTCGGCGCCGCAGGAGCGGCTCTACACGCCGCAGGACACCTCTGAGGTGTCGTACCTGGACGACATCGGCTTCCCGGGGCAGTTCCCCTTCACACGCGGCGTGCAGCCCACCATGTACCGCGGCCGGCTCTGGACCATGCGCCAGTACGCTGGCTTCGGCACGGCGCAGGAGACGAACCAGCGCTTCAAGCACCTGCTCGCCAACGGCCAGACCGGCCTCTCCACGGCCTTCGACCTGCCGACGCAGACCGGTTACGACTCGGACGACCCGATGTCGATCGGCGAGGTCGGCCAGGTGGGCGTGGCGATCGACTCGCTCGCCGACATGGAGACCCTGTTCGACGGCATCCCGCTGGACCAGGTCTCCACCTCCATGACGATCAACGCCCCCGCCTCCATGCTGGTGGCGATGTACATGGTGGCGGCGGAGAAGCAGGGCCACGAGCGCAACGTGGTGATGGGCACCGCCCAGAACGACGTGCTGAAGGAGTACGTGGCGCGCGGCACCTACATCTTCCCGCCCGCGGAGTCCGTGCGGCTGGCGGCGAACCTGATCAACTTCTGCGTCGCGGAAGCCCCGAAGTTCAACTCGATCTCCGTGTCCGGCTACCACATCCGGGAGGCCGGCTCCACGGCGGCGCAGGAGGTGGGCTTCGCGTTCGCCAACGCCGTGGCCTACCTCGAGGAGTGCCGCCGGCAGGGCGGCGACCTGAACGAGAGCGCCCAGCGCGTCTCCTGGATCTTCAACACCCACAACCACTTCTTCGAGGAGGTCGCGAAGTACCGCGCCCTCCGCCGACTGTGGGCGCGCCTGATGGTGGAGCACTTCGGCATCACCAACGCCAATGCGCAGATGCTCCGCACGCACACCCAGACCGGCGGCTCCACGCTCACCGCGCAGCAGCCGAAGAACAACATCGCGCGCGCCGCCATCCAGGCGCTCGCCGCCGTCGTCGGCGGCGTGCAGTCGCTCGCCCTCTCCTGCTACGACGAGGCGCTGGCGCTGCCGACCGAGGAGGCGCAACAGGTCGCGCTCCGCACGCAGCAGATCATCGCCTTCGAGTCTGGCGCCGCGGACACGGTGGACCCGCTCGCCGGCTCCTACTACATCGAGTCCCTCACCAGCCGCCTGGAGGACGAGGCCCGCAAGATCATGGACCGCATCGAGGACATGGGCGGCGCCGTCGCGGCCATCGAGGGCGGCTGGATGCAGGGCGAGATCCAGGAAGCCGCCATGCGCTGGCAGCGCGAGGTGGAGGCGAAGGACCGCATCGTCGTGGGCGTCAACGAGTACGTGGACCCGGACGAGGACGCCACGCCCATCTTCCGCCCCAACCTGGAGGTGGTCGCCGCCCAGATCGAGCGCCTGAAGAAGGTGCGCGCCGACCGCGACCAGGCGACCACGGAGGCCGCGCTCCAGCGCTTGCGCGAGGCGTCGCGGCAGGACGTCAACCTCATGGAGCCGATCATGGAGGCCGTCCGCACCTACGCCACGCTGGGCGAGATGTGCGACGTCCTGCGCGACGAATGGGGCGAGTACGTCCCACCGACAGTCGTCTAGTCGCTAGGCTGTCCCACGCGGGGCGGCAGACCAGCATGAACAACGCCCCGACTGACGTGGGCATGATGCGGGACGGCGCCGCCGTGCGGCGCCTGAAGGGGAGACACGTATGGCAGGGGCACTCGACGGCCAGGTCGCGGTCGTGACCGGGGGCAGCCGCGGCATCGGCCGCGCGACGGCGATCGCGCTGGCGGCGGAAGGCGCGGACGTGGTCATCAACTACACGTCCAACGAGGACGCGGCGAAGTCCGCCGCCGCCGAGTGCGAACAGCACGGCGTGAAGACGCTCGTGGTCCAGGCGGACGTGTCGTCCGCGGAGGAAGCCCAGCGCCTCGTGAAGGCCGCCGAGGAGGCCTTCGGCAAGGTGGACATCCTGATCAACAACGCCGGCATCAACCGCGACAAGACGATAGCGCGCATGGCGGTGGAGGACTGGGACAAGGTCATCCAGACGGACCTGTCGTCCGCGTTCTACTGCACCAACGCCGCCGTGGGCGGCATGCGCGAGCGCAAGCACGGCCGCATCGTGAACATCTCCTCCATCCAGGGCCAGCAGGGCGCGGTGGGCCTCGCGAACTACTCGGCGGCCAAGGCGGGGATGATCGCCTTCACCAAGACGGCGGCGCGCGAACTGGCGCGGGACAACATCACCGCCAACGCCGTCTGCCCCGGCTACGTGGAGACGGACATGATCGCCGGCCTCGCGGACGAGATGAAGCAGACGCTCATCTCCCGCATCCCCCTCGGCCGCTTCGCCACGCCGGACGAGGTCGCCCAGACCGTCGTCTTCCTCTGCAAGCCCAGCGGCGCCTTCTACACCGGCGCGCAGTTGAACATGAACGGCGGCGAATACATGTAGCGGGCGGGCCATCGAGGGCCGCGCACCATCGAGCAGGCCCCGCTGACGCTGCTCTGACGTTCCTCCCGCGCGAGCCGCCTCATCCGAGGCGGCCCGTACACTAGCGCGGGCGCCCCCACCGCTCTGCCCCGGCCCAGGATCGTCGTGCGCTACCAGTTCGCTGCCGCTCTCATCGCCCTCGTCACCGTGCTCGCGCTCACCGCGGGCGCCGTCGTCGTGTGGCCCACCGTCGCCGCGGACGGCGACGATCGCCGCCAGGCCGCCGCCGAGGCCGAGTTTGCGGCGTTCGAGGCGGCCCTTCGTTCGCGCGTCGCGGGGCTCCAGGCGCACGCCGTCGCCCTGCTCCAGGACCAGCGCGTCGTCGACTTCGCGGCGCGCGGGGCATCGAGCGCGTCCGGCGCTACGGTGCCGCCGTCCCTCCAGCAGGGCCGCGTCAGTCGAGGCGGCGCGGACTATCTGCTCCTCTCCGGCCCGGGCCGCAGCGTCGTGTATGAGGACGGCCTGGATGGCTCGATTGTGAACGGCGCGGGGGACACCTCGGAGGAGGCGGTCGCGCTCCTGGACGGCGCCGCCGGCGGTGGCGTGTTCGACTTCACCGAGGGGCCCGTGCTCGCCGCCGGCGCCGGCACCGGGCCGGGGACGGACCGCGCGGCCGTCACGCTCGGCGTGCTCTTGGACGGCCCGGCGCTCGAGGCGATGGCGGGGGACGCATCGAGCCGCATCACGCTCGCGTGGACCGCCGGCCCGGCCCCGGACGGGATCGAGGTGCGCGCGGGCGCGGCGCCCGGCCGCAGCACGGTGCTCGGCACGATCGACCTCGCGCAGGGCCGGCGCGCGCTGGTCGCGGCCATCGACATGCCGGGGGAGGCGCTGCCGGCGCGCGCCGGGCAAGCGGACCAGCCTGTGACGCGCTGGCTCATGGTGCTCGTGGGTCTCGGCGCGGTGGGCGCGGCCGCCCTCGCGGGCGTGGTGCGCACCATGGCGAACGGCGTCGGCGGCGTCCGCTCTGCGCTGCTGTCCGCCCAGGAGAACGACGGCAACCCCGCGGCGCTGGATGCGCTCGCGAGCCGCGACGAGGTGGGCCGCACGGCGGAGCAGGCCGCCACCACGCTCCGCGGCGTACGCGAACGCACGCTCGCGGCCATCGAGGACGCGCGCGTCGCCACCGCCCGCCAGTTGCTCGGCGAGCACGTCATCCGCTCCATGCACGAGGGCGTGCTCGTGGAGCGAGCGGACGGCGCATGCATCGTGTGCAACCCGGCGTCCACGGAACTCCTCGACATCGAGGCGTCGAGCGTCCTCGGCGTGCGGGATGCGCTGCGCGGCGTCCTCGGCGACGCGCTCTACGAGCGGCTGCGCGAACGCGCGCGGAATCCGGACGCGGCGCAGCGCCTGGACGTGGTCCAGATGGCCGGCCGCGACCTCGCGTTCGACGCCTACCTCGTCCCCGGCTATCGAGGCGAGGGCGACCACCTGCTGGTGATCGTGCGCGATGTCTCCGCCGTGTTGGAGGTGGAGCAACTCAAGCGCGACATCGTCTCCGTGGTGAGCCACGAACTGCGCACTCCGCTCACCGTCATCACGCTCTCGCTCGGCATGCTCGACGAGCCCGAGGCGGACCGCGCTCAACTCCTGGCCGCCACGGACCGCAACGTGGAGCGCATGCGACTGCTCGTCGACGACCTGCTGGATCTGGGCCGCCTCGAGAGCGGGCAGGCGACGCCCCAACTCGAGCCGCACGATCCCGCCGCGCTCTGCCACGAGGCCGTCGAGCTCCTGGCGCCGCAGGCGCGCGAGAAGCAGATCACCGTGCGGGAAGCCGTCGACGGCCCCGTCCCCGCGACCATCGAGGTCGACCGTCGCCAGTTCCAGCGCGCCGTCACCAACCTGGTGAGCAACGCGATCAAGTTCAGCCAGGCCGGCACGGACGTGTGGGTCATCCTCCGCAGCGCCGGCGACGACCTCTACATCGATGTCGCCGACTCTGGTCCCGGCGTCCCCGCGGAGGAGCGCGAGCGCATCTTCACCCGCTTCTATCGCGCCTCGAACACGCGGGAGCACGTCTCCGGCACGGGCCTCGGCCTCCCGATCGTGCGCCAGATCGCCGAACTGCACGGCGGCGCCGCCGCCCTCCTCCCCACCGACCGAGGCGCCTACTTCCGCATCACGCTGCCCGTCCGCCGGTAGACCCGCTCACCCGTCCCGTCCCCTCCCCTCCCCTCCCCCTTCCGGATCCGGCCCCTTCCCCCTTTACGGGGGAAGGCTGGGATGGGGGCTCCGTCTCCTGCCCCGATCCCCCGAGCGCCGACGCCCGCTTGCGCCGCCACCGCCAACATGGCATCCTCGCGCGTCCGCGCCCGGCCACGAGGGGTAATCCACATGTCGCACGCCGCCCCGCCACGCTCGCCCATCGGCACTCGGATCGCCATCATCGGGAACACGTCCGCGGGGAAGAGCACGCTCGCCGCGCGGCTCGCGAGGGCGCTCGATGCGCCGTTCGTGGAGCTGGACGCGCTGAACTTCGAGCCGGGCTGGCGCGCCCTCGCCGAGCACGATCCGCACGAGTTCGTGCGTCGCGTCCGCGAGGCGACGCAGGGCGACGCCTGGGTGGTGGCCGGCGGCTATCAGTCGCTCACGCAGGATCTCTACTGGGACCGCCTGCACACGGTCATCTGGCTGGATCCGCCGCTGCAGCGAGTGCTTCCGCGTGTCCTCAGTCGCTCTTGGCGGCGGTGGCGCTCGAAGGAACTCCTCTGGGGGACGAACTACGAGCGCTTCTGGCCGCAGCTGCGCTTCTGGGGCCCGGACTCGCTCCTCTGGTACGCCGTGACCACCCAGCGCCGCAAGCACGACGCCACCATCGCCGCGATGGCCGATCCGCGCTGGTCACACATCCGCTTCCTCCGCCTCACTTCGTTCGCCGAGGTGGACGCGTTCGTCGCCGGGGTCGAGCGGTCCGTCGCGCCGCGCGCGGCCGCCCCGACGACCGAGGAAGCACGATGACCTCGACGATCGGCACGCGCATCGTGCTGGTCGGGCCGACCAGTTCGGGCAAGACCACGCTCGCTGACCGGCTGGGCACGGCGCTCGGGCTGCCCTCCACGGACCTGGACGCGCTCTACTGGAAGCCGGGCTGGGTGGGCGCCGAGGACGACGAGTGGCACCCTCGCCTGCGTGCACTCGCCGCCGGCGAGGGGTGGGTGGTGGCCGGCAACTACATCCGCCACACCATGCCGAACCTCTGGCCCCGGGCGGAGACCATCGTGTGGCTGGACCTGCCGCTGCGCGTCGTCCTGCCTCGGGTGCTCCGCCGCTCCTGGAGGCGGTCCAGGTCGCGCGAGTTGTTGTGGGGCACCAACGTGGAGCGGTTCTGGCCGCAACTGAAGTTCTGGGACCCAAAGTCCCTCGTCGGGTACGCCATCCAGACGCGCGTCCGCATGCGCAACCACATGGTCGCCACCATGGCGAACCCCGCCTTCGCCCGCGTCCGCTTCGTCCGCCTCCGCTCCCCTGCGGAGATCGAGGCGTTCACGCGCGCCATCGAGGGCGCTTGCCATTCCCCATCCTGAGCGGCGACCCTCCCCGATGCAGCATGCACGGCTCGGGGGTATGGCATGGCTCGACTGAAGTTCTCCGCCGCCGCGGCCTATCGCCACCTACGGCAGGCCGACCCCGTCGTAGCCATGCTCATCGAGGAGCACGGCCCGTACCGACCTCGCCCGGCGATGGACCACTACGAGTCGCTGCTCCGGACGATCATGTTCCAGCAACTCAGCGGCAAGGCCGCCTCCACCATCCAGGGCCGCTGGATGGCCCTCTATGCCCCGGGTAGCGGTGGCGCCGCGCGCTACCCCACCCCCACCGAACTGCTCGCCACCACCGACGAGGCGTTCCGCGCCACCGGCGTCTCCCGTCAGAAGGCCGGCTACATGCGCGACATCGCGGAACGCATGCTCGCCGGGGCTCTCGTCTTCGACGGCATCGAGGACCGTACGGACGAGGAGATCGTGCATCAGATCACCGCCGTGAAAGGCCTCGGCGAGTGGTCGGCGCACATGTTCCTGATGTTCCAACTCGGCCGCCCGGACGTGATGCCGGTGGGCGACTTCGGCGTGCGGAACGGCATGCGCATCGCCTACGGGCTGGACGAGATGCCCTCGCCGGCCCGCGCCCGCGAAATCGGCGCCCCGTGGGCGCCGTACCGCTCCGTCGGCTCCTGGTACATGTGGCGCGCCGTCGAGGGCATCGCAGAGTACGTGAGCGCGTAGCCGCGCTTCCTCCGCTCCGGCACCGGACGGTCCGCTCACCCTGGCCCGCCCACGACCAATCCGCTCACCCTGAGCCCGTCGAAGGGCGAGCGCGGGCCCCTCGATGCCCCGCCCCGCCGTCCGAGAGCCACCGGACGATCGAGGCAGGCGCGGATCACCCCCATCCCAGCCTTCCCCCGCGAGGGGGGAAGGGGTCGGAGGCGGAGGGCCGGAGGCGGAGCGGCGCTCCTATACTGGACGCATCACGACACACTGCGGGCACTCTCGCGGGCAACGGCAGGGGAACCGACATGCGCATCGTCCTCTTCGGGCAGGCGGCCTTCGGCAAGGACGTGCTGGAGGCGCTGCTCGCGGCCGGCGAGGAGGTCGTGGGCATCTCCACGCCGAAGCAGGGCTCGCGTCCGGATCCGCTGTTCGAACTGGCGACGGCGCACAAGATCCCGGTCATCGAGACGCCCGCCCTGCGCCAGGACGAGCCGTTCCAGAAGTACCTCGCGTGGGAGCCCGAACTCCTGGTGTTCGCCTTCGTCACGGACATCGTCCGCAAGCGCGTGCTGGACGCGGCCACCCACGGCGCAATCCAGTACCATCCCTCCCTCCTCCCCCTCCATCGAGGTCGCACCGCGATGAACTGGGCGCTCATGTCCGGCGCACGCCGCACCGGCCTGACGATCTTCTGGGTGGACGAGGGCATCGACACCGGCCCGATCCTGCTCCAGCGCGAGGTGGAGGTCGGCCAGGACGACTCCGTCGGCTCGCTCTACTTCGACCGCCTCTACCCCATGGGCGTGCAGGCGCTGGTGGACGCCGTGCGCCTCGTCCGCGAGGGCAGCGCGCCACACGAGGAGCAGGACGACTCGAAGGCCACGTACGAGCCGCCCGCCGCCGCCGAGCACGCCCGCATCGACTGGCACCAGCACGGCGTGGTGGTGCACAACATCATCCGCGGCTGCGACCCCCAGCCCGGCGCGTGGGCGTCCCTCCGAGGCGAGGCGGTGCGCCTTTTCGGCTCGCACTGGCGGCCGGGGCACCCGGACCAGCCGCCCGGCACGGTGGTGGCCACCGGCGAGGGCAGCGCGGAGATCGCCACCATCGGCGGCACCATCGTCATCGACCGCGTGCAGAAGGACGGCCAGGCGAAGGTCGCCGCCACCGACGTGCTGCAGGCCGGCGACGCCCTCGAGCGGCCCTCGTGAGCGCGCGGCAGGCCGGGGGCGGCGCATGATCGTCGGCTGCGTCACCGAGACGAAGACCGAGGAGTACCGCGTCGGCCTGACGCCGGAGTCCGTGACGGCGTTCGTCGAGGCCGGGCACACCGTCCTCCTCCAGGCCGGCGCCGGCGACGGCTCGCACTACTTCGATGGCGACTACCACGCGGCCGGCGCGGAGATCGCACCGACCGCTGCCGACGTGTGGGCGCGCGCCGCCCTGGTCTGCAAGGTGAAGGAGCCCCAGCCGGAGGAGTTCGCGCTGCTGCGGCCGGACCAGATCCTGTTCACGTACCTCCACCTGGCCGCCGCCCCCGCCGTCGCCCGCGCGCTCGTGGATTCGGGCGCCATCGGCGTTGCGTACGAGACGGTGCGGCGGCCGGACGGATCGCTGCCGCTCCTCGCGCCCATGTCCGAGGTGGCCGGGCGCATGGCCGTCGAGATGGGAGCGCACTACCTCAAGCGGCCCGGTCCCGGCCGCGGCCTGCTCCTCGGCGGCGTGCCCGGAGCGCCGCCCGGCCACGTGCTCGTGATCGGCTCGGGCAACGTGGGCGCCAATGCCGTGCGGATCGCCGTCGGCCTCGGCGCGCGCGTCACCGTCGCTTCCATCGCGGAAGACCAGTTGAGGGCGCTCGACCGGGAGTACCAGGGCCGCATCGAGACGATCCTCTCGTCGCCCAAGGCGATCGCGGACCGCATCCGCACGGCGGACCTCGTCATCGGCGCCGTGCTCGTCGATGGGGCGCGCGCGCCCATCGTCGTCACGCGCGAGATGGTGCGGTCCATGGCGCCTGGCTCCGTGATCGTGGACGTCGCCGTGGACCAGGGCGGCTGCATCGAGACCACGCGCCCCACGGACCACACCGAGCCCACCTACATCGATGAGGGCGTCATCCACTACGCCGTGCCGAACATGCCCGGCGCGGTGCCGCGCACGTCCTCGCGCGTCCTGGCCGGCCTGACGCTGCCCTACGCGCTGCGCATGGCGAACATGGGCGTCGGCGGCGCGGTCGCGCTCGATCCCGCGCTGGCCGCGGGCGTGAACGTCTGGCGCGGCCGGGTCACGCACGCCGCCGTCGCCGCGGCGCTGGGCTACGACTA
>JBBDIC010000073.1:11456-13855 GCA_040880625.1 Dehalococcoidia bacterium | reverse complement strand
GCGCCGCCCGTCGCCGGATCCTCCGCGATGCCGAGCAGCGGCGCGAACATCCGGCTGTACGCCGTCGCCGAGGGCGTCCCCGGCTCGACCGTGAACACGAACACCTCGGCTGTCCCGAGTTCGCCCTGGAGCGCGCGCAGCGCGTCTGCGTGCGGTTGCGCGCGGTCCGCGGCCTCGCGCGCGCGCAGCGGGATGAACACGAACGGCACGCCGGAGGAGACCACCTGCACCGGACTGCGCTCGACGAGGTCGCCCGCCTCGACGCCGACGGCGCGCGCGATCTGCTCGCGGAGGGCGCTGCCGGCGAACGTCGCACCGAACTGCGGCAGCGGCTGCGTCATCCACGCGAACGCGAGCGCGCCGCCGTCGCCACTGTCGTCGGCGGGGCCGGCCCACTCGAGGTCGACCGGCGTGGGGCCCACGTCGAGGCCGAACACGAAGCGCTCGACGCCCGGCCGGATGAGGCCCTCCCGGGCGAGCGCGAACGTCGTGCCGATCGTGGGGTGGCCGGCCATCGGCAGTTCGCGGGCCGGCGTGAAGATGCGCATGCGGATGTCCGTGTCGTCACGCTCCGCGGGCAGGACGAACGTCGTTCCGAGAACGCCATCTCGCGCGCGATCGCTTGCATCTGGTCCGTCGAGAGCCCTCGGGCGTCGGGGAGCACGGCCAGCGGATTGCCCTCGAAGCGCGTGCCGGTGAACACGTCGTAGTGCAGGTAGCGGTACTCGGGCACGCGGGACTCCTCCCGGAGGCGGCGCCCGCGAGGGCGCGTCGAAACATCGGACGATAGCGACGGCGGCGACCATACGCGAGCGGGGCGTAGAATCGGCCCGCCCGCCCCTCCCGACGCCCTCGAGGGTGGCGCCGGCCATCGAGGCCGACCCGGGGCTAGAGAGGCCGCGATGCTGCTCCGCCCGGTCCGGCGCGCGCTCGGCCCTCTGCTGGAGCACGAGCAACTGCTGATGATCAGCATCTCCACGGTGCTGGTCATGGCGGGCCAGGGCGTGATCGCGCCGGTCCTGCCGCTGTTCGCGGAAGACCTGGGCGTGGGCGCGGCGATGATCGGCCTGACGCTGTCGTCGTTCGCGCTGGCGCGGCTGATCCTCAACGTCCCGCTCGGCATCCTGTCCGACCGCTACGGGCGGCGGCTGCTGCTGGTCACGGGTCCGCTGGTCACGGCCGCCGGGATGATCGGCTCCGGCTTCGCCGGCGACATCGGCCAGTTGCTCGCGTGGCGGTTCGTCGCGGGGGCGGGCTCGGCGATGTACATGACGGGCGCTCAGATCTACCTGGCGGACATCTCCACGGCGCAGACGCGCGCGAAGTTCATGGCCACGAACCAGGGCGCGCTGCTCCTGGGCGTGTCCGTCGGCCCGGCCGTGGGCGGCGTGGTCGCGGAGTTCTGGGGCCTGCGCGCGCCGTTCCACGTGGTGGGCGTCGCCGCGCTCGTGGCCACGGTCTACGCGTGGGCGCGCCTCCCTGAGACGCGACACCTCGCCGAGTCCGCGCCCGCGGACGAACCCGGCCTGCCCGGCGCACCCCGCCCGAGGCGTGCGTGGGTCACCTTCGCCCTCTCGCGCGACTTCATCGCGGTGGCGTTCGTCACCATGTCCATCTTCTTCACGCGCACGGCGGCGCGGCAGACGATCATGCCGCTGTTCGCCTCGGCGCGGCTGGGGTTCAGCGCGGGCGCCCTCGGCGGGCTGTTCACGGCGATGTCGGTGGTGAACATGGTGCTGATCGCGCCGGCGGCGTGGATCGCGGACCGCTACGGGCGCAAGGCGGCGATCATCCCCAGCGGCCTCCTGACCGCCGGCGCGCTCCTGATCATCGGCGTGTCGGAGACCACCACGCTGTTCGTCACCGGCGCCATGGTCCTGGCCGTGGGCACCTCCATCGCCGGGCCGGCGCCCGCCGCCTACGCCGCCGACATTGCCCCGCCCCACCTGCGAGGGCTGGGCATGGGCATGTACCGCACCTCCGGCGACGTGGGCTTCCTCGTGGGGCCGCCGCTGCTCGGCGCGGTGGCGGACGCCACCTCGTACGACTGGGCGCTGCTGGTGAACGCCGCCCTCATGGCCGCCGCCGCGCTGTTCTTCCTCACCGCCCGCGAGACCATCGAGCGCCCCGCCCGCTCCACGCCCGCCACGATGGAGGTCGAGGCGGAACGGTAGGCACTCACTCCTGCCAGACTGCGACGATGTAGTTCCGCCCCCACGGCGCACCCTCCGCGAAGAAGTCCTCAATCGGGTGGAGCGTCCCGGTGCTGAGGTCCACGATGGTCGGCGTGCGGGAACCGAAGAGGTTGAGCTCCGGCGGCACCCCGAACTCCTCGACTTCCTCGCGGCTGTACTGGACGCTGACGATGAACCGTTCGTCATCCAGCCAGACGCCCTCCG
>JBBDIC010000073.1:4781-11356 GCA_040880625.1 Dehalococcoidia bacterium | reverse complement strand
GTCTCGTCGGCGGTGTTCCAGAGCGGCTCGCCGTCGAGCATCAGCGGCGGAGTGTCCTCCACGGCCGCCGCCGGCGGTTCCACTGGATCGCCGGACGGAGACCAGGTCAGGTCACCCTCGACGGACTCGACCAGCAGGTCGCCGTCCGCGCGCGCACCCAGGATCCGCCGCACCGGGGCGATCTCACCGAGCGAGCGCCAGGTCTCCCCGCGCGTGGACGACTCGTGGAGCGTCGTCGTCGTCCCCTCGTGCTGCCCCTCGTAGCCATTGCACTCAGGGCGACAGTTGGCGATGTGGAGGTGGGACGGATCACCGAGGTAGGCCGCGACGTTGACCTCGCCCTCCGGGCGGTGGAGCACGGTGCGCCCACCCTCATCGAATGTCTCGTAGGTGGAGTACTGGCCGCCGCACTGCCAGCAACCGGTCCCCAGGACCAGCGTGACGCCATCCGGCAGCGGCACGGGCTCGCCGACGGTCCACTCGGTCGCCACCACGTCCGGCGTCGCAGTGGGAGTCGCCGAGGGCGTGGGCGTCGCGGTCAATGTGACGGTCGGCGTCGCGGTGGTCGCGGGCGGCACGGTCGAGGTCGCGGAGGGCGTGGCGGTCGAACTCGCCGTCGGCTCACCACCGTCCGGCGTACACGCTACGAACGCGCCGAGGGCAACCAGGATCAGGCCAGCGAACAGATGCTTCATGCGATCCACCGTACGGGACGCAGAGGCGAGCTCGCACACGGCCTACCTCGGAATGGCGTCCCAGCCGAGGGCGGCGGCGACGCGCGCCTCCTCGTCCGCCGGGAGGCGCAGGAAGAGCGCGCTGGACTCCACCAGCGTCGCGCCGCCCGCGTCCTCGATGCGCGCCGTCACCTCGATGCGCCGTCCACGTTCGCGGACGACCGAGGCGCGGACAACGAGGGCGGCCTCGTCGCCGAGGCGGCGGGTACGGCACGGGGCGGCGGTAGCGCGTCTCCATCTTCGCCGTGACGCCCAGCGCGCCGGACTTCGACCACATTGCCCACGCCATCGCCTCGTCCAGCAGCGTGACGATGACCCCGCCGTGGAGGACGCCAGGGAAGCCCTGGTCCGCCTCGCGCGGCCGGTAGCGGCAGATCACCGCGCCCGCGTCCGGGGTGGCGGCAGCGTCGCGCTCGAAGCGCATGTGGAGGCCGTGCGGATTGCGGTCGCCGCAGGCGAAGCAGACCTGGTCGTAGTGGCGCGCGTCGAACGCGGGCGTGGGGCGGCCCTCGGACGTCACGCTGCGGCGTAGCGCACGGTGGCGGTGCCCGTGAGCAGCGTCTCGCCGGCGTCGTCCGTGCAGGTCACCTCGTAGGTGGCCACGCCGCCCTCGTCCTTCTTGAGGTCGGCGCGGGCGGTGGCGGTGAACGGCGTCAGGCCGGGGGCGCGCCAGCGCACCTTCACTGTGCCGGTGTTCGCCCACGCCATGCCGAAGCCCTGCGTCATCGCCTCCGACACGAGCCCCAGCACGAGCATCCCGTGCGCGGCGGGCCGTCCGAAGGGGCCCGCATACGCCTCGGGCGTCTCGCGGTGGATCGGGTTCGGGTCGCGCGCCGCCAAGGCGTAGCGGTCCACCCGCGGCTGATCCACGAGGCGGCTGACCGAGAGCGTCGCGGGCGCGGCATCCATCAGCGCACGTCTATCACGCCGACACCCCGTCCGGCAGCACCATCACGGAGATCTTCATCGTCGCCACCGAGCCGCCGTCCGCGTCCGTCAGGTCCGCCTCGAACGCCGCCATCACCGCGCCTCGACGCTCCGACAGCGCGCTGACGCGCATCTCCATCTCCAGCGCCTCGCCGATGCGCACCGCCCGATGCGACTCGTGCTCCTGCCCCGTGTGCATCACACCCTTCGGGATGGCGACGGTCTGCAGCAGCGCTGCGATCGCGATGGCGTCCACGAAGATCGGGGGCACGTGCTCCCGCCACGCCTCGGCGGCCTCGCCCGTGGAGGCCAGGTAGGCGTCCACCTCGTCGGCGGAGATCGAAAGCGGGAAGCGTGCGAACGCCTGCCCCTTCTGGAGGTCGCCGAACTGCAGGGTGTGGCTCATCCGTCGCGGGCTACCTGCTCGGTCGCGACGACCGCGGCCACCAGCGCGCGCGCCTGGTCGCCCTCGAGCGCACCGAGCGCACCGAGCGCACCGAGGGCGTCCGCCGGAACGTCTGCGCCCGCGAGATGGTCGCGCCCCCACGACGCGAGCGGGCCGAGCGCGCGGGCGAGTTCCACGCCGCGCGCGGTGAGTTCGTATTCGACCCACGGCGGGGTGGCCGAAACAATCTCCCGCCGCACGATGCCGAGGTCCTCGAGGTCCTTGAGGCGGTCACGCAGCGTGCGCGAGTTGCAGCCGCCCACGGTCGCCGACAGGTCGTTGAAGCGCCGCTTGCCGCTGTGGAGTTCGTAGACGATGCGCGCCACCCACTTCTGGCCGACCAGGGCCAGCGTGGCCCGGACGGGGCAGTAGCGTCCGTCGGCGGTGCGGGTCAACTTCTCTTCCATGGGTCGTACAGCGCTCCCGACGCCTAACGTAGCGCCGCGCTCTCCCTGTCGCCACATGTGTCGCCAGAGGTGCCGCACACGCTAGGCGAGGTGGCGCGCCACCTCCGAGTGGTCGCGGGCGTCCCCGATCCCGTTGTGCATCGCGTACGCGATGTTTCCCTCCGGGTCGATGACGAAGGTGGCGCGCTCCGCGGCGTTGGCCATCTCGTTCCAGACGCCGTACTGGCGAGAAACCTCGCCCTTGGTGTCCGCGAGGAGGGTGTGCTTGAAGCCCTCCTTCTCCTTGAACGCCGCGTGGGCGAAGCGGCTGTCCCGGCTGATGGCGTAGACCTTCGCGCCCTGTTCCATCCACGACTCGTAGTTGTCGCGGATGTCGCACATCTCTGCGGTGCAGATGCCGGAGAAGGCGAAGGGAAAGAACACCAGCACCACTGGCGTACCGCGCTGCTCTGAGAGCGTGACCTTGTTGTTGGTCTCATCGACCAGGGTGAAATCCGGGGCCGCCTGGCCCGCATCGATCGCCACGACTGCGTGTCCTTCCGCCGTTCGAGGTGGGATGGCGGCGGGGCCCGCCGCTCGGCGGAGTGTACCAGCGGCCACGCCTGCGCCTCAGACAGCGACGCATCGGGGAGAGGCGCGGCGGCCTCCCCTCGATGTCCGTTCGACGCCGCCGCGCTCGGCTACGGCGCCGTCGCGATGTCGATCACCAGCCGCGTCGGGCTCGACAGTTCGAAGACGCGGAACGGCTGCTCACCGGTCGTGCCGATGATCCATGTGGCCTGGCCCTCGAAGCCACACGTCTCCTCGACCTCCAGGATGACCTGGTGGTCGGCGGTCATCTCCAGCGAGTCCAGCGTGCCCTCGCCGGTGTTGGGGTTGTAGACGTACGCCTGCGGGAAGTTCACCCGCAGCATCGCACTGCCTTCCGTCACCACGTCGAAGCCGGAGCCGCACTCCTGCTCGGCGTCCACGTACTCGATGCTGTAGCCCGGGACGCCCGGGGCGAGCGTCAGGCCCTCGAACTCGGCCGCGAACTCGAACACGATGCGGTCGAAGCCCTCGTGCTCACCGACCGTGACGTCCGTGAAGACGCCGATGCCGCCGCGCGCCGTCTCATCGATGGGCTGCGCGCTGAAGGCACCATCATCGCCGTCGCCGCCCGAGGTGGGCCGGCAGCGCACGCTGAACGGCGTCCCCGCGTCCAGCGTCGCCGGGAACGAGACGTTCACGAACGCCGGCGCGCCCGGGATGTACGTCACGAACGAGCCCTGCACCGTGATCGCGATCGACACCGGGTCGCAGCCCTGCGAGCGCAGCGCCTCCACGAGGCCCTCCGGCGTCAGTTCCTCCGCCGGGACCAGCAACGCGACGCCCTCTGGCGGCACCTCGCCGGTGATGGCGCCGGAGCGCGCCGTCGCGCCCGCCGGGAGCGGCGCCGTGGCGACGCTGCCCGCGGCGATCCCGCTCTGCCCGAGGATGACCGTGCTGGTCGTGTTGGTGTGATAGCGATAGACCGTGCCGCCGGCTTCCACCCAGACGGCGTAGCCAGGCACCAGCGCCTGCGTGCACGCCGTGCCGGCCTGCGACACGCCGAGGCAGCCGTCGTTCCAGGTCACGGCCTCGGCGCGCAGGATGGACACGTCGTCCGCGTCCACGCCCGCTTCCGCGGCTGCGGCGGCGCGCACGGCCGCCTCCACGCTCGCCGGCAGGCCGTCGCCCGTCGCCTGCGCCTCGACCGATCGAGGCGCCACGAACGCCGCGAGGGCGAGCGCGACGAGCAGCGGCGCGAGCCAGACGGCCGTCCGCGCTCGGATGTGTGGTGAGAGTGAGTCCATGGGGCCTCCAGGTACGACACGATGAGGACCCGCTACTCAGCGGGTCCCGGCAAATGTACGGACGGGGGCCTCACGGACGATCGTCAGCCGCGTCGCCGCTTCTCGCGATGGCGTAACAATTCCGAGGCCCGCACTCAGAAAGGGGCGCTCCGCCTACAGGAAACTCGAGTCACCCAGCAGCGGGCGCTCCGGCGGCGGCGCGGGACGCGCGCGCGGGGTGTCGAGGGCTGACAGGTACGCGTCGATGGCGTCGGCGGCGCGGTGGGCGTCCGCCAGCGCCGTGACCACCAGGTCCGCGCCGTTCACGTCGTCGCCGCCCGCGAAGACGCCGGGCAGGTTCGTCGCCATCGTCGCGGGGTCGGCGACCAGGCGGTCCCAGCGATCGCGCGTGAGCGCCGGCTCGATGTCCCCCCAGGCGGGGTCCACGTTGTAGCCGATGGCCGTGACCAGCATCTCCGCCGGCAGGTCGAACTCGGAGCCCTCCACCGCGCGAGGCGTGCGCCGGCCCGTGTCGTCCGGTTCGCCGAGTTCCATGCGCACGCAGCGCAGGCCCGCCACATTGCCGTCAGCGTCCACCAGCACCTCGACGGGGCCGGCGAGGTACTCGAAGCGCACGCCCTCCTCGGTGGCGTGGGTGCGCTCCTCCACGCGGCCCTGCATCTCCGCCTCGGTGCGCCGGTAGACCAGCGTCACCTCGGACGCGCCCAGGCGCCGCGCAGAGCGCACGCAGTCCATCGAGGTGTCGCCGCCGCCGACGACCACCACGCGCTCCGGCGAGCCGAGGGGCTCGTGCAGCGCTGCCGGGAGGTCCTTCGGCGGCAGGTTCGCGCGCACCAAGAACTCCGTGGCGCTGATCACGCCGGGCGCGTCCTCGTGAGGGATACCGAGGCGGGCGCCCTCCGCGGCGCCAATCCCCACGAAGACGGCGTCCGCGCCGCCGCGCACGTCCTCCCACGACACGTCGTCGCCCACGCGGACGTTGCAGCGCACCTCCACGCCCAGTTCCGCCAGTTCGGCAAACTTGCGGTCGACGGCGGGCTTGTTCTGCTTGAAGTTGGGGATGCCATAGCGCAGCACGCCGCCCGGCTCCGGCCACGCCTCGTACATCACCACCGCGTGCCCGCGCCTCGCGAGGCGTTCCGCCACGCCGATGCCGGCCGGCCCGCTGCCGATCACCGCCACCGTGCGGCCGCTCGCCTCGACCTTTGGGGGCGCCTCCGGCCCACCGTGGGCGCGCTGCCACTCGGTCGTGAACGTCTCGAGTTTGCCGATGGCGACCGGCAGCGCGTTCTTGCCGACGACGCAGTGGCCCTCGCAGAGCCGTTCCTGCGGGCAGAGGCGGCCGCACATCTCCGGCAGTTCGCTGGTCTCGCGAAAGACGTTGGCCGCGCCGTTGAAGTCGCCGGCCTCCAGCAGCCAGAACGCGCCGGGGATGTCGTTGTGGACGGGGCAGGCACGCACACAGGGCGCGGCCGGGCACTGGATGCAGCGCTCTGCTTCCACCTTCGCGCTCGACTCATCGAAGAGGTGGGTGACCTCGTCCCAGTTCAGGACGCGCGTCTCCGGCGCCTGCTTGGCGGGACGCTCCGCGGGAATCTGGAGGCGCGCCTTGCGGTCCACCGAGCGCGGATCGCGCTCACCGCCGTCTCCGGAGGACGCAGGCGGCCCAGACGACGAGGTACGCGCGGAGGTGGGGTTCGGAGTGCCGGAGTCGGGTGGCAGGTCGGGCATCCGTGCTCGGCCGTCTCTACCCGCGCCGCGCGCGGGCCAGGTCCCTGCCTCCAGCGTACCCGCCTCCCCCACTACGCGGGCTCAGGGCGATCCCTGCCGACCACCACGAACGTCCCCGACCCCACACCCACGAGGATGCCCGCGGCATCGAAGCACTCGACGGTGCAGTGCCACACGGAGCGCCCTCGACGCAGCACGCGGCCCACCGAGCGCAGCGTGTCGCCGTGCAGCGGGCGCAGCCAGCGGAAGTCCGACTGCGAGGTGGCCGTGCGTTCGGTCGGGTCGATCAGCGTGCGGATCGCGCCGCCCATCGCAGAGTCGGAGATCAAGGTCCACATGCCGCCGTGCAGGACGCCGTCCGCGTTCAGCAGGCGCTCCGTGATCGTCAGCGTGACCTCCAGCCAGCCCTCGCCGCCGGCCGTAATGTCGAACCCCAGGTCGTCGTAGATCGGCGCGCGCAGCGACAGCGGCAGCGCGAGCCAGTCGCGCTCCTCGG
>JBBDIC010000073.1:2799-4681 GCA_040880625.1 Dehalococcoidia bacterium | reverse complement strand
CTCGATGGGGCGGTTCGCTTGGTCCGTGGCTCATCGGCGGCATCGTATCGACTCGGGCGGGGTCGCGCGTCAGGGATGCGCCTCGGGCTGGGCATCCTCGATGGCGTGGGCGTGGTGCGCGTGGTGGTGGCCGCGCCGCCGCAGGATCGCCTGCCCGACCACGCCGTGCCGCGGCGCGAACGCGAGCGCCAGCAGGAAGCAGGCGGTCGCCGTGAGGACGATCGTCGCGCCGGCGGAGAAGCCCGCGTGGTACGAGAGGTACAGCCCCACCACGCCGCTCGTCACGCCGATGCCGGCGCTCAGTAGCATCATCCGGCCCAGGCGGTCCGTCAGCAGGCGCGCCGTCGCCGCCGGGGTCACGATCAGCGCCAGGATCAGGATGTTCCCCACCGTCTGGAGGCCCGCCACGATCGTCGCGGCCACCAGCATCAACAGCAGCAGGTCCAGCCAGAACACGGAGTAGCCGAGCGTCCTCGCCAGCGTCGCGTCGAAGGCGACCATGGCCAGTTCCTTCAGCGTCAGCAGCAGCACCAGGAGCACCACCACAAGGATCGCCGCGGACGCGGCCACGTCCACCATGGACACGCCCAGGATGCTGCCGAACAGCAGCGAGCCCAGGTCGCGCGTGAACCCCGCCTCGCGGCTGATCAGCACGATGCCGACGGCGAAGAACGCCACGAACAGCACACCGATCGCCGTGTCCTCCGACACCCGCCGGCTGCGCGACAGCACCCCGATCCCGAGCGCCACGAACGCCCCGAAGACGAGCGCCCCCAGCAGGATGCTCGCGCCGGCGAGGTAGGCGATCACCACGCCCGGAAACACCGCGTGCGCCAGCGCATCACCGATGAACGCCAGCCCTCGCAGCACCACCAGCGTGCCGACGACCCCGCACAGCGCCCCCACGATCACGATCTCCAGCAGCGCGCGCTGCAGGAACGGGTACCGCAGGGGATCGAGGACGGCGTCCAGCACGGGGTCGATCAAGTGAACACCGCCACCTGGCCGCCGAACGTCGCCCGCAGGTTCTCCGGCGTGTACGTCTCCGCGGTCGGCCCGAAGGCCACCAGCGCTCGGTTGATGCACGCCAGCGAGGTCGTCGTCTCGCTGACCTCGTCCAGATCGTGCGTGGCGAGCAGGGCGATCGCGCCGGCTGTCGTGAGGTCGCGCACCACCTCGTGCAGGACGGCGCGGTTGGCGGCGTCCACGCCGGTGAATGGCTCGTCGAGGAGCACCACCAGCGGCTCCTGCGCCAGCGCGCGCGCCAGGAAGATGCGCTGCTGCTGGCCGCCCGAGAACTCGCTGATGTGGCGCCGCCCCAGGCCCGCGAGGCCCATGCGCTCCAGCGCGTCCTCCGCGATGCGGCGGTCCTGGCGGCCGGGGCGGCGGAACCAGCCGGCGTCGCGGTTGCGGCCCATCAGCACCACGTCCAGCGCCGTGGCCGGAAAGTCCCAGTTCACGTCCTCGCGCTGCGGCACGAAGGCGAGCCGACCGCGGAACTCCGCGAGCCCTCGACCATCGAGCGTGACGTTGCCGCTGCGCAGCGGCAGCACGCCGGCAACCGCCTTCAGCAGCGTGCTCTTGCCCGCGCCGTTCGGGCCAATGACGCCCACCACCTCGCCCGGCTGCACCTCGAAGGACACGCCCGCGATCTCAAAGCCCGAGGCGTAACCGGCCCGGACGCCGTGCAGCAGCAGCGGACCCGGCGCGGGTCGGGCCACGCTCCGTCCTCCCGCGCCTGTGGCGGCGCTCATCATCGGAGCGCCTCCGCGATGCGGCGCGCATTGTGCAGCAGCATCCCGTGTACCGTCTCCGCGCCCGAGCCCGCCTCGCCCAGCGTGTCGCCGTAAAGGTCGTCCACGATCGCCACGCCCGTGTCCGC
>JBBDIC010000073.1:0-2699 GCA_040880625.1 Dehalococcoidia bacterium | reverse complement strand
CTCGAATCTCCGCGTCCACCTCGTCCAGGTGGGCGCGGTACGCCGCCGCACGCTCCTCGAACGTGGCGGCCTGCTCCGGGAACGCGGCCGCGAGGGCATTCGCGATGTTCGTCACCATCACCTGCACGTTCGCCGGGTCGTGCCACACGTGCGGGTCGACGTCGCCGTGATCGTGGTCGTCGTCTTCGTGCTCGTCTTCGTGCTCGTCCTCATCGTCGTGATCGCGCGAGGCGGGGCGCGGCTTGATGCCGTCCGTCACGGTCACGACCTCCGCCGCGCCGCTGCCTTCGATGGCGTCGTCCAGCGTCTCGTCCAGCCCGAGGCCGTTGCGCAGCACCACGGCCGCGGAGGCGACGCGCGCGATGTCGCGCGGGCTCGGCTCGAAGTCGTGCGGATCGACGCCGGGCGCGAGCAGCGTCTGCACCGCCACGTCATCGCCCGCCACCTCACGCACCAGCGCGGCGATCTGGCTGGTCGTCGCGACCACGAGCGGCCCGTCGCCCTCCGCGCCACCCTCGGCGCCCGTGCACGCAGACGTGGCCAGCGCGATCAGCGCCAGGATCGAGGCGACGGCGAGGGAGAGGTGGGCGGGCATGCGGCGAGCCTAACTGAGCCTGAGTCTCGGTTCGGCTGCCACTGTATTGAAACTAAGTGTCAACACGCAAGTGGCCGGTTCCCGCATACGCTGGAAGTGGAGGCGCGAGATGATCTGGTTCGCCTTGCGTGCGGCGCTGGCCCTGTACCTGATCACGCGGCCGTCGTCCGGGCGCGTCACGCGCTTCGCCGGCGGGATGCTGCTGCCGGGGCCGCTGCGGCTAGTCGCCGGGCCGCTCGCCCTCGGCAAGTCCACGCTCGACCAGTTCGTCCGAGGGCGCCGCGGGCTCTAGCGCGCGAGCGCCTCAGGTCGCCGCCTGGCACTCCGGGCAGCGGCCGTAGACCTCCAGGCGATGCGCCTCGATCGCGTAGCCCGTCTTCCCCTCGATCTCGTCGAAGACCGCCTCCAGCGCGTCCGAGGAGAAGTCCCGCACGGCGCCGCACTCCACGCACAGCAGGTGGTGGTGGTGCTCCTCCGGCGCGAGCCGGTACGCCAGCACCCCGTCGTCCAGCACCACCTGGCACACGACGCCCAGGTCCTGCAGCAGGCGCAGCGTGCGGAACACGGTGGCGCGGCCCACCTCCGGCGAAGCGTTCACCACGGCGTCCGCCGGGAAATGGTCGCCCAGGCCCTCCATCACCTCCAGCAGGTGACGGCGCGGGCCGGTGAGGCGGTAGCCGCGGCGCGACAGCAGGCGCTCGATGGCGTCGGCGCTGACCTGGGTCACGGGGTCGTCCTCCGCGCGCGGTGGTCGAGGTGGGGACAGCCATCGTCCCCGGCCCGCCTCGACACTGTCAACGCGCGGCCAGGCGCGAGGTCGCCGATGCGGCGCGATGCGGCGCGATGCGGCACAATGCGGCGATGAGCAAGCAGCGCTGGCGGATCGCCCTCTGGGGCGTGATGCTCCTGGCCGTCCTGTGGATCATGTGGACCGCGCGGATCGCCCTGCTGCCGTTCCTGATCGGCGCGCTGGCGGCCTACGCCCTGTCACCCCTCGTGGACCGGCTCGCCTCGCTCGTCCCCGCGCGCACGCACCAGCACGACAAGATCCGTCGAGGCGCGGTGGTGCTGCTGCTGTACGTGCTGTTCTTCGGCTCCCTCACCGGCGTGGGCGCCGCCGTGGTCCCGACCGCCGTGAACCAGGCCACGAACTTCATCGATGACCTCCCGGAGATCACTGAAGAGGCCCGCATCCAGCTCACGTCCTGGGTGGACCGCTATCGCTCGCAGATCCCGGACGAACTCCGCGAGGAGATGGACCGCGTCACGCAGGACCTCGGCAGCGCGGCCGCGGACCTGACGCTCACGCTGCTGGGCGGCACCATCGGCTCCCTCTCCGGCACCATCGGGCTCGTGTTCGGGTTCCTGGTGGTGCCGTTCTGGCTGTTCTACGCCCTGCGTGACCGGCCCTTCGTGCAGCGCAACTTCATGCGCGCCGTCCCGGACGCCGCCCGCGACGACGTGGGGAACGTGGCGAAGATCTCGGATGCCCTGCTGGGCCGGTACATCCGCGCGCAACTGCTGCTGGGCGTGATCGTGGGCCTCGCGATCGGCATCTCCATGACGTTGCTGGGGGTGCAATTCTCCGTTGGCCTGGGGCTGTGGGCGGGGATCACGGAGTTGATCCCCATCCTGGGGCCGTGGCTCGGCGCCGCCGCCGGCATCCTGGTGGTCCTGGCCACCGACCCCGAACTGCTGGTCTGGGTGGCGCTGATCTACTTCGTCGTGCAGCAGTTGGAGAACAACCTGCTGGTGCCGCGCATCCAGGGCGACGCCGTGGACATCCACCCGGCGATGGTGATCATGCTCCTGGTGATCGTCGGCTCCATCTGGGGCTTCCCCGGCATGCTCGTCGCCGTCCCCGTGCTGGGCATCGCGCGCGAGTTGTTCTGGTACGCCGACCGCCGCCTCCGCGGCGAGACACCCATCGAGGCCTACTCCGCCAGCCATGTCGGCCGCCGGAAGCGCGCGGAACTCCCACCCGTCGACGGCGCACTGGAAGCACCGGAGCGCGCCGCCATCGACGAAGCGGGCGCCCTCGCCGGCTCGGGGCCGCACTCCCCCGCCGAGGTGGACCCGGACCGCTAGCGGATCGGCTGGGCCG
>JBBDIC010000072.1:1741-4000 GCA_040880625.1 Dehalococcoidia bacterium | reverse complement strand
ATGTCCACCTTCACGCCCTTCGGCACGTAGATGAACGAGCCGCCGGACCACACCGCGGAGTTCAGCGCGGCGAAGCGGTTGTCCCCGGACGGGACGATGGTGCCGAAGTACTCCTGGACGAGTTCCGGGTACTCCTTCAGCCCCTGGTCCATGCCCAGGAACACCACGCCCTGCTTCTCCAGGTCCTCCCGCAGGTTGTGGTAGACGACCTCCGAGTCGTACTGCGCGCCGGCGCCGGCCAGGAACTGCTTCTCAGCCTCCGGGATGCCCAGTTTGTCGAAGGTGTCCTTGATGTACTCCGGGACGTCATCCCAACTCGTGGAGTCCCTGTCGGACGCGCGCACGTAGTAGTGGATGTTCTCGAAGTCGATCGCGTCCAGCAGTTCGGCGGAGCCGGCCCACTTCGGGTTGTGCTGCGCCTTGAACTGCTCGTAGGCGTCCAGGCGGTATTCCAGCATCCACGCCGGCTCGTCCTTCATGGCGGACATCTGCCGGATCAGTTCCTCGCTCAGGCCCTTCTCGGCCATGAACAGGGGCTTCTCGTCATCGTGGAAGCCCCACTGGTATTCGCCGACGAGGCTCTCTGGCTTCGTGGTCGTCATCAGGCTGTCGCCCCTTCC
Source organism: Dehalococcoidia bacterium (assembly GCA_040880625.1). Lineage (GTDB taxonomy): Bacteria > Chloroflexota > Dehalococcoidia > UBA2979 > UBA2979 > W-Chloroflexi-9. The sequence goes on along the minus strand of JBBDIC010000072.1, from coordinate 3,380 downwards.
AGCAGACCCAGTTCCTTCAGAATCGGGTCGTAGCCGCCGCTCTCGATCTCGCGGGAGAGCGATGCGTCGCCGGACTTCACGATCTGGCCCTTGACCAGGATGTGGACGCGGTCCGGCGTGATGTAGTTCAGGATGCGCTCGTAGTGGGTGATGATCAGGACGCCCATGTCCGGCCGGCGCAGCGCCTGCACGCCCTCCGCCACCGTGCGCAGTGCGTCCACGTCCAGCCCGGAGTCAGTCTCGTCCAGGATCGCCAGGTCCGGCCTGAGCAGGCCCATCTGCAGGATCTCGGCGCGCTTCTTCTCGCCGCCGGAGAACCCCTCGTTGACGTAGCGGCGCGCCATGTCCTCGCTCATCTTGAGTTGGGCCAGCGTCTCGCGCAGTTCCTGCAAGAACTCGCGCGCCGGCACCTCCTCGCCGCGGCGGGCCTTCATGGCCTCGCGCATGAGGTTGACCATGGTCACGCCGGGGATGGCGGTGGGGTACTGGAAGGACAGGAAGATGCCCTTGCGGGCGCGCTCGTCCGCCGGGGCGGCCGTGATGTCCTCGCCCTTGAAGAGGATCTGGCCCTCGTCCACCCGGTACGTGGGACTCCCGGCGATGGTGGTGGCCAGCGTGCTCTTGCCGGAGCCGTTGGGACCCATTAGCGCGTGGATCTCGCCCGGCCGGATGACCAGGTCAAGGCCCTTGAGGAGTTGTATGTCGGGCTGTTCAGCAATGCTGACCTTCAGTCCGCGAAGTTCAAGGATCGGTTCGGTCATCGCTGGCTCGCTGTCCTTTTCTGAGCGACCACCGGCAGCAGGCCGCCTGCCTGCGCCGCGTCGCGTTCCGTCTCGTTGAGGTCGTGCCCGGCCCCAGCAGCCCCCGCAGGGGTACCAGGCGCCTTCGGCACGACGTACTCGCACTGGTGGCCGCCCTCGGCGACCGTCATCACCTGCTTCACGGGGGTACCGAGGAGCAACTCGATCGTCCGGCGGTCGGCGGCGCAACAGGCGTGCGTCTCCATGGCCGTGGAGCGATACGGGCAGCCGGCGTTCTTCAGCGTGAAGAAGTCGCCGCTGTCCTCCGCCTCGTGGAGGATTCCCTCCTCCGTCAGCGCGGCCAGCACCTGCTGCACCCGCTCGTCGAGGCGGTCCGATGTCACCCTCGGGCGGTACTCGTCCGCGACGGACTCCGCCACGTGGTCGAACAGCCGGTCCAGGATTGCCTGACCGCCCTGGCCGCCCACCTCGTCCGGTGTCATCTTCGCCAGCGCGGGCGACAGGCGCGAGAGGAGCCGCTGGTAGTGCTCGGCGGCGCGCTCTTCCTCACCTGCGACGCTCAGCGCGTAGCGCGTCACGGGGCGCCCTCGGGGCATCCGCACGATGCGAGCCTCCAGCAGGCCGTCGGCGACCATCAGGTCCAGGTGCCGGCGCACCGAGCCGGTCGAGACCCCGATGATCTCGGCCAACTCCGCCACCGAGCACTCACCGTGCTCGTCCAGCAGCCTCAGGACGATGTCGCGCGTGCGTTCCATACCTGGAGCGCCCCCAATCCGCACCTCGATCGTAGGTAGCGGGGGGGGCTATGTCAACGTTTGTTGCATTTTATTGCAACTATGTTCGCAAACTTAGTCCGGGCTGAGTGCTGGGCTTCGCTC
>JBBDIC010000072.1:0-1641 GCA_040880625.1 Dehalococcoidia bacterium | reverse complement strand
TTTTATTGCAACTATGTTCGCAAACTTAGTCCGGGCTGAGTGCTGGGCTTCGCTCGGGCTCAACGCTCGCGCTCCGGCGAGGCGGGCGCTTAGACGCGCTCGGACATCTGGTAGCGCTCGAGCCGCCGGATGGCGTACGCCACGGCGGCGAGCGTGACGAGGGTGAGCAAGACGGCCGCCGGGACCGGCGCCAGCACCCCGGAGAAGACCGTCGACGGCAGATCCGCGATCGCGTCCGCGACGGCCATCGTGTAGGCGCGGGCGCTGAGGAAGCGCACCCCGGCGATGAACTGGGAGATCAGCCCCTCCCACACGAAGACGTAGACGAGCCCGATGATCAACGCGCGTCCGAAGCGGATGCTGAGGCTCACGAACAGCGCGGCGTACACCAGCGCCCCAACCACCACCGCCACCGTGAACCCCACGACCAGCCCGCCATAGTCGCTGCCGGCGAGCAGGATCAGGCCGGAGGCGATCACCGAGGCGCCGACCACCGCGCCGGTGACAACCCACGCCGCCCCGATCTTCGCCAGGACGACCTTCCAGCGCGGCAGCGGCTTGGCTATCAGGTAGACAAACGTGCCGTCCTCGAGTTCCTGGCCGAGCGCGGCCGTGCCAATCACGAGCGCCGTCAGCGGCAGCACGAGCGCCACGACGAAGTGCCCGAGGAGCGCCGTCGCGAATTCATCCCCGTCCTCCCCAACGGTGAGCCGGAACAGCAGTGCCAGGCCCACGGGGAGCGCTGCGATCAGGAGCAGGAGCAGCGTCCGCCGCTGCCGCACGAGTTGGCCCAGCGTGAGCATGAAGATCACCCGCGTCATCGCTGCACCTTCATCGCTGGGATCCTCATCGCTGCACCAGGTACTCGAAGACGCTCTCGAGCGACTCGTCCAGCGGCGCCAGTTCCGTGATCGTCACGCCGGCGTCGCGCGCCAGCCTTGGGGCCTGCGTCGTGAAGCGGCCGAAGTCGTCCGCGCGCACGATCAGGCGGCCGTCCTCCAGGTGGACGCCGGTCACGGAGGCGTCTGCCACCAGCCGCTGCGCCAGCGCTCGGTTGTCCGAGGACTCCACGGAGAACGAGTGCGGGCGGTCCGTCATCAGCCGCCGGATCGCGCGGAAGTCGCCGGAGGCGGCCAGGCGCCCACCCACGATCACCAGCACGCCGTCGCCCAGGCGCTCCATCTCCTCCAGGATGTGGGAGGAGAACACCACCGTGCGGCCCTCGGCGGCCATGGCGCGAAGCATCTCCATCATGTGCAGGCGCTGGCGGGGGTCGGCGCCGTTGAAGGGCTCGTCCAGCAGGAGCACCTCAGGGTCATGCACGATCGCCGCGGCGATCTTGACGCGCTGCTTCATCCCCTTGGAGTAGCCGCCCGTCCGCCGGTCCTTGGCCGCGCCCATCTCCACCAGGTCCAGCGCGCGCATCGTTGCCGCGTGCGCGTCGTCCAGGCCGTGCAGCCGCGCGTTCAGGCGCACGAAGTCGTAGCCCGTCAGGCCGTCATAGACCGCCTCGCGCTCCAGCACGATGCCCACGCGGCGGTAGAGGTGCGGGTGCCGCCAGGAGGGCTCGCCCAGCAGGCGCACCTCGCCCGAGGACGGCCGCAGGAAGCCGGCCATCATGTGCAGCAGCGTGGACTTCCC
>JBBDIC010000071.1:0-4079 GCA_040880625.1 Dehalococcoidia bacterium | reverse complement strand
TTGTCCGTATGCATCGTCGAGGACATACCCAGCCAGTCTACCGCGCGCGGCGGCAGCGTCAGTACCGACGGTCACACGGGCTCCCGGTCCCCCTCGTCCTTCGACGGGCTCCGTTTCGACCCCCTCCCCCTTGAGGGGGGAGGGCGGGGGTGGGGGTGCACGGCGCGAAGCGCCGCCCGCCCTACCTCGATCTCCCGGTGCGAGCATCGAGGCTGGGGGGCGGGAGCCCGTGGCGGGGCTCGGTGCTACCATCGGGCTCCGGCGGTGAGGGCGACCGCCGGGCCTCCCCTGCGCACGGCGCGCCCACCGGAGCATGAGCATCGCGATGCCGTACCTCGACGCGCACAGGAGGCCAGCCGTGTTCCGTGAGATGGCGGTCTTCACGGGCAACGCGCATCCGGCGCTGGTCGAGGCGATCTGCAAACACCTCGAGATCCCCGTGGGCGACGTGCAGGTGTTCCAGTTCTCCAACGAGGAGATCTTCGTCAAGTACGAGGAGAACATCCGCGAACGCGACGTGTTCATCGTGCAGCCGGTGGTGTCGCCGGTGAACACGCGGCTGATGGAACTGCTGATCATGATCGACGCCGCGAAGCGCGCCTCGGCGGGGCGCATCACCGCGGTGGTCCCGTACTACGCCTACGGCCGGTCCGACAAGAAGGACCAGCCGCGCGTCCCCGTCACGGCCCGCCTCGTAGCGAACTTCATCGAGGTGGCCGGTGCGGACCGCGTGCTCTCCATGGACATGCACGCCGGCCAGATCCAGGGCTTCTTCAACATCCCGCTGGACGAACTGACGGCGTTCCCGCTGATCGCGGACTACTTCGCCACGTTGCGCCTGCCGGCGCCCACGGTGGTCGCCCCAGACGTGGGCCGCGCGAAGATGGCGCGCGACCTAGCGGCCCGCATCGGCGCGGACTTCGCGATCGTGGACAAGAAGCGCGACGGCAACAAAGAAGCCGCCGAGGCGATGACCCTCATTGGCGACGCCACCGGCAAGGACTGCCTCATCCTGGACGACGAGATCCTCACGGGCGGCACGGTGGCGTCGGCGGTGCAGTTGCTCCGCGCGCGCGGCGCGACGTCCGTCCGCATCGCGTGCGTCCACCCCGTCCTCGCCCCGAAGGCGTTCGAGGTGCTGGACACCGCGGACTTGGACGAGATCGTGTACACGGACTCGCTGCCGCTGGTCCACGGCGCGTTCAAGCGCGTGCCCACCACGGTCCTCTCCGTCGCCCCGCTGCTGGGCGATGCGATCCACCGCATCCACACCGGCGGCTCCGTCGGCGGCCTCTTCCGCTAGTCGCGCCCGAAGGCGGACGGAGGGCGCAGCACGCTGCGCCCCTACGGGGGATCGCCCTCGACCGCCCCGAGGGGCGTGCGGTGGCGCTCGCCGGACGCCCGTTTACACTCGAAAGGGCCGGTAGGAGGTCCTCGAGATGGTCGGTATCTTCCGCAAACTCATTGGCGGCGATTCCAACGAGCGCGTCCTGAGCCAGATGCGGCCCATGGTGGAGCGCATCAACGCCCTGGAGGGCGACGTGCAGCCGCTCTCGGACGAGGCGCTGCGCGAACGCACGCGGGTGTTCCGCGAGCGCGCCGCCGCCGGCGAGACGCTGGACGACCTCCTCCCCGAGGCGTTCGCCACGGTCCGCGAGGCCATCCGCCGCGCCACCGACGGCCGCGAGCGCGCCTACGACGTGCAGTTGATGGGCGCCCTGACGCTGCACCGCGGTCAGATCGCGGAGATGCGCACCGGCGAGGGCAAGACGCTGGTCGCCACGATCGCGATCTACCTCAACGCGCTGGCGGGCGAGGGCGTGCACTCCGTCACGGTGAACGACTACCTGGCCCGGCGCGACGCGCAGTGGTACGCGCCGGCGCTGGACGCGCTGGGCATCACCGTGGGCGTGATCCAGAACGGCGGGGCGGCGTTCCGCTACTCCGCGGAGGCGGCCTCGGATCAGTCGTCCTTCGAGCACCTGGTCGCCGTCCCGCGCGCCGAGGCGTACCTGGCGGACGTCACCTACGGCACCAACAACGAGTTCGGCTTCGACTACCTGCGCGACAACCTGGCGACGACGCTGCGTGCGCGCGTGCAGCGGGGGCGCCCGTACGCGATCGTCGACGAGGCGGACTCGGTACTCATCGACGAGGCGCGCACGCCGCTGATCATCAGCGGGGCGTCGCAGGACGACACCTCGATCTACCCGCGCTTCGCGCGGATCGTGCCGCAACTGCGGGAGGGCGAGCACTACACCGTGGACCTGCGCCACCGCGCCGTCGCCCTGACAGAGGGCGGCGTGGAGGTGCTGGAGCGCGCGCTGGGCGTGGACAACATCTACTCGCTGGAGAACTTCCGCCTCACGCGCTACATGGAGGCCGCGCTGAAGGCGCAGATCCTCTACGCCCGCGACCGCGACTACGTGGTGAAGGACGGCGAGATCATCATCGTGGACGACTTCACGGGCCGCCTCATGGAGGGCCGGCGCTGGTCTGACGGGCTGCACCAGGCCGTGGAGGCCAAGGAGGGCGTCCAGATCCAGCGCGAGTCCGTCACCTACGCGACGATCACGCTGCAGAACTACTTCCGCCTGTACGGGAAACTCGCCGGCATGACGGGCACCGCCGCCACCGAGGCGGAGGAACTCTCCGAGATCTACAAACTCGAGGTGGTCGTGGTCCCGACGAACCGCGACATGGTGCGCGAGGACGCCGCCGACCTCATCTACCGCAACCAGGGCGCAAAGTGGCAGGCCGTGCTGGACGACATCCAGGAGAAACACCGCGCCGGGCGGCCCGTGCTCGTCGGCACGGTGGCCATCGAGACGTCCGAGATGCTGGCGGAGCGTCTGAAGCGCGCCGGCATCGCCCACGAGGTGCTGAACGCGAAGCAGCACCAGCACGAGGCGCAGATCATCAGTCGCGCCGGGCAGCGCGCCGCGGTCACGATTGCCACGAACATGGCCGGACGCGGTACGGACATCAAACTCGGCGACGGCGTCGCCGGCATCGGCGGGCTGCACGTCATCGGCACCGAGCGCCACGAGTCGCGCCGCATCGACAACCAGTTGCGAGGGCGTTCCGGACGCCAGGGCGACCCCGGCTCGACGCGCTTCTTCGTGTCGTTCGAGGACGACCTGATGAAGCGCTTCGCCCCGGACTGGCTGCCGGGCATGATGCAGCGCCTGGGCATGGACGAGGACGAGGCGCTGGAGTCCAAGATGGTGACGCGCGCCATCGAGCAGTCGCAGCAGCGCGTGGAGGCCCACAACTTCGACATCCGCAAGCGCGTCGTGGAGTACGACGACGTGATGAACAACCAGCGCACCGTCATCTACGGCGAGCGCGAGAAGGTCCTGCACGGCGAGAGCATGCGCGAGACCATCCTGGACATGGTGGAGGCGGAGGTGGACTCCCTGGGGCAGATGCACCTCTCCAGCGCCCCCAAGGATCCGGAGGCGTTCCGCGTCGCCATCGAGCAGATCGTGCCGGACATGACGGACGCCGACCTGGACATGGAGCGCGTCGCGAACCTCGAGGCCGGCGTGGAGGCGACGCTCGACTTGATCGAGGACCGCTACGAGGCGCTGGAGGCGGAGGTGGGCGAGGAGACGCAGCGCCTCGTGGAGCGCCTGGTGCTGCTGCGCACGATCGACACGCTGTGGGTGGAACACCTGACGGCGTCCGAGGAAATGCGCCAGGGCATCGGCCTGCGGGCGCTGGCGCAGCAGGATCCGCTGGTGGCCTACAAGCGCGAAGCGCACGACATGTGGGAGCAGTTCCGGGAGCGCATCCGCCAGGCCGTCTCGCGCCAGATCCTGCGCGCGCGGCTCACCTCCCAGGCGGCGGCGCAGGAGATGGCGCAGGACGCGGCGCCCCGCCAGGTGCAGACCAGCGGCCCGGCCGACCCGGACGGCGTGACCGCCGACGTGCGCATGGGCGCGGCCACCGTCCGCTCCGGTGTGGCGATGGAGCCGCCCTCGGACGACGCGTCGCGCGCGGAGCGGCGGCGCTACGAGCGCGCGCTCCAGAAGGCGGAGAAGCGCAAGGGCAAGTCGCGCTGAGGATGCCCCGCT
>JBBDIC010000070.1:2983-4098 GCA_040880625.1 Dehalococcoidia bacterium | reverse complement strand
ATGATCCGCACGAAGGGCGAGGCCGGCACCGGCGACATCGTGGAGGCCGTGCGCCACATGCGCTCGATCTGGGCGGAGATCCGCCGCGTCCAGACCCTGCGCGACGACGAGTTGTACGTGGCCGCCAAGGAGATGCAGGTGCAGGTGGACCTGCTGCGGGAGGTGCGCACGCTGGGCAAGTTGCCGGTGGTGAACTTCTCCGCCGGCGGCGTGGCCAGCCCGGCGGACGCGGCGCTCATGATGCAACTGGGCGCGGAGGGCGTCTTCGTCGGCTCCGGCATCTTCAAGTCCGGCATGGACATCGCGGACCCGGACGCGCGTCGTGCGGTGCAGGGCCAGATGGCCGCGGCGATCGTCAAGGCCGTGACGCACTACAACGACCCGCAGATCATCGCGGAGGTCTCCGCGGACATCCCGGACGAGGCCATGCGCGGCATCTCCACGGCGCAGATGTCGCCGGCGGAGTTGCTCGCCGGGCGGGGGAACTAGCCCGCCCGGATGCCCCTCGTAGACGGCGCGACGCCACCGACCGAGCAGCGGGCTCGCCCGCGGATCGGCGTGCTGGCGCTCCAGGGCGACTTCGTCGAGCACCTCGCCATGCTCCGCCGCCACCACGCCGACGCCGTGGAGGTGCGCACGCGCGTCCAACTCGATGCCGTGGACGGCCTGGTGATCCCCGGCGGGGAGAGCACCACGATCGCGCGCCTGCTGATCGCGTTCGACCTCCTGGGGCCGCTGCGCGAGCGCATCCACGGCGGCCTGCCGGCGTGGGGCACGTGCGCCGGCGCGATCATGCTCGCCACGGACGTGCCCGGACTGGACCGCGAACCGATCGGCGTCATGGACATGACCGTGGAGCGCAACGCGTTCGGCACGCAGGTCCAGTCTTTCGAGGCCGACCTCGCGGTCACGGGCATCGAGGGACCGCCCCTGCGCGCGATCTTCATCCGCGCCCCCGTCATCACTCGCACGGGCCCCGCGGTGCAGACGCTCGCCAGCCTCCCGGACGGCCGCGTCGTGGCCGCCCGCCAGGGCCGCCTGCTGGCGACCTCCTTCCACCCCGAACTCACGGACGACTCCCGCCTCCACGCGCTCTTCGTCCAGATGTGCGCGGA
>JBBDIC010000070.1:1781-2883 GCA_040880625.1 Dehalococcoidia bacterium | reverse complement strand
GCCGTCACGCGCGACCACCTGGGCGCGCCCAACGAGGCGCCGCGCCCGCTGGCGGCGGCCATCGAGCAGTGGCTGCACCTGGGACGCCGCACGTGGATCAACCTCAGCGGCCGCGAGATCCACGGCATCGCCACGGCGCGGGAACTGTCGGCGAAGACGGCCTGGGAGATCGACACGCTGATCGACGCGCCGGAGGCGGACGAGCACGTGCTCGGCGACCTGCTGCGGCAGGCCGCGCTCGCGGCCCGCGAGGCGCTCGCGACGCACCTGATCCTGCGCACACCCCTCGGATCTCCGGCGGCGGCGCAGGCCCCGCGCGCTGGCTTCCGCCCGGTGGTGGAGGAACGCCTGTGGATGGGCCACCTGGATGTCCGCCCGGCCGAGGAGTGGACGGTGCGCGAAGCGGAGGACCGCGACACGCAGGCGCGCTTCCAGGTCTACAGCCGCACCCTGCCGGTCGCCGCGCGCGAGGCGATCGCGATGACGGTGGAGGAGTGGGAGGCGGTACAGGACTACCGCTGGGTGGAGCGCGGCGGCGTCACGCTCGTCGCCGAGGCGGGCGGCCGCGTGGTCGCGTCCGCTCGATGCACGCGCGGCGGCCAGTTCACGCTGGCGGCGGAGCAGGACGCGCCCGGGGCGGTGGAGGCGCTGCTGGCGGCCGTGGCGGAGCACCAGGAGGGCGTGGAAGACCAGTTCGCCCTCGTCGCCGCGGGCACCCCGGCGGAGGACGCGCTGCGTCGCGCCGGGCTGACGCCCGCCGGCGAGTTCGCGCTGTTCTGCCTGCGCCTCGCCCACCCCGTGCGCGACGAGGCGTTCGCCCGCGCCAGCGTGCCGATCACCGGATGACGGCCCGGGTGATGGGCGCGGGATGACGCCTGGGGGATGACGGCGGCGAGTTCGATGCGAATTCGCCAGACCGCGGAGTGACGGCAGCCCTCGGAGGGCGGGGCCGTCTGGTGAGACACTATTCGGACACGCGTTCCGATCGGAATGACGCCATGGTCGACGACGACAGGGACTTCGACGATACCGAGTTCGGCTTCGATGACGACACCGACATCGAGGACGACGGCGCGCGCCCCGGCGGCTACCTCGATGACGA
>JBBDIC010000070.1:0-1681 GCA_040880625.1 Dehalococcoidia bacterium | reverse complement strand
GACGACGTGGAACTCGACGAGGACGGCGTCCCTGCGCGCGAGATGACCGCGGACGAGGTCCGCGAGATCGAACTGCTCGTGAGCATCATGCCGGAGCGCGTCGCCAACGCCGTGCGCGACCGCGGCTTCGACGGCCTGATCGAGGTCATCCTGGACCTCGGCCGCCGCCCCACCGCGCGCTATCGCCGCGACGAGGTGGAACTCGCAGACGACGAGGTGCGCGACACAGAACTGGCGCAGGTGGTGGCGCAGGTCTCCGAGTTCGGCGACGACAACCGCGCCGGCATCCCTCGCACGCTCCACCGCATCTCCGCGATCCGCAACCGCCGCGGCCACATCGTGGGCCTCACGTGCCGCGTGGGCCGCTCCGTCTCCGGCTCCGGCCAGGTGATGCGCGACCTCATCGAGGCCGGGCACTCGATCCTGCTGCTCGGCCCGCCCGGCGTGGGCAAGACCACGATGCTGCGCGACGTGGCACGCATGTGCGCGGACGAACTCGACAAGCGCGTGGTGATCGTGGACACCTCCAACGAGATCGGCGGCGACGGCGACATTGCCCACCGTGGCATCGGCCGCTCCCGCCGCATGCAGGTACCGCGCGCCGCGCTCCAGCACGAGGTGATGATCGAGGCGGTGGAGAACCATACGCCGGAGGTCATCGTCATCGACGAGATCGGGACGGGCCAGGAGGCGGAGGCGGCGCGCACCATCGCGGAGCGCGGCGTGCAACTGATCGGCACAGCGCACGGCACCTCGCTGTCCAACCTCATGCAGAATCCCACGCTCTCGGACCTCATCGGCGGTATCGAGTCGGTGACGCTGTCGGACGAGGAGGCGCGCCGGCGCGGCACGCAGAAGACCGTGCTGGAACGGCGCGCGCCGCCCACCTTCGATGTGCTGGTGGAGATCCAGTCGTTCCGCCGCCTCGCCATCCACGAGGACGTCTCCCAGACCGTGGACGCGCTGCTCCGCGGCTACGAGGTGGAGGCGGAGGTGCGCGTCGCCGGCGCAGGCGGCGAGGTGGAGCGCGTGGAGCGCGTGCCCATGCGTACCACCCCGGACGAGCCGCTGGAGCCGCGTCCGGAGTCTGCGCGCACGCGCCAGATGCCGGCGGCGCCGGGCGGGCCGGAGAAGCGCCTGCTGCCGTTCGGGATATCCCGTGGCCGCCTCGAAGCCGCGATCAACGAGACGCGCTCGGCGGCGCGCATCGTGGACTCCGTGCGAGACGCGGACGCCGTGCTGACGCTGCGGCCGTACTATCGCCGTCGCAGCGGCCCGCTGAAGCAGGCGGAGGAGCGCGGCATCCCGATCTACGTCCTGCGCAACAACTCCAGCCAGCAGATCGAGCGCCAACTCCTCGCCTTCCGCGGCGAAGACGGCCGCGAGGACCCCACCACGCAGGCCCTCCGCGAGGCCGAGGACGCCGTCGCCGAGATCACCTTCCGAGGCGCATCCTCGGTGGAGTTGTCGCCGGCGAACGCCTACATCCGCCGCCTCCAGCACGAACTGGCGGCGCGCCACGGCCTGCGGTCCGTCTCGAAGGGCCGGGAGCCCTTCCGCCGCGTCTCCGTCCTCCAGGAAGCCCTCGCCCCCACGCGCGGCATCCCGTGGGCGTCCGACACCGAACGCGACTGACCGGGGCCGCTACCGAACGCCCGCTCGCCTCGCGTGCCCTCCGGCC
>JBBDIC010000069.1:0-4149 GCA_040880625.1 Dehalococcoidia bacterium | reverse complement strand
GCCCCCCCCCCACCCCCCCCCCCGCCCCCCCCCGTCACGGGGGCGGGGGCCGGAAGGCAGCGCGCGAGCGGGTCTTTCGACAGGCTCAGGGCCAGCGTCACGGGGGCTACGCCTCGCGCTCGCGCTGGAGGCGGGCGCGGGCGGCCTCGCGGGCGTCGCGGACGCGGGCAGGGGCGGTGCCGCCGGGGATGTCGCGCGCGGCGAGCGCGGCGTCGAGGTCGATGTCCCGCACGTCGGCGTCGAAGGCGGGGTGGGCGGCGCGGTAGTCCTCCAGCGTGAGGTCGTCGAAGGTCTTCGCCTCGCGCTCGCAGCGCGCGACCAGCGCACCGACAGCCTCGTGCGCCTCGCGGAAGGGGACGCCCTTCTTCGCGAGGTAGTCCGCGATGTCCGTGGCCAGCGCGAAGTTGGCGACGGCGGCCTCGCGGCCGCGTGCGGCGTCGAAGGTCATCGTGGGCATCATGGCGGCGACGACTCGGAGCGTGATGAGGAGGGTGTCCACGGAGTCGAAGAGCGACTCCTTGTCCTCCTGGTTGTCCTTGTTGTAGGCGAGCGGCTGGCCCTTCAGCATCGTGAGCGCCTGCACCAGGTTTCCGATGACGCGCGCGCTCTTCCCCCGCGCGAGTTCTGCCACGTCCGGGTTCTTCTTCTGCGGCATGATGCTGGAGCCGGTGGAGTAGCGGTCGTCCAGCCGCGCGTAGCCGAACTCTGCGCTGGTCCAGAGGATGATCTCCTCTGCCAGCCGCGACATGTGCACCATGGTGAGCGCAGCCGCCGAGTGGTAGTCCACGATGAAGTCGCGGTCCGAGACGGCGTCCAGCGAGTTCTCCGCGACGCCCTGGAACCCCAGTTGCTGCGCGACGAAGTCACGGTCGATGGGGTACGTGACGCCGGCGAGGGCGCCAGCGCCCAGCGGCAGCACGTTCGCGCGCGCGCGGGCCTGCGTGAAGCGCTCCGTGTCCCGCGCGAACATCGCCTCGTAGGCGAGCAGGTGGTGCGCGAGCAGCACCGGCTGCGCGCGCTGCAGGTGCGTGTAGCCCGGGATGACCGTGGCCTCCTCGCGCTCCGCGAGGTCGACGAGGGCGGCGCGCAGGTCGCGCAGCAGGGCGGCGGTCTCGTCGCAGGCGGCGCGCACGAAGAGGCGCGTGTCGGTGGCGACCTGGTCATTCCTCGACCGCCCCGTGTGCAGGCGGCGGCCGGCGTCACCGATGCGCCCGATCAGCACCGCCTCGATGTTGAGGTGGATGTCCTCGCGGTCCAGGCGGAACTCGAACGTCCCGGCGTCGATGTCCGCCTCGATCTGCCGGAGGCCCTCGACGATGGCGTCGCGGTCGGCCTCGGAGATGATGCGCTGCCGGGCGAGCATGGTGGCGTGCGCGATGGAGCCGGCGATGTCCTCGCGGTAGAGGCGCCGGTCGAAGTCGATGGAAGCATTGAACTGGTCGACGAGCGCGTCGGTCTCGCCGCTGAAGCGCCCGCCCCAGAGTTTGCTCGATGTGCCGTCCGCGCCCGAGGTGCCCTCGACCATGGGGGGAGACTAGCGGAGGGCGGGGTGTGGGGCGATGGGGGAGGTAGGCTACGGCGACCTGGTCTTCCGGCAGCGATGGCCGGCAGAGCCAGGGGCCATCCTCATCCGTGCACGTGTCGCTGCGTTCGTGAGACCCACCGCCGGCCATACCGGCGGCAACGATGGTTCGCGCAAGTCCGGCGGGCCCGAGGAGCGGCGCGGCTGGTAGCATCCGCGCGCAGGCGAGGCATCGAGGGAGGCGTCGGTGGGCGGAGTGCTCGAGGGCTTGCGGATCGTTGAGTTGAGCACGGACGTGGCGGGCGCGTACGCCGGCCGGCTGCTCGCGCTCTACGGCGCTGACGTGGTCGTGGTGGAGCCGGAGGGCGGGCACGCCATCCGCCGCCTGCCGCCCTGGATCGACGATCGTCGCGACCCGGAAGACAGCATCCTCTTCGCCTACCTGGGCGCGGGGAAGCGCAGCGTCCGCATCGACCTCGACACTCCCGAGGGTGTAGAGACCGCGCGCCGGCTGGTGGCGACGGCGGACGCGGTCATCGACTCCTACGCCCCGGGGCGCCTCGCTGGGTGGGGGCTGAACCTCGCCGGGATGGCGGAGGCTCGCCCGTCGCTGGTGGTGACGCAGGTGGCGCCGTACGGCCAGACCGGGCCGCGCGCGCAGTGGCGGGCCACAGCGCTCACGGCCTTCGCCGCCGGCGGGCAGATGAACGGCACCGGCGATGCCGGCGCGCCGCCGCTGAAGACCGCCGGCCACCAGGCGCACTACCAGGCCGCGCTCCACGTCTTCTCGGCGACGCTGACGGCGCTCTACGCCGCGCGCACCACCGGCATCGGGGACGTGCTGGACATCTCGGTGCAGGAGGTGCAGGCGGCCAAACTCGAGGGGTCGCTGCCCAACGCGCTGGTGCGCGGCACCGAGGCCAGCCGCACCGGCAACGCCACGTTCGCGCAGTGGGGCATCCACCAGAGCGCGGACTGGTGGATGGGCATCGCCGCCATGCCGCGCCAGACCGCCGCGATCTACGACCTGATCGGGCACCCCGAGTTCAAGGACGACCCCACGTTCCGCTCTGGCTGGTCGCCCCCCACCAACGAGGTGCTGGCCGTCCTCATCCCGGAGTGGGTGCGCGAGCGCACATCCGAGGAGATCTTCGCGCTGGCGGACCGGGTGAGGGCGCCCGTGGGCATGATCCCCACGCCCCGCCAACTGCTGGAGTGGCCGCACTTCCAGGAGACGCACTTCTGGAGCGAGGTCGACCATCCGCGCCTCGGCCGCCACCCGCTGCCGGCCGGCCCCATCCAGTACGGCCGCGACGACCGCGGCGACAACCGCCGCGCTCCGCTCATCGGCGAGCACACCGCCGAGGTGGTCGCCGGCCTCGGTGCCGCCAGCGCCAGCGCCGCGCCCGAGGCAGGGGCGGCAGCGGGCGGGGCCACGCCGCCGCCAGCGCTCGATGGGGTGCGCGTCATCGATGTGACGCAGGTCTGGGCCGGGCCGTACGCGACGCGCCTGCTGGCGGACGCGGGGGCCGAGGTGATCAAGGTGGAGGGGCCCACCTTCGAGGACCCGGTGCGCACCATGGCCGGCCACCGCACGCTGCCGGCGATCAACCAGCAGGCCTACTTCAACGAGTACAACCGCAACAAACTCGGCGTGTCGCTGGACCTCAAGCAGCCCGAGGGCATCGAGGCGATCAAGCGCCTGATCGCGGAGTCCGACGTGTTCGTCGAGAACTGGTCGTCCGGCGTGGCGGAGCGCATCGGGCTGGGATACGAGGACGTCAAGCGCCTGAACCCGCGCATCGTGTACGTCTCGATGCCGGGCTTCGGGCACGAGGGCTCGGACGCCCGCCGCGTCGGCTTCGGTCCCACCATCGAGCAGATGGGCGGACTGGTTGCGCTCCAGGGCTACGAGGGCGGCGCGCCGCACCGCTCCGGCATCTCGTACGGCGACCCGATCGCCGGCGCGGTCACGGCCGGCGCCATCGCGGCGGCGCTGATCCGCCGCCACGAGACCGGCGAGGGCATGTACCTGATGGTGCCGCAGCGCGACGGCATCGTCGGACTGATTGGCGAGTACATGGTCGCGGAGGCACTCGGCCGGCCGCTCCCCACGCGCATCGGCAGCAAGGACGCCTACTTCGCGCCGCACAACGTCTACCCGGCCCGCGACAGCGAGCCGCGCCCGCAGTTATCGCCGCTGACCGGCGAGCCGCTGGCTGAGCACACGGACCGCTGGATCACGATCGCCGTGGACTCCGAGGAGGCGTGGGGCGCCCTCAAGCGCGTCATCGGCGACCCGGCGCTCGACTATCCGGCGTACGCCTCGATGGACGGGCGGCGCGAACGGCAGGACGAGATCGACGCCGTGATCGCGCGCTGGACGTCGCAGCAGGACGCCGAGGAGGCGGAGGCCGCGCTCCAGGCGGCGGGTGTCGCGGCGGCGGCGGTGCTGTCGGTGCTCCTCGTGACGCGCGACGCACAGATGGCGGCGCGCGGCAACTGGCCGTCCTACGACCACCCCGACGCCGGCGTCCAGAAGACGCTGCGCTCCGTCTGGCGCTTCGCGCGACGCCCCCCGGGGCCGATCCGCCACGCCCCTCGCTTCGGCGGCGACAGCGAGGAGG
>JBBDIC010000068.1:0-4149 GCA_040880625.1 Dehalococcoidia bacterium | reverse complement strand
CGCCATGCCGGCACGCCGCCATCCAAGGCCCCAGAGCGAGCCCCGCTCGTCCAAGGAGCCGATGACGTCACGCGAGAAGGTCCAAAAGCACCGCGACCGTCTGCGGGCGCAGGGACTTCGCCCGATCCAGATCTGGGTGCCGGACGTGAACTCTCCAGAGTTCGCCGCTGAGGCGCGCCGCCAGTCACTGGCGATCGCCCAGAGTCCCGAAGATGCCGAAGATCAGGCGTTCCTCGACTCGCTGTATGAGCCCGCTGACGAATGAAGCGCGGCGAGATCTGGACGGTCGCGGGCGGAGGAGACTTCGCCGGGAAACCACGGCCCGCGGTCATCGTCCAGGATGACCGCTTCGAGTCGACTCAATCCATTACGATCTGCATGTTCACGACCTCGCTCCGCGAAGCCTCCTTCCTCCGGATCCCCGTCGCTCCGGACGAGCGCAATGGCCTGGATCGGCCCAGCAGCATCATGGTGGAGCGGGTCACGAGCGTCGGTCGACAGAAGCTCGGCCTACAGATCGGCGTACTGGATCCCGTCAAACTCGTGCGGCTCAACGAAGCGCTGATCGTGTTCCTCGGGCTGGCTGGCCGAACACGGCCCTGACCCCACCCACAACGAAGCCCCGCCAGACGGCGGGGCTTCGCGTTGACCGCGGGTCATCGAGGGCCGCGCCGGCCCTCGATGCTGCGGCGCTAGGAGACGCGCTCGAAGATCGAGGCGATGCCCTGGCCGCCGCCGATGCAGAGCGAGACGAGGCCGTAGCGGCCGCCGGTGCGCTCCAGTTCGTACATGGTCTTCACGGCCAGGATGGTGCCGGTGGCGCCCACCGGGTGGCCGAGGGCGACCGCACCGCCGTTGGGGTTCGTCTTGTCCTGCGGCAGGTCCAGCGCCACGGAGCAGGCGGCCGCCACGCTGGCGAACGCCTCGTTCAGTTCGATCACGTCCATGTCGCCGACGTTGAGGTTCGCCTTCTTCATGACGTTCTGGATCGCCGGGATCGGGCCGGAGCCCATGACCTGCCACTCCACGCCGGCCTCGGCGCGGGCGACGAGGCGCATCTTCGGCTTGATGCCGAGTTCGGCCGCCTTGCTGGCGGACATCACGACCACGGCGGCGGCGCCGTCATTGATGCCGGAGGCGTTGCCGGCCGTCACGGAGCCGCCCTCCTTGAAGGCTGCCCGCAACTTGCCCAGCGCCTCCATGGAGGTCGAACGCGGATGCTCGTCCGTGTCGAACGTGACGGTCTCGCGGCCCTTGCGCACCTCGATGGGCGCGATCTGGTCGGTGAAGTAGCCGGCGTCGATGGCGGCGCGGGCGCGCTCCTGCGAGCGCACCGCGTACTCGTCCTGGACTTCGCGCGAGACCTCGTAGCGCTCCGCCAGGTTCTCGGCGGTGATGCCCATCGGGTAGTTCTCGAAGGGGTCGGTCACCAGGTCCTGGGTGCCGTCCTCGAGCGTGCCGTCGCCGTACTTGTAGCCATAGCGCGCCTTGCGCACGTAGTACGGCATGGCGCTCATGTTCTCCGCGCCACCGGCGACCACGATGTCCGCGTCGCCGGTCTGGATCCAGCGCGCGGCGGTGTTGATCGCCTCCAGCCCGGAGCCGCAGATGCGGTTCACCGTGTAGGCGGGCGTACCGATGGGCATGCCGGCCTTGATCGAGGCGGCGCGCGCGATGTAGCCGTCCTCCGCCACCTGGCCCACGCAGCCCAGGATGACCTGCTCCACCTGCTCCGGACTCAGGCCCGCGCGCGAGACGGCGTCGCGGATGACGTGCGCGCCCAGGTCGGATGCCGGCGTCTCACTCAGCGAACCACCGAAGGCGCCGATGGCCGTCCGGCACCCGCTCACGATCACGACGTCTTCCACGGAATCTCCCCCTCCGGGCCCGCTCCCATCCGGGGCATCGGGCCGCGTCTTTGCCTGCGCACGAGTGTACCGCGTCCGATCTCCGCCGGTCGAAGCCTCCCGCGCGCATCCCCCTGCGGCTCCGGGCGCCCCGGGCCGATTCGACCGGTCGAGGGGGCGTCGATACGATCACGGCCATCCCTCGATGCACCGTCTGCCAGGTCGACCATGCCCCGCTCCCCCGTCACCGTGCGCGTGCCCGCCACCTCGGCCAACCTCGGCCCGGGCTTCGACGCGCTGGGCGTGGCGCTCGACTGGACCGCGCACATCACGATCGAGGAGCGCGAGGGCGCAGGCGCCGCCCGGCCCGAGCAGGGCGACGGCGAGGCGCGCGCCATCGAGCGCATGGCCGTGGAGGCCGCCGCCGCCCTCTTCGCCGAGGCCGGCGAGGAGGCGCCCGCCCTGGCCGCGGCGTACGACGGCGACCTGCCGGTGGGGCGCGGCCTGGGGATGTCCGCGGCAGCGCGCGCGGCCGGCCTCGTGGCCGCGAACGCGATGCTGGAGGGCCGCTACGCCGGCGAGGAACTCGTGCCGCTGGCCGTCCGGCTGGAGGGGCACGGCGACAACATCATCCCGGCGCTGTTCGGGGGCCTACAGGTGGTAGTCCACGGCGACGAGGCCGCCGGCGGTGCGACCCACGTGCGCATCGACCCGCCCGAGGACCTCTGGCTGGCGCTGCTCGTGCCCGACTTCGGCATGCCGACGGAGGAGTCCCGCCGCCGCCTGCCGCGGAGCCTCACGCGCCAGGAGGCCGTCCACAACATCGGTCGCGCGGCCCTCGTGGTGGCGGCGCTCACGCAGCGGCGCTACGACGTGCTGGGAGTGGCGGTGGAGGACGTGCTGCACCAGCCGGCCCGCAGCGAACTCTTCCCGGCGATGTCCCGCATCTTCCAGGGCGCCATCGAGGCCGGGGCATACGGCGCGTACCTCTCGGGCGGCGGCTCCACCATCGCGGCGTTCGTGGCGCCGCCCGTGGCGGAGGCCGTGGTCGCCGCCATGCGCAGCGTCGCCGCGGAGCATGACATCGAGTCGACCGGCCGCGTGGCATCGATGAGCGCGGCCGGCGCGGAAGTGGTGGACGCATGACGCGCACGGTGCAGAAGTACGGCGGCTCCTCGGTCGCCACGGCGGACCACATCAAGCGCGTCGCGGGCCTGGTGGCGAAGCGCGCGCAGGCCGGTGAGCAGGTGGTGGTGGTGGTCTCCGCGATGGGCGACACCACGGACGACCTGCTGGCGCTGGCCGCTGAGATCACGCAGAAAGGCCGCGCTCGCGAGATGGATATGCTGCTGTCCACCGGCGAGATCGTGTCGAGCGCCCTCCTGACGCTGGCGCTGCACGAACTCGGCGTGGAGGCGGTGAGCCTCACGGGCCAGCAGGCCGGCATCCGCACGGACGCCGCGCACGCCCGCGCCCGCATCGCCGCCGTGCGCGCCGACCGCCTCGAGCGCGAACTCGCGCAGGGACACGTGGTGATCGTCGCGGGCTTCCAGGGCGTCTCGGAGGACCTCGAACTCACCACGCTCGGCCGAGGCGGCAGCGACACGACGGCCGTGGCGCTGGCGGCGGCGCTGGAGGCGGACACGTGCGAGATCTTCACGGACGTGGCCGGCATCTACACCGCCGACCCGCGCATCTGCCCGGAGGCGCGCCCCCTCCGCGACATCGGCTACGAGGAGATGCTGGAGCTCGCCACCACCGGCGCGCGCGTGATGCACGCCCGCGCCGTGGAGGTGGGCGCTCTGTACGACGTGGACATCCTGGTGCGCAGCACCTTCGACCCGGAGGCGCCGGGCACCATCATCCGCAGGGAGACGATCATGGAGCAGGGCAACAAGGTCCGCGCAATCGCGCACGAGAACCGCGTGGGCAAGGTCACCGTCCGAGGCGTGCCGGACCAGCCCGGCATCGCCGCTCGTATCTTCGAGCCGCTCGCCACCGCCGGCGTCTCCGTGGACACCATCGTCCAGAACGCCAGCGTGGAGCGCACCACGGACCTGACGTTCACCGTGGCCCCGGGCGACATCGAACGCGCCGTGGAGGTGATCCAGCACCTGATGCCGGAGATCCACGCGAAAGAGGTGGTGACGGCGGACGACCTGGGCACCGTATCCGTGGTGGGCACCGGCATGGCGAGCGCGCCCGGCTACGCCGCGCGCATGTTCCGTGCGCTCTTCGACGAGGGCGTGAACGTGGAGATGATCAGCACCGGCGACATCCGCATCACCTGCGTCGTCGCCGC
>JBBDIC010000067.1:2758-4168 GCA_040880625.1 Dehalococcoidia bacterium | reverse complement strand
GCTGCGCCACCACCATCAGTCGGCAGCGCGCTCCGGCCGGCGCGCGTTCTCAGCGGTCGCGGAAGCCCTCCACGGCGTCGCAGGCGTCGTCTACGGCCTCCAGCGCCCGGTCCACGAGGTCCTCGCGACCCTCTGAGAAGAACGCGACGGCCACCTCAAGGCCGCTGAGGCACTCGAAGAGTGTCGCGATCTGGGACTCCTGCACCTCGATGGTCTCTTCCTGCGTCGTGAGTTCGGTGCTCGCCTCGTCCACCTGCTGGCGCAGGCCGACGACGGTGCTCTCGAGCGCCTCACGGTCACCCTCGCCGCCGGCGAGTTCCTCCTCTGCGTCCGCGAGCCGCTCGTCCAGCGCCGCAACCTCCTCGCGGAGGCCAGTCTCCGTGGCGTGCGCGGCCGCGAGGTCTCCCGTCAGGCGCTCGGCCTCGCCCTGCGCCTGCGTACCGACGAGGCGCGCGGCCTCGAGGTCCGCCGCCGACGTGTCCGGCCCGCCGCCCAGCGCGAGGGCCAGCGCGAAGGCGAACGCGACCACGCTCAGGACGCCGACGGCGGCGACGAGCGTCCACGCCGGCACCATGCTCGCCC
Source organism: Dehalococcoidia bacterium (assembly GCA_040880625.1). Classification (GTDB taxonomy): domain Bacteria; phylum Chloroflexota; class Dehalococcoidia; order UBA2979; family UBA2979; genus W-Chloroflexi-9. The sequence continues at coordinate 3,586 of JBBDIC010000067.1, read as the reverse complement.
GCGCCCGTCCGAGGCGCGCCAGCATCGCACCGCCCGCTGCGCCGCCGGTGACCCCCGTGACACGTCGGGCGCGCGGCCGCAGCCCTCGGAGCGCGGCAACCGAGGGCAGGCGCGGCCGGGGGAACGTGCGCGGGGCTGGCGCGGGGAGCGCGGGCAGTTCCGCGCCGCAGCGCCGGCAGTACTCCCAGGTGGCGTGGACGGGCGTCCCGCAGTCTTCACAAGAGCGCATGGGTCCTCGTTCCGTTCGCCCCGCCCGGCGGACACAGACCAGCCCGCGGTCAGCAGCGCTGATCGCGTTACTCCTGCAACGGAGGCGAACGGCCGAGCGTTTGCCCTCGCTGGCGGTGCGGCGCTAGAAGTCCTGGTCGCTGAGGTACAGGATCGCCGCCGACTCCTCGAGGATCGAGATGAACTTCAGGGCCTCCCACGCGTCGCGGCCGCGGGCGTACGCGCCGTGCGCGCGCGTGAGCACCACCGGGTGGTCAACGAGCGCGGCGGCGACCGGTTCCGCCGACGACTCCCACTCGACCTCCAGCACGGGCACCCGCCCGATGAACAGTTCGCCCTCCAGGTTCGCCGGCGTCAGCGCGCCCCACTCCAGCGACCGCGCGATGGCGTGGACCGGGTGCGCGTGCACCACCGCATGCGCGTCCGGCACGCTGCGGTACACCGCCAGGTGGATCGCGGTGTCCGAGGACGGCGCCGGCGCATCGCCGCGAGACGCCGGATGCCCGCGCGAGTCCACCTCGACGAACCGCTCGCGGGTGAGCCGCCCGAGCATGGCGCCGGTGGCGGTGATGCACGCGCCCTCCTGCCAGCGCGCGGAGA
>JBBDIC010000067.1:0-2658 GCA_040880625.1 Dehalococcoidia bacterium | reverse complement strand
GCGCCCGGCCGGTAGGTCAGCCACTCCTGCGACGTGGGGTGGCGCGCGTAGAGCGCGGCGACCGGCCAGCGCTGCGCGGCCGCGAGGACGGCCGGGTGCGTCGTGCCGGAGACGCCAACCGTGAACTTGCCGGATGCCGGGGCGGCGAAGCGCGTGGGGGCGCCCTCGATCAGTTCGGCGCGCACGGCGTAGCGGTGCGAGTAGGAGATGGTGCCGGCGTTGAACGTGCCGTCGCAGGTGTAGAGCGTGATCGACTCCACGGGGACGTTGCGCGTCAGGACCTCGCCCCAGGCGGCTGTCGGCTCGCCGGGGAGCAGGCGCGACCAGGAGACGGCGTAGCGGTACGTCTTGCCGCCGCGATCCACCTCGATGACGTCGCCGGTGCGCAGTTCACCCAGGCGGGCGAAGACGCCGGGGCCGTTGTAGCGCACGCCGGCGAACGCCACGTTCGCGGCGTAGTCCACGTGGCCGGACATGACGGCGTTCTGTCCGAGGCCCACCGCGCCACCGAAGGCGTGCGCCTCGAAGTCGTACCAGGCGACGTCCGCGGGGCCGAAGGGGTTGGGCATCACGGCGCCGGCGGCGGTCACCGCGTGTGCGCCGATGGGCGCGTCCACGCCGATCGAGGGGATGCGCAGCCGCGCGTAGCCGGCGCGGGGGTCCTCGCCGGCATGGGCGCGCAGCGACGGCAGCGACCCGAGCACGGTCTGCGCGCCGGCCTCGCGCGCCTCGCGGTGGTCGAGCGCGAACAGGGCGCCGAGGACGCCCGCGGCCACGGCGAGCGACAGCAGCAGCCCTCGGCGGGGGATCGCTGTGGTCACACGCGCTCCATCCGGTCCAGCGGCATCACGAACAGCACGGCACCGCCGACGCGCACGTTGATGGTGGTGGACGGGGTCATCTCCAGGTCGTCCGAGAACGGGAGGCTGGCGGCGGGCATGGACTCCACGACTTCCGGGAACTCGCGGTGCAGCAGGTTCACCAGGTCCGTGACGCGGGCCTCCTCCAGGGCGGAGAAGATGGTGGAACTGCCGCGCTTCAGGAAGCCGCCGGTGGAACCGACGCGGGTGGCCGGGAACCTGAGTTCCGCCATGCGGTTGAGCAATCGGTCGCCGTCCGACGCGGGCACGATGATCACGCAGAACTTCATCCCGATGCCTTCAGCCATGGTCGGCTCCTCTCGCGGCGGCGGTCACTCCGCGCGCCGTGGGTACTCCTGGCGGACGCGGGCGTCCTTCTCGGCCACCATCGCCTCCATCGCCCGTTGCCCTTCGGCCACGCGCTCCCGCACCGCCTCGTCCGAGGCGCCCAGGATGCGCGCCGCCAGCAGGCCCGCGTTGCGCGCGTTTCCGACGGCCACGGTCGCCACCGGCACGCCGGCCGGCATCTGCACGATCGAGAGCAGCGAGTCTAATCCGTCGAGGTAGGTCAACGGCACGGGTACGCCCACCACCGGTAGCGGTGTGACCGAGGCGATCATGCCCGGCAGGTGGGCCGCGCCGCCCGCCCCGGCGATGATCACGCGCAGCCCTCGCGCGGCGGCGGTGCGGCCGTAGTCCAGCATGGCTTCCGGCGTGCGGTGGGCGGAGACCACGCGCACCTCGTGCGGGATGCCCATCTCGTCGAGTGCCTGCGCGGCGTCCCGCATCACCGGGAGGTCGGAGTCGCTCCCCATCACGATGCCCACCAGCGGGCGCGTGTCGTTCATTCGGTCCTCCCCGTCAGCATCGCCGCCGCCCGCAGCGCACGGGCGCGTGTCTGTGCCGCATCGTCGCCCAGCACGGTCACGTGGCCCACCTTGCGCCCGGGCCGCACCTCCTTGCCGTAGAGGTGCGGATGCGCCCCGGGCTCGGCGGCGAGCATCGAGGCGAGCCGCGGCGCGAGAATCTCGCTGTCGCGGCCGAGCAGGTTCGCCATCACCACGCTGGGCGCGCGCAGGTCCGTGGGGCCCAGCGGCCAGTCCAGCACGCCGCGCAGGTGGTTCTCGAACTGGGAGGTGGCGCAACCCTCGATGCTGAAGTGGCCCGAGTTGTGGGGGCGGGTGGCGACCTCGTTCACCAGCAGGCGGCCGTCTTCCGCCAGGAAGAGTTCGGTCGCGATGATCCCGGCGGCGTCCGTCAGTTCCGCGATGCGCTCGCCGATCGCGCGCGCCTCCGCGGCCACGTCCGGCGGCACGGCGGCCGGCGCGAGCACCTCATGGCAGATGCCGTCGCGCTGGACGGTCTCCACCACGGGGTACACGACCGTCTCGCCCGAGGGCCGCCGCGCCACGAGGACGGCGAGTTCCTGGCGGATCGCCACGTGCTCCTCCACCAGCAGCGCCACGCCGAGCTCGGCGCTCTCAGCCGCCAGACGCTCCGCGGCGTCCGGGCCGTCGAGGATCCACACGCCGCGGCCGTCGTAGCCGCCGCGCTGCGCCTTGGCGACCACGGGCCAGCCGTGGCGCTCCGCGAAGCGCTCGATGGCGGCGGCGTCGCGGGTCTCCCCGAAGGCAGGGACGGGCAGGCCGGCCGCCAGGAAGCGCGTGCGCTGGTGGAGTTTGTCTTTCGCGTAGGCCAGCGTGGCCGCACCCGGCCGCACGATGCCCCCGGCCGCCGCGATCGCGTCGATGGCGTCGAGGTCCACGAGTTCGTGGTCAAGCGTGACCACGTCGCAGGT
>JBBDIC010000066.1:0-4236 GCA_040880625.1 Dehalococcoidia bacterium | reverse complement strand
TCGGCGCTGCGCGGCGACCGACGCTGGACGGCGCCGGACGCACGCACCCACTACGAGGAACTGCGCGACCAGGGCGTCGTCGGCGTCGTCGTGCCCTCGGGCGACCGGGAGGGGCAGGTGGTGCTCCGCAACGCGGAGCACATCACGCAGCCGTTCGCGCTGCCGGTGCTGCAGGTCGCATCGAAGGACGCGCGCGCCCTCACCGCCGCGCTGGTCCTCGGCGGCGTCGAGGGGCGGCTGGAGGTCGACGGCGAGCGCCTGAAGTCGCGCGCGAGCAACGTGGTGGCGACGGTGCAGGGCAGCGACCCGGACGCGCGCCCGCTGGCGGTGATGACGCCGAAGTCCGGCTGGTTCACCTGCGCCGCCGAGCGCGGCGGCGGCATCGCGATCCTGCTCGCGCTGGCGGAGGCACTGGCGCGGGAGACGCCCGCACGCACGGTGCACTTCCTCGCGTCGAGCGGGCACGAACTGCACCACCTCGGGCTGGAGGCGTACCTGCACGAGCGCCCCACGCTGGCGCAGGACGCGGCGGCGTGGCTGCACCTCGGCGCGTCGATCGGCGCGCGCTTCCCCGCCGCGCGCATGGGGGCGAGCGACGATGCGCTCCACGGCCTCGCGCGGGACGCCCTCGTGGCCGCGGGATGCGAGGCGGAGGCGATGGAAGCCGGCAGCCCCGGCGGCGGCGAGGCGCGCGCCATCGCGGAGCGCGGCGGGCGTTACGTGACGTTCCTCGGCGGCCACCGCTACCTCCACTCGCCATCGGACACCGTCGACCTCGCGGTGGATGCGGCGAGCGTCTCGCGCTGGGGGCAGGCCGCGTGGGCCGTCCTCCAGGGCATGCTCGCCCTCGACGACTGAGGGCACACGACCGGAGCGACCGCAGGAGGACCGCCGATGTCGACCGTGAACACGATCCGAGGCCCGATCGACAGCGCCGACCTGGGCCGCACGCTCTCGCACGAGCACCTCAGCACCAGCACCGCCGGGGCGGAGCGCATCCCCGGCCTCATGGACAGCGAGGAGCGTCGCCAGGAGATGGTGGAGCGCTGCGTGGAGGCACTCGCCACGGCCAGGAGCGCCGGCATCGACAGCCTCATCGACCTGACGCCGTTCGACCTCGGGCGCCAGGCGTGGCTCTTCGAGGCGGTCGCGGAGCGCCACGAGGAGCACGGCGTCAACGTGATCTGCGCCACCGGCGCCTACCGCTGGGTGTCCCCGATCTACTTCGGCTGGAGCGAGGACGAGATCGCCGCGCGCTTCATCACCGAGATCGAGACGGGCATCGACGGCGTCGGTCCGAAGGCGGGGATCATCAAACTCGCGTGGGACCTGGAGGCGCGCCTCACGGACGGCGGCCGCTGGTCGCCGCGGGCGGTCCTCGAGAAGGTCGCGCGCGGCGCGGCGCGGGCTGCGAAGGCCACGGGCGTGCCGATCTCCTGCCACACGCTCGCCCTCGACCAGGTCGGGACGCCGCTGCTCGACATCTTCGAGGAGGAGGGGCTGGACCTGCGCGCCGTCACCATCGGCCACTCCAACGACTCGGACGACATGGACTACCTCACCGGCATGGCGCGGCGCGGCGCGACCATTGGCCTGGACCGCTTCTTCCTGACCACGCCCGAGTACATCGAGCAGCGCGCGGGCGTCGCGCTCGCCCTCGCACGGGCCGGGTTCGCCGAGCAGACCTGCCTCGGCCACGACGCGCAGCCGGCGGGCTTCTGGGCGCGCTGGAACCCCGAGCGCCGCCCGGACCTCTGGACGCTCGTCTCCCGCCACCAGGTCCCGTGGCTCCTCGACCACGGCGCCACCGAGGACGACGTGGACGCCATGCTGCGCCGCTCGATTCGCGCCACGTTCGAAGCCGCCGCCGCGATGAAGGGCTGACCGCGCGCGTGTCCGTCCGACGCGGCGCGCTCGCCCTCCTCGCCACCGTCGCCCTCGCTGCGCTCGCGGTCGCATGCACCGGCGACGAGCCGCCGTCCGCCCCCACCTCGACGCCGACGGCGACCGTCGAGGCGACGCGCACGGCCGCGCCGCCTGCGACAGCCACGCCGGCGCCGACACCCGCGCCACCGCTGGTGGTCGCGTTCATCGGCGACCTGATGTTCGACCGCGAGGTGGAACTGGCGATGGAGACGGAGGGGCCGGCCTACACGTTCGAGCGGGTGCGGCCATTGTTCGCCGGCACGGACCTGGTGGTGGGGAACCTGGAGGGGACGCTCTCCTCGGGCGGGACGCCCCTGGACAAGGTCTACCAGTTCCAGACCGCACCGGACCTCGGCGTAGCGGCGCTCGTCGAGGGCGGCGTGGACGTCGTGTCGCTCTCCAACAACCACGCCACGGACTACGGCATCGCCGGGCTGGAGGAGACGCTGGTCGCCCTCGGCGACCTTGAGTACTACGGGGCGGGGCTGACGGAGGACCTCGCGCGGGCGGCGCGCCACGTGCAGCCGGACGGCCAGCCGCGGACGCTGTCCTTCCTCGGCTACAGCGACATCGGCGAGACGATCTTCGCGCTGGGCGCGCAGGGCGGCGTCTCGCGCGCGGACGTGGAGACGATCGCGGAGGACGTGTCCCGCGAGCGCGAGCAGTTCCCCGGCAACGTCATCGTAGTCTCGCTCCACTTCGGCACGGAGTACCGCCACGAGCCGACGGACCGCCAGCGCGAACTGGCGCGCGCCGCCATCGACGCGGGGGCCGACCTGGTCGTGGGGCACCACCCGCACGCCCTGCAGCCGGTGGAGGCCTACCGCGACGGCCTGATCCTCTACTCGCTCGGCAACTTCGTGTTCGACCTGGACGCGGAGGACCTGGAGGTGCTGGGCCCCGGCCCGTTCCAGTCCGTCGTCGCCGTCGTCACGTTCGAGGAGGGCGAGCGCCCCGCGCTGGAACTCCGCCCCGCCTGGATCGACGTGTGGGAGAACCGCCCGCGCCCCGCCACGGAGGAGGAGGCCGCGGCCATCCTCGACCTGCTCGCCCCGCGAAGTCAGACGCCGGCAGCGCCCGACTAGAACATCTGGTCGGCTAGTGCGAAGTCGCGCCGCGCCCGTCAGACTCGTCGCATGACCACGAAGCGTGACTCATCGAGCGACACCGCAGCCGTCGAGCCGATCACGGAACGGCAACTGGAGGTCGCCCGCCTCGTGGCGGACGGGCGCTCGAACCCGGAGATCGCGGACGCCCTCGGCATCTCGCTCGCCGGGGCGAAGTACCACGTGTCGGAACTCCTCGGCCGCCTCGGCCTCGACCGGCGGGAGGACGTGGCCGCGTGGTATCGCGAGCGCGGCGCGGCCCCCATCGCGGATCGCGCGCCCGAGGGCCGCTGGCGTCGCCTGCGCGCGCTCTGGCCGCTGGGCGCCGTGGCCGCAGCCGCCATCCCCGCCCTCGCGATCGCCGTCGCGCTCTCGGGCGGCCAGGCCGGCGAGACGCCCGCCGCGGCGCCGACGGCAACCGCGGCGGTCGCCGCCACCGGAGTCGTCGAGCCGACGAGCGTCGCGACGAGCATGCCCGCCGGCGAGCCGCCGCCGTTCGCCGCGTACGAGGGCGCTCCGCTGTTCTACGAGCACGAGATCGGCCCGCGCGAGTCGCTGCTCGACCTCGCACTTCGCTTCGGCGTGCAGCCCGACCACGTCGCCTGGAGCAATCCGGCCGTACCCGTGCTGAGCGACCACCTGGGGGTGACCATGCAGGATGCGCTGCCCTCCGGGCTGGAGGTCCGCGTCCCGGCGCTGCCGGGCATCCTGCACACGGTCCGCATCGGTGACACCGTGTACGACATCGCCAACCGCTACTCCGCCGACTGGCGCGACATCGTCGCGTTCCCACCGAACGGGCTGTCGGTGGACGCCTCCGGCGCGCCAGGGCCCGTGGAGCCGGGCGCGGTCATCCTCGTCCCCGACGGCACGCTGCCGCCGAGTGCCGGCCTCCGGCCCCGTCCGCTCGTCGAGGGCGACCGCATCGGCTTCCCGCCAGACGTCGAGGGCTGGGCGTGGCAATGGCCGGCCCAGGGGGCCTTCAAGACCGAGGACCTGGATGACCCGCGTGCCATCGACATCGCGGCCGCGCCGGGCACGCCCGTCTACGCGTCGCGGGACGGCGTGGTCACGTTCGCGGGCGGTGACGCCTGCTGCGACTACGGCCTGCACGTGATCGTCGAGCACGCGGACGGCTACGAGACGCTCTACGCCCACCTCGACGAGATCGCGGTCGCCGAGGGCGACACGGTCGCCGCTGCCG
>JBBDIC010000065.1:2056-4353 GCA_040880625.1 Dehalococcoidia bacterium | reverse complement strand
TCTCCTCGACGCGCACCTCCGGAGGGTCCGTTGCTGGCGTAAGATCGGGCGATCGTGCTTCACCTCGACCGCCACGCGAGCAGCGTGGGGGCCGCCCGCCCGGGCGCGGCAACCGTGCGAACGAGCGCCGCGACGCGCACCTGACGCAGCAGCAAGCACCCCCCGCCCGCCGACGGCCAGCCATCCGGCCGCTGCTGCGTCATCGAGGGTCACCATGTTGCGCATCCACCAGGTCACGCGGCGCTTTGGGCCGCGCACCGTGCTCGCAGGGGTCTCGGTCGTCGTCAATCGAGGCGAAGCCGTCGGCGTCGTCGGCCCCAACGGCAGCGGCAAGAGCACGCTCCTGCGCATCGCCGCCGGCGACCTGCCGGCGGACGGCGGGGGCGTCGAGGCGCCGCCGGGCAGCCGCGTGGTCCTCCTGCGCCAGGCCGTGGAGGCCGCGCCGGGCGCCAGCGTGGGGCAGCGGTTCCCCTCGCTCTTCCCGGAGGCGGCGGCGGACGCGCTGGCGGCGCTCGGCGGGCGGCTAGCGTCCGTTCCGCCAGCCGACGCGGATCCCCTCGCCGAGGAGTACGACACGCTGCTGGCGGCCGTGAGCGGCGGCGCTGCCGGGCACGAGGCGCTCGTGGCGCTCGGCGTCGCGGGCATCGATGCCGGGGCGCCCCTCGCGAGGCTGTCCGGCGGCGAGCAGGCGAAACTCGCGCTGGCGGAGGCGATGTCCGGCGACGCGGACATCCTGCTGCTGGACGAGCCCACGAACCACCTCGACCTCGCCGGCATGGAGTGGCTGGAGGACCGCCTCGCGGCGTTCGAGGGCGCCGTGCTGGTCGTCTCGCACGACCGCGCGCTGCTGGACGCGGTCGTGGACGGGCTGCTCGTGCTGGACGCGGACGGCGGGCCGGCGGAGACGTTCGCCGGCGACTACACAGAGTGGGTGGCGGAGCAGGAACGCCGCCGCGAGGAGCAGTGGGCGGCGTACGGCCGCCAGCAGCGCGCGGACGCCCAACTGAAGCGCAACATCTCTGCCATCGAGTCGCGCTCGCGCTATATCGAGAACAGCACGATCGACTTCGCGATCCGCAAGAAGGCGAAGAAGATCGCGCGCCGCGCCACCACGCTGAAGGCACGGCTGGAGCGCCAGGCGGCGTCCAGCGAGCGCGTGCAGCGTCCGGGCGACCGGCCCCACGGCATCCAGGCCGGCTTCGCCTCCGCCGAGCGCTCGGCGTCGCGCCTCGTGGAACTCGTGGGCGCGCGCATCGAGGCGGGCGGGCGCACGCTGCTGGACGGCGTGGACCTGGCCGTGGACCGCGGCAGCCGGATCGCGCTCGTCGGGCCGAACGGCAGCGGGAAGTCCACGCTGCTGCGCACGATCCTCGGCGCGCTCAAGCCGGCGGCGGGCAGCCGCTCCATCGCCGGCAGCGCCGCCCCCGGCTACCTCGCGCAGGACGACGCCGGGGAGGGCCGGCCGGAGGAAACCGCGCTCGCGCTCGTCCGGCGCGAGGCCGGGGTGTCCGAGGTGGACGCGTTCAACTTCCTCCACCGCGTCCTGCTGGGACACGACCAGGCGACGACCCCCCTCGCGCGGCTGTCCTACGGCGAGCGGCGCCGCCTGGCGCTGGCGACCCTGATGCTGCGCGGCGCGAACCTCCTACTGCTGGACGAGCCCACGAACCACCTGGACCTCGCCTCCCGCGAGGCGTTCGAGGCCGCCCTCGACGGGTTCGAGGGGGCGACGGTGGTGGTGACGCACGACCGCTACCTGATGGCGCGCTTCGCCGGCGAGGTGTGGTCGATCGAGGACGGCCGGGTGGTCGCGCGCTCGCCGGAGGACATCGTTTGAGGGGCGTGATGGCGGCTGTGATGCGCGCGGCGAGCGGCGCACTACTGGCACGGATCGAGGCGGATGGTCGCACGCGTTCGTAATGCGGCGATTTCTAGCCTCAATGCATGCTCCGCCACACCACCAGCGCCGCTGCGGTCGTCGTGGGCGTCATCATCTTCACCCTGATGGCGGCGACGCCCGCGCGCGCAGCGTGTGAACCAGAGGCCTCCGCGACCGCCTCGAACGAACGCAGCATCGAGGACGGCGGCACGGACAACGGCGCGGAGCGCTGCGTGTTCCACCTCGCGGCCGGCGCGACCGAGATCGAGTGGGAGCGGCCTTCGGTAGCGCTCGCCGATGCGCTGACGCCGGCGCGGCTGACGCTGCCGGAGGGCGCCGCGGACGTGGAGGGCGCCGTACAGGTCTGGACGCGGCCGGAGGGCACGCGCGCCTGGTGGGCGTGGCACCGCGTCTACCC
>JBBDIC010000065.1:0-1956 GCA_040880625.1 Dehalococcoidia bacterium | reverse complement strand
GACTACCTCTACCGGATGCCGGCGGAGTTGCTGGACGAGTACGTCCAGGTCACGCAGGAGATGGGCCTGCTGCTGTTCATCGACGTGCAGATCGGCTGGGCCGACGCGCTGGAGGAGACCCGCCACTACGAGGAGATCCTGGCGCTGCCGCACGTCCACTACGCCGTGGACCCGGAGTTCGCCACGCGCCCGAAGGACGCCGTGCCGGGCGCGGCCATCGGCTACGTCACCGGAACCGAGATCAACGTGCTGCAGGAGTACCTCGCGGAGGTGGTGGCGCGGTACGCGCTGCCGCCCAAGGTGTTCGTGGTGCACCAGTTCCGGGACGACATGATCCGCGACGCGGAGTCGATCGCCGCGGTGGACTCGGTGGACCTCGTGATCGACATGGACGGCTGGGGGCCGCCGGGCTCGAAGGCGTCCGGGTACGACCTCTACGCGCTGGCGCCCTACTCGGAGTACGCCGGCTTCAAGTTGTTCTACGAGTGGGACGTGCCGCTGTTCACGGTGGAGCAGGTCCAGTCGCTGCCGCAGGGCCGCCCCCACTACGTGATCTACCAGTAGCCACGCGCTAGCCTCCGTCATCGGGACGGACGGAGGACGGATGCCTGACAACACGCCGGCGCTGGACGCACGCGTCTTCATGGAGGCGAACGACCGCTGGGTGCGCGAGTTCGCCTGGGGCGGCCTGAACGTGCGGCCGCGGCGCCAGATGAGCATCCTCACCTGCATGGACTCGCGCTACACCGCGCAGGGTGTGCTGGGCGTGGCGCTGGGTGACGCGCACGTGATCCGCAACGCCGGCGGCCGCGTCACGGACGACGCGATCCGCTCGCTGGTGCTCTCCGCGCACGCCCTGGGCACGCGCGGCTGCGTGGTCATCCACCACACGAACTGCGGCCTGTACGGCACCACCAACGAGGCGATCCGCGCGCAGGTCCACGCCGCTACCGGCCACGACGCCTCGGACATCGACTTCCTCCCCTTCGATGACACGGCCGAGAGCGTGCGCGAGGACCTGGCCGCCCTGCGCGCCTGCCCGCTCCTGCCCCCCGACTACGAGGTGCTGGGCTTCGTGTACGACGTGCGAGAAGGCAGCCTCCAACCCGTCGAATGACCCGCCGCGCGCCGTAGACTCCGGGCCGGGCAAGACAGAGCAAGGAACCCACATGCCATTCGTCGACCGCGACGGCGTCCGCATCCACTACGAAGTCGCCGGCGACGGCCCGGCCGTCCTGCTGACGCACGGCTTCGCCTCCGCGGCGCAGGCATGGGAGGGCCAGGCCGCCGCGCTGTCGGACACGTACCGCGTCATCACGTGGGACCTGCGCGGGCACGGCGAGAGCGGGTCCCCGGAGGACGCCACCGCCTACAGCGTGGAGGCCACCGTCGCCGACATGGCCGCCGTCCTCGACGCGTGCGAGGCGCCCGAGGCGGCGCTGGTGGGCCACTCGCTCGGCGGGTACATGTGCCTGTCGTTCTACCTCGACCACCCGGAGCGCGTGCGCGCGATCGCGCTGTCCGACACCGGCCCCGGCTACCGCAACGACGAGGCGCGCGAGGCATGGAACGAGCGCGCTCGACGCTCCGGCGACCGCCTGGACGAGCGCGGCATGGTGGGCATGCGCGAGAGCAACGAGGTGCACCACGCCTGGCACCCCCACGGCGCGGCCGGCCTGGCCCACGCCGCGCGCGGCATGATGACCCAGCGCGACGGACGCGTCCTGTCCGCGCTGCCGGAGGTGGCCGTCCCCGCCCTCGTGATCGTCGGCGCGGAGGACGAGCCCTACCTGGCCGGCGCGGACTACATGGCGAACAAGATCCCCAACGTGACGAAGGTGGTGGTGCCGGACTCCGGCCACTCGCCCAACCTGGAGCAGCCGGCCGCCTTCAACGCCGCCCTCCGGGCGTTCCTCGATGGGGCGCTGGGGTAGAGGTCGCTCGGAGGTTGGAGGC
>JBBDIC010000064.1:25539-27965 GCA_040880625.1 Dehalococcoidia bacterium | reverse complement strand
CACGCGGTCCACCAGGAAGCGCAGCCAGCGCTGCGGCATCGAGCCGTCGGCGATGCCCTCGATGACGGCGTCCGGCGTGGCGGCGCGGTAGCCCTCCTCCGGGAACCACCAGCGGTGGCGGTAGTCCACCGGCGCGCCGCGGCCATCGCGGATCGGCGAGCCGAACGGCACCGCGCCCACGGTGGCGATCAGGACGTCGTCCGGGTTCACGGAGTCCGCGCCCAGGTTGCCGCCGTCCACGTAGGTGATCGGCACGTGGCGCAGGTACCAGGCCCACGGCCAGGTGAGCGACTGCTGCGTGTCCACCACCACCCTCGATGCGGGGCCGTCGCGGACGGCGGCGACGATGCGCTCCGCCAGGACGGGCACCTCCGGCGACGTCTGCACGTAGATCAGCGGCTCCACAGGCGTGTCCGGGTGGTCCACGTTGAGGCCGTAGTCCGTCCAGAGCGCGAGCGCGAACAGCAGGCCGAGGCCGGCCGCCCCGGCCGCGGTGCCGGCCCAGGCGAGCGTGCTCCCGCGCCCCGCCCGCACGGCCGCCGCCACGCGCGGCGCGTGCCCGCCCAGGGCGTACGCGGCCAGGAAGCACAGCGGCAGCGCCAGGTGGAACGTGAGCCACGGCATCTTCTCGCCGGCCGCGGAGAGCGCGACGAAGACCGCGAGGAACCACCACAGCAGCAGCGCCGCGAAGCCGTCGCGCCGCCCGAAGGTGAGCCACATCCCGCCGATGACGCCCGGGATCAGCACCAGCGACTCGTACAGCGGCAGCATCATCAGGTAGTAGAGCCCGGGCTGCGTCCCGCGGCGCACGTCCTGCTGGTCGATCCAGTAGTCCAGCGAGTTCCAGAAGATGCCCGCGACGCCGTCGATGTGCGTCCCCCAGGCGGCGTACAGCGGCAACTGGATGCCGAGGAACACCACGAAGCACACGGCCCACGCCAGCCGCCCCCAGAGGACGCCCACGGCCAGCGAGATGGCGAGGGTGGCCCCCACGGCCGCGAACGCCAGCGTGCGCTCCGCGCCGGCGTCGATCTCCACGCCGGCGGCCAGCAATGGGATCTCCACCGCGGCCGCCAGCAGCGGCAGCACCAGCGTCATCGTCAGGACGAGCAGGTCCGCCTCGCGCGGTCGGGCGGCCCACCCGAAGCGCCGGCGCACGCCGCCGAGCAGCGGCCAGAGCGCGGCGATCACCCAAGCGAGCGGCACCAGCCAGAGGCCGTGCCGCACCTGCTCCGCCGTGGAGGGCGTGGCGGGTGTGGCGCCGGGCGCGCGGCGGGGTCGCCAGAAGAGTTCGTGGGCGGTGGCGAAGTTGAAGTAGAGCAAGAAGACCGCCGCGAAGATGTAGGCGGTCTCCTTCGCGGCGAAGTTCAGCGCGAGCGCCGCCGAGAACATCACGAGCCAGCGCAGCCGCCCGTCGCGCCGGTAGTACAGCACCGCCGCCAGCATCAGCACGGTGAACAGCCCCACCAGCGGCTCGTTCCGCGCGAAGCGCGAGTAGTACAGGATGGACGGCGACACCGCGAGGAACACCGCGGCCAGCACCACGGCGGTGCCGTTCAGGTGTCGCCGGAACAGCAGCGGCGTGGCGACCAGCGCGGTGCCCGCCAGCGCGTGCGGGAGACGCGCCACGAACTCGCCGTCGCCGAATAGTCGGAAGAACGCGGCGATCAGGTGGAATTGCAGCGGCCCGTGCATGAGCGGGTTGTGCTCGTAGCCGCGTCCCTCCGCGAAGTACCACGAGTACGTCAGGTGCAGCGACTCGTCGTGGTGCACCGCGCGCACGTCCAGCCCGACGACGCGCGTCACGAGGGCGACCGCGACGACGGCCAGCACGCCCCATGTCACGCGGTCCCACGCGCGCGGGTCCGGCAGCCGCACCCGGCCAGCAGCGCGACGCGCGAGGCTCACGGGCCGGCCTCCACGCCGCCGGCCCCGACGCTCGCCGGCGCCTCGAAGATCGAGGCGCCGTCCACCTCGAAGGCGACGGGCCAGTCCGCGAAGCGCGCGGCCACGTCCGGGCCGTAGGCAGCACGCTCCTCGACGCCGGCGTAGACGTGTGTCACGCCCCAGGCGTGGAGCGCGGCGCGCATCTCCTGCGGTGTGCCGCCGTAGATCGCATCGACGGCGGCGCGGCGGGCGGCCTCGGCGATCTCGCCGCGCCACTGGCGCTCGTGGCCCGGCCACGCGAGGACGGTGGGGATGCCGCTGCTGGAGGCGAGCAGGTTGCCGGTGGAGTACGCCTCGCCGACCGCCTGCACGAGGACGTGCGCGTCCGGATCCAGGTGAGCGCGCGCCCACGCGGAGGCGGCGGCCAGCGCCGTGACCTGCCGGTCGAGATACGCGATCGCGTCGATGCCCCGCTCCTGTCCCTCGCGCGCGCGGCTCTCGGCCATCGCGAGCGGCACGACCATCGTCACGACCCACAG
>JBBDIC010000064.1:14739-25439 GCA_040880625.1 Dehalococcoidia bacterium | reverse complement strand
CCACCGCCAGCAGCGCCGGCACGGCGGCCCACCTCGCCACGATGAATGCGCCGAGGTGCACCGGCCAGCCGGCGCGCACCACGGCCCACCACGCCGCCCCGGCCCAGATCGCGCCGAACGTGATGACGTCCCAGGCGCTGGTCATCACCAGCGCGGCGAAGACGCCCGCCGTCAGGAGCAGCGTGTCCGGCCCGCGCAGCCATCGGCGCCACGTGAGCGGCGTGACACCCTCGAAGACCTGCGCCGCCAGCGCGAGCGCCACGAGGGCGAGCGGCAGCGCGAGCAGGTGCGCGTGCGGGTCGCCCAGGAGGACGGTGAAGGCGGGATACTCGTTCAGGCCGCCGGGGATCACACGCGAGGTGGGCCACCACCACCAGAAGCCGTCCGGCACGCCGCCCGTGGCGCCGGCTGCGACCGGCACGCCCTCGATGCCGAGCGCGCCCCACACGCCCGCGCCGCCGAGGCCGTTGGCGGCCAGTACCTGCACCACGCCCGCCAGCGGCGCAGCCAGCAGCAGCCCCGCGCCCGCGACGCCCGCGGCCACGAGCGCGCTCGACGGGCGTCGCCGCCCGCCCAGCCGCACGAGGTCGGCGGCCACACCCATCGCCGCGAGCGCCGCGGCCGCTGTCGCCGTCGCCGTCGCGAGGTTGAACGCGGCGCCGGGGGCGACGCCCGCGATCCGCGCCACGTGGTCCACCTGCACCTGGCCCAGCACGTAGTACGAGAGCCGCTCGCCGGAGAGCCACGGGTCGGCGGGCGGGAACTCCGAGGCGTGATGGACCGCCGTCAGGAACATCAAGTCGGCGGGCTTCTCCGTGGCCCATGCGTCAGGGGCCTGCGCCCGCGCGAACAGCACCACGGCGAAGACGGCGAAGAACGCCGCCTCCCCCGCCAGCAGCCCGCGCCACCTCGCGAGAAGGTCCCGCAGCAGGTCCGGCCGCCGCCACGCGATGCTCCCGCCCCACGCCAGCAGCGCCACGATCGAGGCGCCGACAGCCGGCGTGCCGTACGGGACGGGCGTGACGGCGACGACGACGTATGTGGCGAGCGCCGTGAGCGCCATCGCGAGGGGGCGTGCGTAGAGGATGCCGCGCGACTCAAGGCGGTCGAACAGGAGCGCGGACGGGAGGAGCCCGGCGGCCCCCACGACGAGCAGCGCGACGCACCAGCCGGCGATGTCCGCCATGCGCCGCCGCGCCTAGCGCTCGGTGAGCGCGCGCTCGCCGAGGAGCGAGGCGACGAAGGACCGCGGTTCGAACGGGGCGAGGTCACCCTCGCGCTGGCCGGTGCCCACGAAGCGCACCGGCAGGCCGAACTCCTGCGCGATCGCGAAGACGATGCCGCCCTTGCCGGTGCCGTCCAGTTTCGTGAGCATCACGCTGGTCACGTCGACGGCCTCCGCGAACGCCCGCGCCTGCGACAGGCCGTTCTGGCCGGTGGTGGCGTCCAGCACGAGCAACACCTCGTCCGGGCCGCGCGGGACGTGACGCTCGATGACGCGGCGCACCTTGGACAGTTCCGCCATCAGGTTCTGCTTGTTCTGGAGGCGGCCCGCGGTGTCGATCAGCACCACGTCCGCACCGCGCGCCTGCGCCGCGCCGATCGCGTCGAAGGCGACCGCGGCGGGGTCCGCACCCTGGCCCTGCGCCACCACGTCGAACCCGACGCTCTGCCCCCAGGACTGCACCTGCTCGATGGCGGCGGCGCGGAAGGTGTCGCCGGCGGCGGCCAGCACCTTGCGGCCGTCCTGCATGTAGGCGTACGCGAGGCGCCCGATGGCGGTGGTCTTGCCGGTGCCGTTCACGCCCACGACGAGCACCGTCCACGGGCGCTCCGGCATCTCCGCGCCCTCCACGTGGCCCCAGAGGCGGCCCTTTGGCACGTCGACCGCCTCGAGGATGGCGACGAGTTCCTCGCCCAGGGCGCGGCGGACGTCGTCCGTCTTGCGGAAGCCGTGCGCGCGCACGCGCTCGATCAGGTCGAGCGAGGTCTGGACGCCCACGTCCGCGCTGATCAGGACTTCTTCGAGGGACTCCCAGGTCTCCTCCGTGACGTCGGCAGCGAAGATCTCGCCCAGGCGTCCGAAGACGCCGCGGCGCGTGCGCTCCAGCGCCACGTCCGTGGCCTGCTGTGCGTCCTGGTCGCGGCCACGGCTGAACAGCCCCACGCGCGCCTCCCGGCGGTGCGCGCCCCGCCTCGTCCGGCCGGCGCCCATCCATGCTACCGGAGCGGCGGGTGAGGGTCGCCGGAGGGGGCCCCGGACGGCTGTGGACGTGGCGAGGCTTCGGGCGCGCCCGCGGATCACCCCCACCCCAACCCTCCCCCCTCAAGGGGGAGGGGGTCGGAACGGAGGGGGGAGCGGGCGAGGCAGCCGGGAAGCCGGGCTCAGGACGCCTTCGGGAGGTCCGCGAGGCGGAGGGAGAGCACCTGGCTAGTGCTGTCGTCTCCCATGGAGATGCCGTAGATGGCGTCCCCGGTCTCGATCGTGCGGCGGTTGTGCGAGATGACGACGAACTGCGTGCGGTCGCGCAACTCCAGCAGCGTGTCCACGAAGCGGCCGACGTTCGCCTCGTCCAGCGCGGCGTCCACCTCGTCCAGCACCACCATGGGCGCCGGGTTCACCGACAGCAGCGAGAACAGCAGCGCCACCGAGGTCATCGACCGCTCGCCGCCGGAGAGGACGGCCATGTTGGCGATCCGCTTGCCCGGGGGCTGCGCGAAGATGTCCACGCCCGGCTCGCCGTCCGGGTCGTCCTCGGCGGGTTCGATCAGGCGCAACTCCGCCTGCCCGCCGCCGAAGAAGCGCGTGAAGTACGTGCCGAAGCGCTCGTTCACCAGGTGGAAGGTCTCCACGAAGCGCTCCCGGATCAGTTTCTTCAGGTCGCGGATCGCCTCGCGCAGTTCCGCCTCCGCGGCTTCGAGGTCATCCACCTGCGCGGTGAGGAAGTCGAAGCGCTCCCGTTCGGCGCCCAGGTCCTCCAGGGCGTCCACGTTCACCGGCCCCAGCGCGCGGATCTCGCCGCGCAGTCCGCTGATGCGCTCGCGCAACGCGGGGATGTCCACCTCCGCGCCGCCGCGGACCGCCGCTGCCAGCAGCGCGTCCTCCTCCGCGTCACCGTCCGAGGCGTGCGCAGTCTCCTCGGCGCCGGCGTCGCCGTCGGTGCTGTCGATGGGCGCGGGGCGGGGCAGCGGCTTCACGCGGCCGTCCGCGAGCACCTCCATGCCCTCCTCGGCGACCTCGCGCTGGAGGGTCTGCACGCGCTCCGCCTCGCGGCGCAGGCGGTTCTCCGTCTCCAGCATCTCGCGCTCCGCCGTCAGCAGCGTGCGCTGCGCGTCCCCGCGCGAGGCGGCGAGTTCGCGTTCCTCGGACGTCAGTTCCGCCGTGGCGGCGTGCGCCGGGCCGATCTGCGCCTGCACGTCCGCGCGCTCCGTGCGCAGGTTCGCCTGCCGCTCCCGCCGGTCGCGGAGCGTCAGGTCCAGGTCCTCCGACTCGCGCGCGAGGTTCGCCAGTTGCGTGCGGCGTTCCTGTAGTTGCTCGATCGCATGGCGTCGCGCCGTCACGCGCTCCTCGCGCTGCGCCACCAGCGCGCGACGCTCCGCCTCCACGGACGCGAGCGCCTGCGTGGCCTCGTTCATGCGCTGCGCCGCGCCGTCGCGCTCCGCGCCCACGGCCGTCGAACGGTCGCGCAACGCCACGATGCGCTCGGCGACCTCCTCGATGATGACCGCGGCGGCGTCCGCGCGCTCGCGTAGTTCCACGCTGCGCGAAGCGTCGCGCGGGTCGTCCTCCAGGCGGCGGGCCACGGCGCGCACCTCCGCGTCCACCTCCGCCTGCCGCCGTGCGATGGCGGTGCGATCGCCCTCGTGCTGGCGGCGGGCTTCCTCCGCCTCGTCCACCATCTGGCGCGCGGCCGTCACGGCGTCGCGCATGTCGGCCACCAGCGCCTCGGCGTGCTCCACGCGGGCGCGGGCGGGCGCCAGCGCCTGCTCGGCCTCGGCCACCTGTTCCGGCAGCGCCTCCAGTTCGCGTTGCATGGAGAATCGCTCGGACATGCCGCCGGCGCGGCCGCCGTACATCGCGCCGCCGGGGCGCAGCAGGACGCCGTCCTTCGTGACGACGGAGCCCAGGCCGCGCGTGATCATCATCTCCGCGACGCGCAGGTCCTCCACCACGATCACGCGGCCGAGCAGCGTGTCCACCAGCGGCCGGTACTGCTGCTCGCAGCGCACGAGGCGTGAGGCGATGCCGATCACGCCGCGCTCGTTGAACAGGTTCAGCGGGTACTTGTGCTCGATCTTCGCCAGCGGGTAGACGGTGGCCGTCCCCTGCCCGCCCTCGCGCAGGTACTGCACCGCCGCCACGGCGTCCTCGTAGCGCTCCACGACGATCGCGGAGACGTGCTCTGCCAGCGCCGCCTCGATCGCCGTCTCCAGCCCCTCCGGCACGCGCACGAGGCGCGCGACGGCGTCCACCACGCCGGACAGCGGGTGCTCCTGGCCCTCCGGCGCGGGCGCGGACTTGCCCTCGATGAGGGCCTGCGCGCCGCCGGTGGCGGAGGGCATGGACTCCTGCAGCATCTCGATCAGCGATTGGCGCTCCGTCAGCGCGCGCACGCGGTCCTCCGCCTCGCGGAGCGCCTGCTGCGCCCCCTGCAGGTCGCGCTGCGCCTCCTCCAGGCGCCGCTCCGCGGACTCGCGCCGCTCGCGCGTCATGCGCGCCGCCGCCGCGCGGGCCTCCGCCTCGCGCTCGTGCGCCTCGAGGGCCGCGCGCTGCGCGACGGCGTCCGCCCGCAACGACTCCAGCGCCGCCTGCGCCTCCGCCTTCTCGGCGGACCGCCGTTCCAGGCGCTGGCGTTCTTCCTCCACGCGCCGCACGAGGTCCTCGCGCTCCGCCTCCAGGCGGGCGCGCCGCGCCTCCGCCTCCGAGAGGTCGCGCAGGACGCTGCGCGTCGCCTCGTCCGCGGACGCAAGCGCCTCGCGGTCACGGGCGAGGCGCGTCTGCTCCTCTGTCACGCGCGCCTCGACGGCCGCGAGCAGCGAGTCGAACGAGCCGCTGTCGTCCTCCGGCACGTCCGCCGCGGCTACAGCGGCCTCGAGTTCGGTGCGGCGCTCCCCTAGCAGGTCCAGCCGCTGCTGCGCGAGCGCGATCGCCTGCTCCAGGCGCAGGCCCTCCTCGGCGAGTTCGCGCTCCTTGCGCTGGAGCGTCTCCAGCGTGGCGCGGCGCTCCGTGAGGGTGCCCGTCAGTTCGCCCAGGCGCGTCTCGATGCGCGCCAGGTCCTCCCGCGCCGCGGAGAACGCGCGGCCCTTCTGGTCGTGCTCCGCCTGCGCGGCGGCGCGCGCCTCCTGCGACTGGCGCAGTTCGGACTCGAAGTAGACCTCCAGCGCGTCGCCCAGTTCGGAGGCCAGTTCGCGGTAGCGCGCGGCGCGCTTGGACTGGCGCTGGAGCGCTCGGATGCGCGGCTCCACCTCCCGGATCAGCATGCGCACGTGGCCCAGGTTGTCGCGCGTCTCCACCAGGCGTCGCTCGGACAGCGTCAGTTGGTGGCGGTGGCGGCGCACGTCTGCCGCCTCCTCGATCAGTTCGCGGCGCTCCTGGGGCTTCAGCGCCAGCACCTCGTCCACCAGTCCCTGCGACATGTGGGCGTAGGAGTTCTGGCCCACCTGGGCGCGCCGGAACAGGTCCAGCACGTCCGCCAGGCGCACGGACTGGCCGTTGATGAGGTACTCGTTCTCCCCGGAGCGGTGCGCGCGACGCGTGACGGACACCTCCGAGAACTCGATGGGCATCCAGCCTTCCGAGTTGTCCAGGGTGATCGTCACCTCCGCCATGCCCATCTGGCGGCGCTTGTCGGAGCCGGAGAAGATCACGTCCTCCGTCTTGCGCGCGCGGATCTGGCGCGCGGACTGCTCGCCCAGCGCCCAGCGGATGGCGTCTGCCACGTTGGACTTGCCGGACCCGTTGGGCCCGGCGACCACGGTCATGCCCGGGCCGAACTCGAACTTCTGCCGGTCTGCGAATGCTTTGAAGCCGTGGACTTCCAGACGTCTGAGGTACACCTAGGATCCACTTCCGGGGACGGCCGAGCCACCAGCCGTCCCATGCTCCCCCGCCCCCTGTTGGGGTATCCGATCCGCGATGCCCCGCTCTTCGAGCAAGGCCCGCACCTTCGGCAGCGCCTGTCGCGCCGCCTGCTTCTCCGCTTCCTGCTTGGTCCCCGCGCGGCCCGTGCCCAGCACCTCGCCGCCGAGGCGCACCTCCACCGTGAACTGGCGGTCGTGCTCCGGACCGTCCTGCGAGGCCATCACGTAGGACGGCCGCCCGAGGACATCCTGCGCCAGTTGTTGCAGCGCGCCCTTCGGGTTCAGGACGCCCGGGTCGCGCACCAGCGCGTCGAACTCGTCGCCCAGCGTGCGCCCGACGAACGCGCGGGCGGCGTCCAGGCCCAGGTCCAGGAAGATCGCGCCCACCACCGCCTCGTACGCGCGCTCCAAGTTGCCCTCGCGCTCGCGGCCGCCCGTCTGCTCCTCGCCGCGGCCGAGGCGGAGCCACGGACCGAGGGCGACCACGTCCGTCGCCACGCGCGAGAGCGTGGGGCCGCAGACCAGGGCGGAGCGCCACTCCGTCAGGCGCCCCTCCTGAACTTCCGGGAAGCGCGCGTAGAGTTCCTCCGCCACCAGCGCCCCGAGGATCGCATCGCCCAGGAACTCCAGACGCTCGTTCGTGGGCGCCGGGTCTTCCGGGTGTTCGTTCGCGAACGAGGGATGTGTGAGGGCCGCGTGGAGCAGGGCCGCCTGCTCGAAGTGCACGCCCAGCAGTGCTTCCAGCGCGGCGATGTCGCCGCCCGGCAATTCGGGCGTGTCGGTGGGATGCTCGTTGGGAGCCAAGGTACGCAAGCCCGACCCTATCTCAGCGCACGCGCCCCACCCGCGCGTACGATGTGCGATGGATGCAACAGGATGCCGGCGGGAGAGTCGGGGAGAATCCGCCGGTCTTGGAGCATCGTAGGAAGCGGCGCTCCGCAGTGTCAAGAACCGCTCAACCGCTTACACGCCCTACCCCTACCGCACTCCGTGCGGCCCTCCCTGCCCCCGCCGCCCGCCTGCTCCGCGCCGCGCTTGCCGCCGCGAGGGTGCTCGACCGCGATCTGTACCTCGTCGGCGGCGGCGTGCGTGACCTCGCACTCCGCCGGCCGCTGCACGACCTCGACCTCGCGTCGTCCGGTGAGATCCGCCCACTCGTGGACGCCATCGTGCAGCGCCTCCCCGCGCACACCGCCGTCGAGGTCGCCGACCGCTTCGGCACCGCGTCGATCCGGCTGCCCGGGCGGGACGGGGCCGAGGCCGCGCGGCTGGACCTCGCGCGGCTGCGTACGGAGCGTTATGTCGCACCGGGCGCCCTCCCGGACGTGCGCGCGACCGACAGCATCGAGGCGGACCTGGCGCGCCGCGACTTCAGCGTGAACGCCGTCGCGCTCGGCCTCGCGGGATCGCGCGCCGGTGAGGTGGTGGACCCCTGCGGCGGCCTGGACGACCTCGCCGCACGGCGGCTGCGCGTGCTCCACGACCGCTCGTTCGAGGACGACGCCACGCGGCTGTGGCGCGGCGCGCGTACGGCGGCGCTGTTCCGCCTGGCGCCGGACGCGGCCACCGCCCGCCTGATCGAGGGCGGCACACGCTGGCTGGAGACCGTCTCCGGCGACCGCCTCTGGGCCGAGTTCGACTTCACCGCCCGACGAGGCCGCGCCGGCGCCACGTTCGCGCTCCTCGACCGCTGGGGCGTGCTCCGCGGCATCGAGCCGCACTGGACGCTGCCGGAGGCGTCGGCCGCCGCGCTGCGGCGTCGCACGCGGCCGCTCGACGCCGCGCGGCTGGCGGCGGTGGTGCTGGCGCCGCTGCCGCGCCGCGCCGCCGTCATGGAGCGCCTGAACGCCCCTCGCGAGGCGCGCCTCACCGTGGAGGACGCGGCGCGGCTGCTGGACGCCGGCCGCCAGGGCGCCCGCAGCGACACCTCGATGCTCGCGACGCTGGAGGGTGCGCGAGACGAGGCGCGCGTGGCGGCGCGCTGGCTCGACCCGGACGGCCAGCGGACGCTCCAGGCCGCGCTCCGGCGCTGGGAGCGCACGCGGCCGCACCTGGACGCCGCGGCGCTGCTGGACCTGGGCGTGCCACGCGGTCCCGAACTGGGTCGCACGCAGGGCGGCTTGCGCCGGGCGCGCTACCTCGGCACGCTGGGGGGCGCGGTGGCCGCCCGCCGAGAGGTGCGCCGTCGCCTCGACAGCGGCGAGGGCTGGGCGTAGCGCCGCGACGACCGGCTCAGGGATGTGGGAGCAGCGAGATGACGTACCCGGTGTCGGACCTCACATGCGCCGTCTGCGAGGAGACCGCCGAGTCGGCCGAGTGGCTCTCGGAGTGCCTGGAATGCCGCCGCCCGTTCCACCTGAACCCGTACAACAACCGCCCCGGCAGGGACTGCGGCGACGCCCTGCTGGGCGGCGAGTCGAGCGGCGTGGAGACGTTCTGCTCCGACTGTCTGGCCGCGGAGCAGCGCGCCGCACGCGCGGCGATGGGGCCGGAGGGCGCCCGCGCCGAGGCGATGGTGCGCTCCCTGCACGGCGACGCCCTACAGATGCCCCCCGCCGCGCCCGCACCCGCCGAGGGCCGGCGGCGCTTCCGCCGCGTGGACGGCGAATGACGGACTCGCCCGACGGCCTCGCGGAGACGCCTCCGCCGCGTCGCCCGTCGCGGGTGCGCTACCTGTTCATGCTCTTCGCGGGGATGCTGATCGGCCGCGTCGCCTCGACGCAGTTCGCGCCGGGACTCCTCGATGCGGTGGATCTGGTGATGTACGGCGGGCTGGCGCTCAGCATCGTGTGGGCGTGGCGCTCCTGGGCGCGCGGGGCGATGGAGCAGCGCCACCGCGACGCGCTGCGCCGCCGCGAGGCGCGTGACGCCTCAAGGGACCGCGAGTAGCGCGTTCTGGCGCGCTCGCGCTCGCGCTTCGACAGGCTCAGCGTGAGCGGACTCTTGTCTCGGCGTGGGCGGACTGTTGTCTCAGCGTGAGCGGATCCGGGCGAACCACGTCGCGTCGCCGTCGTCGGAGGGGCGCTCGGCGGCCGGCAGCGGCGTGAAGCCCGCGCGCAGCATGAAGTAGAGGCCGCGCCCGTTCGTCCTGGGTACGCGCGCGTACATGGGCGCGCAGCCTTCCGAGACGAGCCGGCGCTCCGCAGCCAGCAGCGCGTGGGTCGCCGTAGCGCGGCCGCGCGCCTCGCGCGCGATGGCGACGGCGAGCAGCGTCGCCTCGCCCGGCCGAGGGCAGTCGCGCTGCACGATGGCGACGCCCGCCGTCACGCCGCCGGCGCGTACCTCGAACCACTCCGCGCCGTCCGGCGTCGGGGGCAACGCCGGCGTGGCGGAGCGCTCCGTGCCGTCCGTGAGCGCGCGCAACAACGCGGGATCCGACGCCACGGCCGCGGGCGTCGTGCGGACGAGCGTCACGCCGAGGGCGCGCGTCCATGTCCCGCGGGCGCTGCGTGCCGTGCCGGCGCTCACGCGAGCCAGCGCTCCACGTGGGCGGCCAGGTCCGCGGCGCGCAGCGTGCGCACCTCGCAGTCCGGCAGGCCGTCCAGGAAGGCCGCGCCGTACTGGCGGCGGACGATGCGGCTGTCCAGCACCACGAACACGCCTCGGTCGGTGGAGCCGCGGATGAGGCGGCCGAAGCCCTGGCGGAAGCGCAGCACGGCCTGCGGCAGCGCGAACTCCTCGAACGGGTCGTCGAACTGGGCGGAGCGGCCCTCGTAGACCGGATCGCTGGGGACGGGGAACGGCAGGCGCGCGATCACGATCTGCGACAGCGCGTCGCCCGGCACGTCGATGCCCTCCCAGAACGCGGCCGTCCCGAGGATCACGGAGCGCGGCTTCTCCTGGAGGAGGCGCAGCAGCCGCGTGGGTGAGCCGTCCAGGCCCTGCGCGAAGACGGTGATGTCGTCCTCCGCCAGGTGGTCGCGCAGCGCCGCCGCCGTCGCGCGCACCGCGGCGTGCGAGGTGAAGAGCACCAGCGTGCGCCCCTCGCTGGCACGCACGAGCGAGGCGACGGTCTGCTGGAGCGACGTGTCGTAGGAGGGCATTCCGGGGTCCGGCAGTTCCTGCGCCAGCAACGCCAGCACGGCGCGGCGGTAGTCGAACGGTGACGGCACGGCCAGGGTGTCCGCCTCGTCCATGCCCAGGCGGCGCGTGGCGAAGTCGAACGAGCCGGCGGCGGTCAGCGTGGCGCTGGTGGCCAACACGGACTCGCGCCCGGCGTAGAGCGACTCCGCGAGGTGCGGCGCCACCTCCAGCGGCACGCGGCCGATGCGCACCTCGCCCTCGCCACGTGTGACCCACGCGATCTCGTCACGGTCGGCGCGGAGGACGGCGCGCTGCAGCGTCTCGCGTGCTGCCCGCAGCGCCTCGCCGCGGCGGTTGGCCTCCACGCGCAGCGCGTCCGCATCCAGCGGCGCGTCCTCGCCCAGTGCGGCCAGCGCCTCGCGCACCTGCGTCAGCCGTTCGCCCAGGACGCGCAGGCCCATGTCCACCAGCACGGCCACGGACTCCGCCTCCTCCCACGTCGCCTGCCCTCGACGCGCCGCCGTGAGCGACACGTCGCGTCGAGGCGCGTTGTCCTCCGTGGCCTCGTCCAGGAAGGCCCGCAGCGCCTCCTGGAA